>NZ_JAXCLX010000004.1:300000-449061 GCF_034044635.1 Dongia rigui
CTGGCCGAAGGCGAGATTGCCGACGCAGAGCTGTGAGCCGGCAACGCGATAGGTTGCCTTCACTTCCGGTTCGACGCGGACATAGTCCTCGTATTTGACAACGTCCGGCGTCGCCAGATCGCCGCGGAACTCAAGGCAGGCCTCGGGCGTCTCGCCGTCGGTATTGAGCTTGGTCGTGGTCAGCGAAAAGGCGAGCATCTGCCGGATCTGCTCCGCGCGGTTGGCTGCCTGCTCGTCATAATAATACCGCTGCGCCTGTTCGTAGGCCGCAAGCGCCAGGCGCTTTTCATCGAGATTGTCGAATTGCTTGGCCACCATGTTCATGGAGGAAGCCTGCAACTCATACTGATCGGTCTCGACAAAGGCCCGGTAGGCCGCGAGTGCCGACTTGCGCTTTTCGCCTGCACCATCCAGCAGGTTGGCCAGCGTGAACCAGCTGTCGTAGCTTTCATCGCCAAGCCCGATCGCCCGCGCCCGCAGGGCGGCAGCCTCCTTGAAACGGCGCGCATCCGCCTCGGATTTCGATTGCTGAATCAAGACGTCGATGCGGCGCGGATCCTCGCCCTTCGCTGCCGCGATGATCTCGGCGCGATAGGTCGCGGCCTCTTTCGCGATGTCGGTGAGATCGAGGGCCTTGGCGGATTGTGGGACGAGGAATTGAAGGACGAGGAAAAGAAGGAAACCGAGCCGGGTGATGGGCGCGCGCATGTCAATGTTCCCGCATGAACGAGTTTGGCTGTTGACCCTAGTCGACGTCAGATGGTCGAAGCCCCGATCCGATTTGCCCGTCCCGCAAATCCATAGCGATCAATTATAGCGTCGACGAAGCGATTTGATACATGATGATTGCGACAGGATTTGGGCGTCGGCACGCGTTTGGGCAGAATTTTCGCCGCCTTGGCGCTGTTCGATTCGATTGCTAAGGTCCGGCCGCCATGAACGATCAAACCAACCTTCCGCCGCCACGCACCTGGCTCATCCTGGGTGAACGGGCGGGCGACAATGCCCAGGTCCTTGCCCTGGGGCGCGCGCTCGGCTGGCCGACCGAAATCAAGCAGATCCGCTACGACGAGAACTGCCCGGTCGACTTCAAGGACCGCGGCGCCACGCTGACCGGCGTCGACCTGCAGCAGAGCGATGCGCTGTCGGCGCCTTGGCCTGAGGCCATTATTGCCATCGGCCGGCGGTCCGTGCCGGTCACGCGCTGGATCCGGGCCCAGGCCGGAAACCGCATTCTTCATGTTCATCTCGGGCGCCCACGGGTTGATCTCAGTCTGTTCGACCTAGTCGTCACAACCCCTCAGTACAGTTTGCCAGAGGCGGCGAATGTGATTGAAATCACCCTGCCCCTTGTTTCCGTCGATGCCGAGGCTCTCGGCCGAGCGGCGGCTGCCTGGCATGGCCGCTTTGCCACCCTGCCGCGGCCGTGGACGGCGGTCATGGTGGGCGGACCGACGCCGCAGCTGGCCTTTGGCAAGGGCGATGCCGATCGCATGATTCGCGAGCTTTCGGCCCATGTCGGAGATGGTGGCGGCGTCATTGTCACCAGTTCCCCCCGCACGCCAGACGATGTCACCGACGCGCTGAGATCCGGGCTGCCGAAGGCGCTGCCAGGCCGGCATCTTTTTCTGCCATATGAACGCCAGGGCGAGAATCCGTACCCTGCCATGCTGGCATTGGCTGACGCTTTTGTGGTTTCCGTGGATAGCGCGTCCATGGTCGCCGAAGCGGCCACCCGGCAAAAGCCGCTCTATCTCTTTCACCTTGCGAAGGTCCCTGCCAAGATCAAGCCGGGGCTGAAATCGGCCGTCTCGCGCAATTGGCGTCTGCGCCGGAAAGCCCGCCAGGATGCAGATCTGCCGGCCGATCCCTTGGACAAGCTCTATGATTTCTGGACGCGGCGCGGGAAAGCGCGGCCACGCCGGGACATCGATCAGGTCGAAACCCGCCTCCTCGATCTCGGCATTGCGTTGCCACTTGGACAGACCGCTGCGGCGGCACCCGACCATTTCACGGCGGCCTTCGATAAATTGCGCGCCGAACGCGAGGCGGCACTTGCCCGGATTCATGCTCTGTGGCGCGACTTGGCTCGTGCGAAGCAGGATTAATTACCCATCGCTTGGTGACCGGGCGCTTGAGGCGGATGCAAGCACCGTGATATGACGCCCGCATGAAATTTCCCTGGGAATCCCGATAAATGCTGGTTTGGATCGATGCCGTTCAATGTGGGCGGGTGCCGAAAATCTTTGGGCTGACACTGGTCGAGCGCCATTTGCAGGCGCTCAAGCGCTCCCTGCCACGGCCTGCCCGGATCGTGGTGGATCTTGGGGCCGACGGCCAGAAACCTCGGATCGACAGCAGCCTGGATGAAGCCTTTGCGATCGAGTGGCGACAAGTGCCGGGCGATTTCTCGGCGAGGCTGCAGCGTTTTCTGGCCGAAACCCAGGGCGAAGCGGTCTTGTTGCTGGACGGCGCCACGTTGCCGGATGCGCGCCTCCATGCCTCGCTGACGGCGCTTGCTGCTTCGGTCGCCGTCCTCGCCCCCAAGGAAGACGAGCGTGCCGCGATGATCCGTCTGGACGCCGATCGGCTGCCGGGCCTCACGATCGACGCCGCCGACCTGCCATCCTTGGCCACAAAGCTGCAGGCGGCCGGGGTTGTCCGACCCTACCAGCAGGAAGAATTCAACGGCTTCATTCGCAAACTGCGGCGCACGATCCCCTATTACATGTTTCGGGTGGAGACGGCCGACAAAGCCGCCAAGGTCGAAAAATTCATGTTCTGGTCGAACTATAAGGGGTCGACCGACTTCTTCACCCGCTACGTCTATCCGCCCTTCGTCTGGATTTCAGTGGGGCCTCTGGCGCGTGCCCGTGTGCACCCCAATGCGGTGACCATTTTCAGCATCATCCTGGCGCTGGGCGCCATCCCCATCTGGGCGGTCGGCGAAACTTGGTCCTTCTGGACGGGCTTCGCCATGGCCTATGGCATGAGCGTGCTCGATTCCGTCGATGGCAAGCTGGCGCGCCTGACGTTTACCGACTCACGCCTCGGCAACTTCCTGGATCATGGCCTCGATATGGTCCACCCGCCCTTCTGGTACCTGTCCTGGGCCTATGGCCTGGGGCTCGCCACGTTGGGTTGGGGATCGACGCTGGGCCTCGCCACGATCCTGGTCATGGCCTTCTATGTCATCGATCGCCTGATCCTGAAGGTCTATCCGAGCTTCTTCCAACGCGCCTTTCATACGCATTCGAAACTCGACGGCCGCATGCGGACCTTCATCGCGCGGCGCAATATCACACTGCCGATGTTCATCGCCGGTTATGTGTTGGGCTATGCCGTCGAAGCCTTCTACCTCATCGTTGCCTGGCAAATTTTGACAGCCGCCTATCATGGCGTGCGCACGTTCTGGATCCTCGTCATCGATCGCGCGCATCTCAAGAACCGGCGCCCGACCGACGTTGCCGCAGCCCTCAAGCAGGTCGACTGAAAACAAAAAAGCGCCGCCCGAAAGGGCGGCGCTGTCATTCAGTCCGGGTGTTGGCTGGTCAGTACTTGTCGTCCTGAACGGCGGCACTGATTTCCTTGGAATACCACATCTGTTGCAGGCGGTTGAGCTGCTTGGGCTCGAACGCCTTGAACGGCAGCTCGGCGATGAAGTTGATGTAGCGGCGCGGAATGTCGGTGATACCGCGCGGGCTGACCCCATGGATCGCCAAGGGCGAGTTGACGAAGCAGGCATAGGAATTGGGCGCATAGGTGAGCGTCTTTACCAGCTCTACATCGCGATCCAGCGAGCGGTGCTTGATAAAACGCGGTTCGCGTCGCCAGCGATAGATGTCGAAATCGCCGCCGCTGACCTGGTCGCGCGAGTCGCGAAAATAGAACAGCGCCGAGAAGATCTTGTCGCAGAGATCGACATGGGGTGTCTTGACGCTCGTGACCTGGCGCACAGGCGTGTTCATGACGAACTGGCAATCGAGCCGGATGTCCGCCTCGCCGGCAAATCCGCGCGGCACCACACGCCAATCTTCGAAACGCCGGCCGATCTTTTCCTCGAGATCGGGAAACTCCGAGCGTAGGTGATTGCCGAACAGACGCGTCACGTGGCGCCAATAGTCACCCGATGTGTGGTACTCGAAGAACTCCCGCCACAGGGGTGAAAAGCGACGATCGCCCAGCACCTGCTTGACCGTGAGCCGAACCGCGACGTTGCTGCCCGCCTCGGCACGGCCGTTGAGGATCGTGTCGAGACCAGGGAACTCGGCCTCCAGCTGCTGATAGACATCGCTGGGCACGGCATTCTGACGCGCGTAATGCGCATAAGGCTGCGTTACGACTTCTTCAGGTCGCACGCTTTCCAGCATGTGCGGCGCGCGTTGTTCGACCGTGGCTGCCAACATCGACTTTATCTCCACTCCTGCCCTCAAAGCGGCGCTGTGCACGCTTGGGGAAATTTCATCGGAACGGTTGCAGTGTCACCCGATTTGCAATTTCCGACAATTCGACAACCCGCCGCAGCGACGTTACGTCGCCTCAGGCCGCCAGCTTGCGGCACAGGTCGAGCGCATCGTGGCGCACGTGATTGAGTGCCATCTCCCGCTCCACCATCGCCACGTCGACAATGCCCTTGTCGAGCATCTCGTTCAGCAAGCCGAAGAACAGCCGTTCCTGATTCGGATCTGGGTGGGGCTGGTAGAACCCATCTTTGACCGCCCGCGGTCGTGAAGCGCCGATCCCCCGCTTGATCGCCTTGACGATGTTGCCGGCAAACGACTTCTTCGGTTTTTCCCGGATCGAGAAGTCGATCGGCAAGCCGGTCTTCCAGGGCTGCGTCCGCCGATAGGTCGTGTGCAGGATCTTGGTGGCTGGGGTCAGATGGTCGAAGTCATTCCACTCCGGCTCAAGGATACCGACTGTCGAATCCGCCTCGTATTCCAGCTTGATCCATTTCAGGTAATCCTTCTTGAACTCGAAGAGTTCGCCAAAGGTCCGCTCGGCGTCCCAATGCGTCAGCTTGGCATTTTCGAGCAGCATGACGCTGGAAGCGCGATAGGGCGGCATCTCCTTCAACGCCGGCCGCATGCAGCACATCAGGGCCGCGCCCTTCATGTCTCGCGTAAAGAGTTCCATGATGTCGCCGACCGCAAAGCAGTCCGGATCGATAACGATCGCCCGCCCCTGATATCCCATGTCCTTGGGCGGGGTGAAACGCACCGGGGTGAAGGATTGCAGATCCGCATCCGTCCAGACTCGGTGCTCCAGGCCCCGCAAAAATTTCTGGCCGATCCGGTTATGGAGCCAGGGATAGTCCTTGAAATGCATGACCTGGACGTCAAACGCGTCCGGCTGCCTGCTATTGCGCTTGGCGGCATAGCCGGCGACCAAGGCCCCCAGGTATTGTTCGTCGTTGGACTGGATAAAGAGCTTGTATTGCACCAGACACTCCCAGTTGGCGGCCTAAAGGGGCCTGTCCTGCCATGGCGCGGATGATAGTCGGCGCCCCAGCCATCGGCAACCGAACCACTTGATAATGCGCCGATTTGCCGCAAAGTCTGCAGGGTTATTCACATTGGCCGCACCCCCATGGAATTGACACCTCCAGACGGATGTATCACAACCGGTATACCCGCCGTAATGGTCGGTAAGTCATTCTAAAGGCACAGCCATTGCCAGCTCCAGAGCATCGCGACCTCAGTCATACCCTAGAGGCAAAGCAGACGCCCTCCGCTTTGACCAATGCGTTCCGGGTGATCCGGAAGCATGGATTGTGGCGCCAGGTCCCCGTGATGATCGGGGTCATGGCGGCAAGCGTCCTCGAGGGGCTGTCGGTCGCCAGCCTCTTCCCGATTCTCGCCATCGTCTCGGGAGACCCGACCGAAAAGCCCAACAAGGCCGAGCGCTTCATTCTGAGCGCGCTTGATCTGCTTCATATCCCGGCGACGCTGGGGGCGCTTGTATTGCTGCTGGGGGCCATCGCTGTCCTCAAGGCCATCATTTCGCTCAATGTCAGCCGGTACGTCGGGTTCCTGGTCGCCGAGATCGCCACCGAGATGCGCTCGCGCATGATCGACGCGATGCTGGCCGCAAGATGGTCGTATTATACGGTCAATCCGATTGGCCGCTTCGCCAGCGCCATCACCAACGAGGCAAACTGGGGCTCAGCCATCTATCGGACCTCGTTGAACCTGATCATTGCGACGATCCAGGCCACGATCTTTGCCGTCATCGTGTTCCTGGTCGACTGGAAGATCGCCATTGTCGGATCGCTGATGGCAGTGGTCGTCGGGATTACAATGCGCCTGCTCATCCGCCGCTCCCGCGCATTCGCCCGGCGCATGCTGATAACGAGCCGTACCATTGTTTCTGATCTCAACGATGTTGTTGTCAGTTTCAAACCGATGAAGGCGATGCACCGCCACGAAGCCCTCATCCAGGAGCTTCGGAACGAGACGAAGTCGTTGCGCGAGTCGCTGCGTGAGTTGGTCCTGCTGGAGCAGCTTGCCGGCCAGCTGCCGGATCTGTTGATCATCATGATGCTCGCCGGGGTCGCCTATGTCGCCGTCGGGCTGCTGCACCTCGACCTCGCCAGCATCCTCGTCTCCGGCTTGCTCATCCTGGGCCTGACGCGCTCGGTCGCCAAAGTGCACCGCTCTGCCCGTGAATCCGCCCATGCCGAAGTCGGCTATTGGTCTTTCATGGATACGCTTCGCGAGACAGAAGCGGCCGCCGAAGCCTTCAAGGGCCGCGGCACACCGAGCCTCAAGAGCGTCTGCCGCCTAGAGAACGTGACCTTCTCCTATGGCCGGGCGCCCGTGCTGCGCAATGTCTCGATCGAGCTTGCCGCCGGCACGATCACGACCTTGGTCGGTGAGTCAGGATCCGGCAAAACGACCATCGCCGATTTGATCCTGGGGCTGTTCGAGCCGGAACAGGGCCGCGTGACGCTCGACGGCGTGCCGTTGAAGGAAATCGATATCGGCCGCTGGCGCAGCCAGGTCGGCTATGTGCCGCAGGAGATCCTGCTGTTCAACGACACGATCCTGGGCAACGTCACCCTGGGCGACCCGACCATCACCGAGGCCGATGCGATCCGTGCCCTAGAAACGGCGGGCGCCATGCGTTTCGTTGCCGAACTGCCCCATGGCCTGTTCACGACAGTGGGAGATCGCGGCGTGCTGCTTTCCGGCGGGCAACGGCAACGCATCGCCTTGGCGCGCGCCTTGGTGACAGAGCCGGCGCTCCTCATTCTTGACGAAGCGACCAGCGCCCTCGACCCGGAAACCGAAGCTGAAATCTGCGCCGCGGTTGGTCGTCAGCGCGGCCGACTGACCGTTCTTGCCATCACGCATCAGCCGGCCTGGGTCGAGCTGGCAGACCGCGTCTATCGCATCGACCAGGGCAACGTTATGCAAGACAGTGGCGGTGACGTGACGAACGCACCGGCACAATCGCCTCAGTTAACGCCGGCTGGGGCCGTCGTCACTTTTCCATCCCGGATTTCATAGACGCGGTCAGCCGCGCGGACCCAAAGTGCCTGGTGCGTGATCGCAAGGATCGTCCGGCTGCCGGTCAATGCGCGGGCAGCACGGCTGATTTCCTTGGCCGTCTTCTTGTCGAGCGCGCTGGTCGCCTCATCAAGAATGAGCAGCTTCGGATCGCCGATCAACGCGCGCGCAATCGCCAAACGCTGCCGCTGTCCACCCGATAGCAGACTGCCGCGGACACCAATGGTGAAGTCCATCTCGCCCGGCAGTTTCGAGACAAAGCCCCAGGCATCTGCGGCCTTCAATGCCGCTTCGACCTGCCCACGAGATACGGTCGGATCGCCCAGGGTGATGTTGTTGATGATGGTGTCGTTGAAAAGGATGCTGTCCTGCGGAATGTAGCCGAGCTGACGACGCCACCCGGCCATATCGATTTCCTGCAGCGGCAGCCCATTGATCTTTACCGTGCCATCCGTCGCCTGGTGCAAACCGGCGACGAGATCAGCGATCGTCGTTTTCCCGGCACCGGACGGCCCGATGATCGTGGTCAACTCTCCTGCGGCCAAGGTCACATTGGCCCCACGCATAACCTGCTTGCCAGGATATGCAAAACCGACATCGCTGAACTCGATCGTCGCCGGCAGTGACGGCATTTTGCCGGAAGACAGATGCTCGCGATTGGCCCGCACCTCCTGCAGCAGATGCTGCAGGTGCCAGAATGACGGTCGCTCCAGAACGACCCGCTGATAATTGGAGCGGACGGTGCCGATGGAATCGGCAACGCGCTTGAGCAGAAGGGTCGAGCCCAGCATGACACGCAGATCCATGCCCAGCACTGAGTGGCCGATAAACAGGCCACCGAGGATGAGAATGGTGAACAGCGGCTCCTGCACCGCACGAACGGCACTGGTGCTGTATGTCTCAGCTTGGGTTGCCCTGCGAAGGCGTTCGACATGGACTGCAAAGGTGTGGCCAATGAAGCTGTGCCGGTTCATCGCCTTGAGCGCCTTCACATTCGTCAGCGCATCAGTGACGGCGTGCAGCAGCGCGAGATTGTGTTTGGACTTTCCCCGTCCGGCCTTCTTCGCCATCCGCATATAGCGACCAACGCCCAACCACAGCACCGCGACAACGGCAACGGCGCCCAAAAAGAATGGCCATGACACAAACAGCGCCATGCCCATGAGCACGAGCGTTTGAATGAGCCCCGACAGGCACAGGGCCGAGGCCTTGAAAGCCACGGAGGCGCGATCAGCGTCGGAATTCACCGCGGCGGTATAGCGCGCCACTGGCTGCGCAACGAAGTAGCTCCACTTGGCATGAACCATCGCGTCGATCAGCTGCAGGCGCACGCTGGTACCGAAATTCGCCACGCTACGGCCGACAAAGACCGAGCCAGCCGTGCCAAAGACGAACGACAATGTTGCTGCGCCGACAATAATCAGCAGCAGAACTTCGATCGTCAGCGGCAAATTGAGTTCTGCCAGCCCCCAACGCACATACTCATCGATCGCATGGGACTTCATATGGGTTTCGCCGCCGAGGAGGCCGACGATCGGCCACAGCGTCGCAATGCCGACGATTTCAACCAGGCCAGAGACCATCAGCGCAAAGACGATCAGCAACTGTTGGCGCCAGCCGGTGTGGAAGAAAATCTTGAATACGTCGCGCACGGATTAGCTCGTTGCTGCCTTGATTGCTTCGCCCAGGATATCGCGGCCATTACTGCGCCCGTTCTTCACGAAGCGCCTCGCCCAGGCTTTGTCGACATGCGTAATCCTTGCCGAAACGCTTGGCAACTCAAGTATTTGCGCCGCCGCCATGCGATGGGTTCCGCGCCTGACATGGACCACTTCGCCGTCAGCGGCGATACCGAGGCAGATGTCATCATCGCCGCTGTAGCGATAGCCATCCCGCTTCATCGACGTATAGAGATCCAGATAATCGCGGCAGTAAGCCACAATTTCCGCCTCGGAGTTGAACACGCGGCCGCGCCCTTCGACCGGCCGTCCAGCCACCCAGCTCGCCTTAAGCCACTGGTAAAGCCTCGTTTTTGTGAACTCGTCACCGAAACGGGCAATGTCGGACATGTCCATGTAGGTGTAGAGGTCATTGATGGGATCGGACGGCAGGGTGCCAAGGCCATCGATCAGAAACCGGTCCTTGATCGGCCTGACCGCCTTGGCACTCAGCTTGCGCCTGATCTTCATGGCCGGAACCTGCACATGGAGTTCGCCCCCCAGGGCCGCTTCAGCGACCCTCGCCTTTTCCCATGCCGGGTTGTCGATCGACGGCCAGATGTGCAGGGAAAGGGACGCGAGGCCCCGACTGATCTCCCCTCCCCATTTTCCCATGCCGGTTCAGTACCCCCACAGATGCTGCAGGCCAACGGCCCCATTCGGGGAAAGACCGAGGACATGCGCTGTGAGATCCGCGTCAGCCGACTTCACCTGAAGGGCTGCGATCCCGCCTGCGCCAACATGCTGGCGCAGGGTCGGCAATACATCGTCCATCCAGACGATCTCCGAACCGAAGGCCGGCAGCGTCAAGAAGTAGCTCAGCCGCTCACCAGCATGGTTGATCGCCGCCAACTCCACTTTGGCCGGCATGTCGTAATTGAGATTGCCGCTGGCATTGGCCACATAGACGCCCGTCCGGAATCCGTCCCTGGTCCGGACACGGCCGATCAAGTTCGTCCGCCCCATGATGCCGATCGACGGGTGCAGCCAATGCGGCAAGGTTGGAATATCCGCGCCGACATTGCGCCAGGATGACTGGAACTCGGTGAAATCCTGGTCGCCGGTCAGGCGATGGCGCACCGCCATGTCCGAGGTCGTGACCAGCCGTTGCGGCGCCAGACCGATCTTGAGATGGTCGGGGCAGACCAGTGCCGTCACCGCCTCAGATTTGCGCGGATGCGCCCAATTGGCCATGACGTCGTCTAGATAGGCCGGACCGACAAAGTCCTTGTGATAGCGCATATCTCCGATATAGCCGCCGGTGCGATCATAGAAACGCAGCCAGTAGTCGTCGAACGGCGGGTTCGACGCATCGAAGTTGAACCCGAAGGCCAGCGCGTCGTTGACGGACGTGACCGGCAGGCAGCACGGATGGATCATGAAGCCCGCATTGATTGCCGTTTCGACAATGCGCTTTTCTTCCGGCGTGAAAAGGATGTCATCGCGGTTGTCGACGCCGACGCGGCAAAGATGGTTGGCAGCGATTGAACCGATCTTGCCCGGCTGCTGGGAGAAACCCTGATCCAGCGCGTACCAAAACGACGTCCCGTAACCGGCATAGGAGGCGGCAAAATAACTGCGTTCCTTGGACGTGCCTGCGGGTCGCTTGAAATGCACTTCTTCAACCGGTCGCGTGCGCGATCGCTTCAGCGCCGATTTGTTGGCACCGACGCCGATTTTCACTTCGTCATCAGCACCCATGTCGAGATCGTAGTTCGGCACGGTCATGACCACTTCGCCGCTGCGCACCACGGAATCGATCAGGCGGAATGGCTGCACCTTGTTCGGGTTCTTGAAGAACTGGTGGGAGCCGTGGATGATCGTGAAACTGTCTTTCCAGAACACATCACCACAGATGCGGAAGCGATAGTGGCGCCCGCGCGTCAGGAACGGGTGCGCCACGAAAACCTTCATGCAAACCGCTCCCTTGCGGTTCGGCATCAGCGCCTTGAGATTGAGGTTGACGGACTCGCTTGGTCCGAGAACGAGGTAGCTGCGCCGCGTTTCACCCTCGGCAATGATCTCGAAGCGAAATTGCAGCGGATCCTTGATGCCGAAGAATTCTTCGAAATGATTGAATGCCAGGGCATCGACGTCTTCGATTTCCAAGGGAACCGCAGCCGTCCCGGCGCAGAATTCCCAGTTCTGCCCGACCCAATGCACCGGCGTCTTCGGCGCGTGCGCATGAGCAAGGCGCAGGCTGTAACGAAACTTGGTACCGACGTCGGCGCCACCCGTCACGACGGCATCACATGCCTTGATTGTCGCTGCATTGACGGGCTTGGCGCCCTTGGGCTGATCGCCAACGATGTCGGTCGAGATCCAGAACGCCTCGATCCCAGCTGCCGCGGCCTTGAATGCCTCGTAGAAGGCGTGGTCACCGTGAACCGCCACGCGCCGAGCGCCATCGGCCCGCAACAGGTTCAGGACATCGGCAACGGACTGGCTCACCTTAGTCTTGGTGTCCGGCGCCGCAACCGGGGCGGTACCTGCCTTGAATTTTTTCTTCTTTCCCTTCGGCTTGGGAAGCAGCCAATCAAACAGCGCGGTAGCGCCCGATTTCTGCTCTTTGCCGGCCGAACCTTGCGTCGCCGACAACTCAATATCCGAGGTCTTCATTAGGTAACTTCCCTAAAACTGACGCGCTCAATCCATGGTCTACATCGCGCGCCCAATGCGCAATGCCTTGTCCGAGGTCCGGACTTTTGCTATGGACCGCGAAATCCTAGTGGTCGCAACCCGTTCGCGCAATTCGCTGATCTGCGACCTAAGGTCCCACGAAACTTAGATTTATTCCAAGTCCGAGCCAGAAAAAAACAGCCCAGACCAGATGACCTTGCAAGCGACACCGACCACGAATTCCAGTCTGAAGCATCGCCGCAGCAGTTTCGACACGCTGTGGGAAGCCTTGGATTATGCCGCTGGCGGCGCCACGGGGTTGAATTTCTACACGGCCAAGGGCGACCTTGCCACTGTGCTGAGCTATGCCGAACTGCGCGACCGGGCGCGGGACATGGCGCAGCGACTCGCCGGCCTGGGCTTGGAGCGCGGCTCACGCATTGTGCTCATCGCGGACACCGATCCCGATTTCGTGGTTGCCTTCTTCGCCACGCAATATGCGGGATTGTTGCCCGTACCCGTTGCCATTCCGACCAGCCTCGGCGGCCGCGAGGCCTATGTCGCCCAATTGCGCCAGCAATTGTCGGGCTGCGATGCGAGCGTGGCACTGGGTCCGCCCTCATTGATGGGCTTTCTCACCGAGGCTGCCGAAGGCCTGCCGCATCTGCGCCTGGTCGGGACATTGGCTGATCTTGCAGCTATGCCGGCCAACACAGGCACACCGCGCCCGTTTGCTGCCGATGAGCCGAGCTATCTGCAGTTTTCTTCCGGATCGACGCGCTTCCCGAAGGGGATCGAGATTCATCAGCGGGTTTTGATGGCCAATGCCTATGCCATCACCCACCATGGCCTCAACATCGTCGAAAGTGATCGCTGCACATCCTGGCTGCCCTTTTATCACGACATGGGCCTGGTGGGGTTCCTGCTGGTGCCGGCGACGGGCCAGGTTTCCGTCGATTACGTCGCCACGCGCGACTTTGCGCGCCGCCCGCTGACGTGGCTGAAGCTCATTTCAGAGAACCACAGCACGCTTTCCTATTCACCGACCTTCGGTTACGAGCTCTGCGTCAAGCGCATGCGCGGCGAGAGTGACTTTGCCGGTAACCTCTCGTCTTGGCGTGGCGCCGGCATCGGCGGCGACATGGTGCAGGACGGCATCCTCCGCCGCTTCAGCGAGACCTTCTCGCCATTCGGCTTCCAGCATAAGGCGTTCGTGCCGAGCTACGGCATGGCAGAAACGACGCTGGCCATGAGCTTTGCGCCGCTCGACCGTGAATACCGCGTCGACCATATCGATCGCGCCGGCCTGGAAAATCAGGAAGCCAACCCCGTGGCCCCGGGCAAGTCCGCCCGCAGCCTGGTCGCCTGCGGGCCGGCCTTGGCACAGCATCGCTTCGAGGTGCGTGACGAGACGGGCAGCGCCTTGCCCGAACGCCGCATCGGCCGCATCTTCTTCCAGGGTCCCAGTGTCATGGCGGGCTATTTCCGCCAGCCGGAACTGACGGCCGAGGCGTTGAGCGCCGATGGCTGGCTGGATACCGGCGATCTTGGCTATCTCATCGACGGCGAGATCGTCATTACGGGCCGCGCCAAGGATCTCATCATCATCAACGGCCGCAACATCTGGCCGCAGGATCTCGAATGGACGGCGGAATCTCTGCCGGATCTGCGCCGGGGCGATGCCGCCGCCTTCTCCGTGCTGGGCGAGAACGATGAAGAGCAGGTCGTTGTCCTGATCCAGTGCCGCATCAGCGACCTTGCCGCCCGCACCAAGCTGAAACAGGACATTGCCGGCCTGCTGCAGCGCTCGATGGGTGTGGAGGCGCGCGTTGAATTGGTGCCGCCCAAAGGCCTGCCGCAGACTTCGTCCGGAAAACTCTCGCGCGCCAAGGCCAAGGCCAATTACCTCCAAGGTCTCTACGCGGACGCCGACCTTGGCATCAGCGCCTAATTCGCTGGCGATGGCGCGCTGATGGCAGGGTTGGTTGTCGTCACCGGCGCCACCGGCTTCGTCGGCGCGGCGATCCTACGCCACCTGGCGCATCAGGGCTGGCGCATCCGCATCCTGACCCGGCGCATGCCGCAGGACGCGCTGATGCCGGACCATCCGATCGAGGTCGTCCTCGGCGACATGGGCGACCGCGCCAGCCTGGAACAATTGGTCCGTGGTGCCGATGCCATCGTGCATTGTGCCGGCCTGACCAAGGCGCTGACACCCATCGAATTCTTCGACGTCAACGAGGGCGGCACGGTCCGGCTGCTGGAAGCGGCCCAAAAGGCAGCGCCCCAGGCGCGCCTAGTCCATATCTCGTCATTGGCAGCGCGCGAGCCTGGGCTTTCGCCCTATGCCGCCAGCAAACGGGCGGGCGAAGACAAGCTGCCGGCGCTCGCTGGCGCCCGCGACTGGGTCGCGTTGCGACCGCCCGCAGTCTATGGCCCCGGCGATGTGGCGCTCCTGCCGCTCTTCAAGGCCGCGAAACTTGGCCTCCTCGCCTACCCAGCCAGCCCTGGCAGCCGTGCCTCGACACTGCACGTGGCCGACCTGGCTTCGGCGGTCGCCACGCTACTCTCGACCGAGGTCTGGTCCGAGCGCGTGATCGAACTCGATGACGAGCACCCCAACGGCCACGACTGGGCTGAAATTAACCATGCTCTTGGCGAATGCTTCGGAAATCGCCTCTGGGCCGTGCGCCTCCCCCGTCCCTGGATGACCGGCATCGCCGGTGCGGTGACCGTCGTATCGCGGTTGAGCGGAACCCCTCAAATCCTGTCTCTCGACAAGATTTCAGAGCTTTACCACCCCGATTGGGCCTCCTCCGGCGTGAGACTGAGCACACTCCTTCCTTGGCGGCCCACCTTTGCCTTGCGCGAGGGTTTCGCGGACACGCTCAAATGGTACCGCGCCGAGGCTCTTCTTTAAGACGAGATTCGTGGCCTAATCAGCTGGAATCGCTGACTTGTTACATTCGGTAACAATTCGTCATTTAACTTTAGCCGCGAAATTTACGACAACCTCATCAGGCACACCGGCGTGAGTCGGTTTCCTGCCTAAACGGTTCCCAACGTTAACAGATTCGACAACAAGAACAGATTGGTCCGGCATCGTGACGGCGAGTGCAGCGCAGCTTTCAAATTTTACTCTCGAGGTTGTCGTGGCGGATATCGCCACCGCGCTGGTGCCGTTCAAGAAGTCCGATATCGAGATCACCGCGGCGACGGATATCGCCCGTGACCTCAACATGGATTCGCTGGCGGTCATGGATTTGCTGATGGAACTCGAAGACAAATTCGACGTCTCCATCCCGCTCAACATGGTGCCAGAGATTGCCACGGTCGGGCAGCTTGCCCAGACCGTGATTGATTCGAAGAAGGGGGCGTAAGATGGGGTTGATGGATCGTTTCAAGGCGCAGCGCGAGTTGCATGCCGCCGTCAAGACCTGCGGTGCCGATCCGTTCGGCGTGAAGATGGACAAGATCGTCTCCTCGACCGAGGCGATGATCGAAGGCCGCCGCACAATCCTCTGCGGTTCCAACAACTATCTCGGCTTCACCTTCGACGCCGACTGCATCGAGGCCGCCAAGAAGGCGCTTGAGACGAGTGGTACGGGTACCACCGGCTCGCGCATTGCCAACGGTTCGTACAACGACCATAAGGCGCTTGAGGCCGATCTCGCCGACTTCTACGGCAAGAAGCATTGCATGGTTTTCACCACCGGCTATCAGGCCAATCTCGGCGCCATCTCGACGCTCGCCGGTCCGGATGATTTTCTGATCATCGACGCCGACAGCCATGCCAGCATCTATGACGCCTGCAAGCTGGGTTCGGCGACCGTGATCCGCTTCAAGCACAACGACCCGACCGATCTCGACAAGCGCCTCGCGCGCCTCGCCGATCAGCCCGGCAACAAGATCGTCGTTGTTGAAGGCATCTATTCGATGCTGGGCGACCACGCGCCGCTGAAGGAATTCGTCGCCGTCACCAAGAAGCACAATGCCTATATCCTGGTCGATGAGGCTCATTCGATGGGCGTCCTCGGCAAGACCGGCCAAGGCTTGGTCGAGCATGACGATGTGCTGGAAGAAGTCGACTTCATCACCGGTACCTTCTCGAAGAGCATGGGCGCTGTGGGTGGCTTCCTGGTTTCGAACATGGACGATTTCGACGTCCTGCGCGTTGCCTGCCGCCCCTACATGTTCACGGCTTCGCTGCCGCCCGCCACGATCGCCTCGGTGCGGACGTCGCTGGCAAAGCTTCGCGCCAACCCGGGTCTGATGGAAAAGCTGTGGCAGAACGTCGACACGCTTTATCACGGCGCTCAGAATGCCGGCTTCACCGTCGGCAAGCAGAAGGGGCCGGTGGTCGCCATTCACCTCACCGATCCGGCTCTCGCCGCCCGCGCCTGGCGCGCGCTCCTGCTGAATGGTGTCTACGTCAATTTGGCTTTGCCGCCGGCGACACCGTCGGGCACTGCCCTGCTCCGCTGCTCGGTTTCCGCCGCGCACAGCACCGAGCAGCTTGAGCGTGTCGTGTCGATCCTGGCCAATGTCGGCCGCGATCTGGGCCTGCTGAAGTCGCCCGCCCACGCGGTGGCCGCTGAATAAGTTTCTCGAGTAGGTAACCTAAGACCTGTCTCATAGGGCCGATGCGAAAGCATCGGCCCTTTTCTCGTCAGCGGCCATCTAGGCCGCGCCACACATCTTCCTCTGTCCAGCCGAGTGCCACCATATCGTCAGCGCGGAACTTGGCATCGCCTGCACAAAAGAATTCGTCCAGCTGCGGCGGCTTCACCGGGCTGCCGGCCAGCATCGCGTGGATCTGGCCGCGATGATGGATCTGGTGTTCGAAGAGATGCAGCAGAACCCGATCGGCACGGTCGAACTGTACATGTGATGCGCGGTGCATCCGAATCTCTGCGGCGAGCTTTTCGTCGTCGAGCCCGCTGCACAGCGCGATCAGCCGGCGATCGACGCCCCGTTGCGCAGCATCAAAGTCCCCGAAGTTAGGAAACGGTATCTCATTCTCCCACGCCTTCGGTCCCAGCGTGCCGCCTTCCAAGGCATCGACATAAAACCAGTCGACGACAAGGATATGGTTATAGGTGGCAACGATCGACGGGAAGAAACTGGTACGCTCGGCGGTGAACTCGGCTGCCGAAAGCCCTTTGCACGCCTGCAGGAGGCGATGATTGGCCCAGGCATTGTTCCGCGCCATGGCCAAAAAATAGAGAGCTGCCCCAGTCGCCATGCCTTCCTCCAATCCCGCTTGCACTATCGAAACGCGCCCCGGCGATAAAGCTTCCACGCCAGGGCCGGTGCCGCCAGCAAGGGATGGCGCCGCTGCCAATCGCTGACCGGCACGACGACGCCGGAATGACGCCGCACTTTCCACAACACATAGTCGACGGCACCGTCGAAGGTGAAGGCAGCCTTGATCAGGCGCAAGTAATTGAGCGTCTTTCCCAACAAACGACGCCCCTGCCAATTTGCCATCGCCGCTTCGCGCGAGATGCCGTTTGCCGCCCCTTCCGCCAACAGGAGGTTACCGATCGCGCGATACCGCTCTTCGTCGGCAGCAACGATCGCCAGCGCGCGGTCACTCTTCTCAGAGCGCAGCTCGGCCGCATAGGTGGCCTTGAAGCCCTCGCGCCAGACCGTCAACGGCTCCCCCGCCGCAGATCCTTCAAGAAGCGGCGCTGCATTCCGGAACATCGTGCGGCATGCTTGCATCAAGGCGGTCGTCAGTGCCGCATCCGTGCCCGCATCGCGACACCAGATGAGGCGCGTGGGCTGGCAGAATCGCGCCCAGATCGAGACATTCTGCGCGGTCGGGGCACAAGCATCGGCAAATTGCCGCAATGATATGACGGCGTATTTCGCTCTCAGTTGCAGACCTTGCCACGGCAATTCGACGTAGAAGACATTTGGCGGCAGAAGGTCGTTGGCAAGAGCCAGCAGCCGCTTGTCATATGCCGCCCGGTAATCGTCGACGATGACGTAGAAGTCGAGCAGCGCATCACCCAGCAACTGGTCTGGCTGCCGCAGGCACGAACCATAGAACAGGACCGCAATCGCCGCCGTGCCGTGCCGCGCCCGGCAATGCTCCGCCATGGCGCGCGCAGCCGCGGCAACCGGTGTGTGCAATTCGGCGCCGATCAGCGCAGCGAGTGCAGTCGGTGCCATGTGGCGCGCAGCCCCTTCTAGCTCAGAACCGGTGGAAACGCATGACCGGCCCGGCCGAGATCACGATGTGGCCGTCCGCCGGTGGTTGGAAACATTCGCCATCAATCATCAGCGGGCTCTTGATATCAAGCTCCAGCTTTTCCATGCGCCGGCTAAGATAGCCGGCCTCCGTCATCCAGGCCTTCGGCTTGCCGCGCAGGACCGAAAGTGCCGCGGCGGCAAAGCGACGTGGCGGCGAGTCAATCGTCGTCAACTGCAGGCGTCCCGGCCCCTCGCCCCAGAAAGGAGCCACACCCGGCAGGACCGAATTGAGCGTCGAACCGAGGAACATGAAGCAATCGCGACGCTCAGGTTTTCCGTCGATGGTGAGGCCCAGGCTCTCGCCGTGAAAGCCGGAGCGCGGACCGGGTCCGAACATCAGAATTTTCAAAATCGACCAGGCGATTCCAAGCTTGGCAGCAAAGACTTGTTTTGCGCCCAGCGAATGAATATCGCGGCGTACAAGCTGGGTGCCCTGATAGAAACCGACCCCACCGACCAGGAAACCACGTTCAATGACCCGCCCGTCGCCGAAATCGACCGACAGCACGGGGCGTTCCAGAACGTCACCCTCGCGGCCCGCCTCGACCTGCGCGACCAGTCGCTGAAGCCCCTCGGCAGGCAAACCTGGTTGCCCGACTTCATGGGCGATCACATTGGTCATCCCGGCCGAAAGCAGGCTGAGGCACGGTTGCTTGGCAAATGGGCTGTTGTTGAGCAGCGCGGATACGGTTGCAAGAACCGTCCCGTCGCCGCCGCTGATGACCAGATGGGTGACCCCAGCCGCCGCCATCTCAGCAAGGCAACCCGGCAATTCGTTGATGTGGTGGAATGAGTGGTGCTTGACCTGCGGGTGCTCCGCCAGCAACTGGTGGATTTCACGCATCGACACCTTGTTGCGCTTGCTGTGGGCGTTGCTGATGACACCAATTCGTACCATCTCGTCACACGGCCTCGGTCAGCCACGACTGCAGCCTCTGGCCGCGCGCCCTGGCAACGAAGGCCTGGCAAATGCGCAGGCAATGGAAGACAAACGAAAGAATGGTCCACCAGGCGACGACCTCGAATCCCAATGCCGGCGCCCCCAGGATGACCGCGATGCTCAAAATGATGAGGTTTGGGTTACGTCGCGCTGTTATCTGGCGAAAGGCGGAATCAAGCGGCCGCCAGATGTGCATCTCAATGCCGAACTGCCAGATGAAAAGCCCCTCCTGGCCGCGTCCCAGAATATAGCCGGCGATGATGACCCAGAAAGTCCAGGGAGCAACGGCCGCCGCCCCACCCAGGCCTTCATACCAGGCCCAATACCAGAAAGGCGGATGGACCAGATCGGTACCGTGGTCGAACACGTTGCCCCATTTGCTTGAGGTCAACGTGACGCGCGCCAGCTTGCCATCGACCGTGTCGAGAAAGCACATCGCCCAGGCCGCAATGAGTCCTGTGCCAAACGCACCGATCCAAAAGGCCCAGGTGGCCAACAGCACGCAGATGAAACTCACCAGCGTGACCATATTGGGCGAAATGCCATAGCGTGCGCAGAAACGCGTCACATAAAGCGCAGGCACCGGCCAGACATGCTTGGTCACGACGTCGGTGACACCCTTGTACGATTCGAGATACATGCGGCGTTCGATATCGCGCGCGGTCATCTCATCGAGGGCAAAGATATAGGGCGCCCCTTTGCGGCGGAGCGCCTTGTTGTAGTTGCTGGCCAGTCCCGCAGCGTCGAGACACGGCAAACCGGCAGGAAGATCCTGGCGGCGACCGCTTTCAACAGCTGTCCTTGCCTGACCGAGTTGGGCACTGTCGGCGCAATGCACGGCCACGGGCCGACCGCGACCGTCAATCAATGCCCGACCCGGCTGCTGGACAAGGGCCTTCACCAGGGCCTCGTCCAGAATGACGTCGGACCGAAAAACCAGCGGAGTTGAGTAGCCCCCCACCCGCGCCAGGGCGCGCTCCAGACGCGCTTTCGGCGTCAGCCCCCAGACGATCTCATTCGACTCGTGGACGAAGATTGGTAGCAATCCTCTATCCGATTGAACTATCATGATATTTTATCGTCTTTAGCGCCTGTGAGAGGCTTTGTTAGCGCCGATTGGGTAACGCCGTCTAGCCAAATCCGACGCTTCGACACATTGCTGTTAGAAGCTTGACCAGACGAGATAATCGGCCCAGATAAGGCACCCGGAAAGGGCGGCCGGCCGACCAGCATATCCTGCAAGGAATACCCTGTGACTGCCTATACCTTGGCACATTTCAGCGACCCCCATTTGGGTCCCCTGCCCGCCGCCGGGTGGCGTGAGTTGGCCAACAAGCGGCTTTCAGGATTCTTTTCCTGGACCCGCAACCGCGTGGATATCCACAAGCCGGAAGTCTTGAGACTGCTGGTCGAGGATTTGAAGCGTCACGCGCCCGACCATATCGCGATCACTGGGGATCTGGTGAACATCTCGCTTCCGGCGGAATTCCGTGCCGCAGCGCGTTGGCTGCAAAGCGTCGGGACCGCGGACAAGGTCACGGTCATCCCCGGCAATCACGATGCCTACATCGATATGCCCTGGTCGGAATCACTGGCCCAATGGGCGCCCTACATGGCTGGCGAACGTGACGGCGTCGACCATGCATCCGAGCCTCAATCCAGCAGCGATTTCCCCTTCGTCCGACACCTTGGCGAAATCGCCCTGATCGGGACATCGACGGCGGTGCCGATGCCACCCTTCATTGCCGCAGGCCGCCTGGGATCAGCGCAATTGGATCGCCTGCGCCGGCAATTGCTGGCCCTTGGACAGCGCGGCCTCTTTCGCGTTGTTCTCATCCATCATCCGCCCTTTGGCGGCGGCGCCTATAAGCGCAAATCGTTGTTGGACGCCAAGGATTTTCAGGCGGTCATCGCAGAAGCCGGTGCAGAACTGGTGCTGCATGGCCACACCCACGTTTCCGGACTAGGCAGGATCCACACGGCGAAGGGACCAATTCCTGTCATCGGCGTGCCGTCCGCCTCGGCCGTCGCCGCAGGCCACAAAGACGCCTCTCGCTATCACCTCTACCGAGTCAGCAGGCAGGCCGATTCCTGGCGGCTCGACGTCGACATCCGTGGCCTCAACGCGGCCCAGAATGCCTTCGCGGCGCAAGGCAGTATGTCAATGGCGATTCCCTTGTTAGTATCGCCCAATGTCCCGGTAGCCGGAGCGGCCGCCTGATGTATACCCGCGCCGCGATTTGGCTTGAGGCAGCAGCGTTTTCATGAAGTTTCTGCGCATCGACATTTATATTTTGAAACGGGTCGCATTGCCCCTGCTGGCGACCGTTGGGATCGCCATGGCGGCCCTGCTCCTCGAGCGCCTGATCCGCTTGCTCGACCTTTTCGCCAACCGCGGCGGACCGCTCAACATCGTTCTCAAGATGCTGGCCAATCTGGTACCGCATTATCTCGGCATAGCCGTTCCAGCAGCCCTTTTTGTTGGCGTGCTCTATGCCAGCATGCGCCTCTCCTCGGACAGCGAACTCGACGCCATGCGCGCGAGCGGCCTCTCGCTTCGGCGCTTGCTGATGCCGATTCTGGCCCTTTCAGTCGTGCTGGCGATCGTCAGTGCCTATCTCATCGGCTTTCTGCAGCCCTATACCCGGTTTGCCTATCGCGCTCTGGTTCACCTGGTCGTCGAAACGGCTTGGGACTCAGCCATCGAGCGCGGTGCCTTTTTCAGCGGGTTTGGTGGCAAGACGATCCTGATCGGCGACATTTCCGAAGGCGGCAGCAAGCTCTCGCAGATATTCGTCAAGGAAGTGGACGAGAACGGCCAGGATCTGGTTACCACGGCAGAAAGCGGTCAGCTGGAGCGCAATGCAGACCTCTCTCTCGTCCTCACCTTGCACAATGGCGTCCGCACCGAAACCACGCCAGGTACGAATCAATCCAAGGCCGTGGTCTTTACCGAACTCGAACTGCCGATGGACACCGTGGCCCCCGAGCCTTTTAGAAATCGCGGCGAGCGGGAAAGCGAGCTCGATTTCTTCGAGCTCATTCACGCCTATTTCAATACCCCGACCGGCCTTCACATCGAAGACATCAAGGGCGAATTGAACAGCCGGCTGGTGAGAACATTATCGATCATCTTCCTGCCGCTGCTGGCTATGCCAATCGGTGTTTCTTCCCGCCGCACCTCCAAGGGCGTCCGCATGCTGGTCGGTATCCTGTTCCTGGTCGCATATTTCCAGATTCTGCAGTTCGGCCGGGATGCCGTCGGCAGCGGCATAACCGGGTCTGCCATTGCGTTGTGGCTGCCATTCGTGGTCTTCGGCTGTGTCAGCACGTGGCTGTTCTATCTCGCCAATTCCCGCCCAGGCGCCGATCCCCTGGCGCATGTCTTTGAATCGATTTCCGACGGCTCCGGCTGGATCTGGAATCGCGTGCAAAGGATCATGCCGCGTCGTTCGCAAGGGGCGGCGGAATGAACACGTTTGCCCGCTACGTCCTCAAGAGCTTTCTGTGGCAGTTTCTCCTGCTTCTGACGGGCTTCACAGCTTTGCTGCAGCTGTTTGATCTACTCAACAACAGCGCCGACATCCTTGAAGACCATATGGGCCAGATGAGTGCCGTGTTCGAATATGCGGCGCTGCGCTTGCCGGAGATCATGTCGTTCCTCGTTCCCTTTGCCGTCCTCATGGCCGCCCTCGTGACCCTCGGCAAGATGGAGCGGGACAACGAGATCATGGCCTACAAGGCTGCGGGCGCGCCCTATTTCACGGTGCTATGGGCCTTCCTGCCAGCCGTTGGAATCGTGGCGATCCTCCATTTCTTCCTGGCGGATCGCATTGTGCCGCTGTCGATTCAAGCGCTGATACAACAGGACCTGTCGGTCGAACGCACCAAGTCGAAGAACGAGGCGAAGGACGAGCCCCTCTTCGTGCAGGAAGGTAAGTCGGTCGTGGAGGCTGGCGCCGTCGGCCAGGACGGTACCGTGCTCAGTCACCTGCGCATTTACGAGCGCGCCGACAGTGGCAAGATCATTCGGCAGGTCTTCGCCAACGATGCCCGCTATGACGCCGCCGCCGGTCTGTGGCATCTAAGTGATGTCTGGACGACAGTGGTTCCCGAAGGTGACGCGGCGCAAACCAAGCACACCCAGAACTGGGATTGGCAGACGCAGCTGACACCGGCCGAATTTTCGGACCTGGTCGAAAAGCCTCAGGCGATGACCCTGGGGAAGATCTGGGGTTTCATCTCGTCCACACAAGTCGGGGTGCGGCCGACTTATTTCTACGAAACCTGGCTGCAAAAACGCATCGCGCTGCCGGTCAGTTCGATCCTGATGATCCTCCTCGCCGCACCTGTCGCCCATTCCCTGCATCGGCGCGAACGCGGCCTCGCCATGGGCATGACGGTCGGTTTCGGTCTGGGTTTCCTCTATTTCCTCACCGACGGCCTCGTCCTGTCGCTGGGTGAATCTGGTGCCGTTCCGCCGTTCCTGGCGGCATGGCTGCCGATCCTTTTGTTCGCCGCCATTGGCGGCGCCTGGCTCATCAAGCAAGAAGGCTATTGAGCCATGAAATTGTGGATCGACGCCGGGCGCAGCAGCGCCGAGCGCGTCTTTGGCATGGACCTGATCGAGCGCCATCTCAAAGCTGTGCGGCATCAAAAGATCGACCTCAGCGAAGTCATCATCGATGTGGGCGCCGGACCAGTTCCGGACTGGGTCGCCGAGCCACGCCTGGCATGCCCCGTGCGCGTTGTTACTGGCGAGGGTACCTGCGGTGACCGCCTGCGCGCCGCGTTGGCGGCAAACGAACCGCTGCTGGCAACCGACGCCGCGAGCCTCGCGGATGGCCGGCTCTACCGCTATCTGGCCGACCGGTCTGGCAGTTGCGCCGTACGCGCCAACAAAGCGACCATCGCGCGGATCGAACCGGTGGACGCATCGCGCATCCTCGTGGCGCCGACCCTTGATGCGGTCACAGCCCCCCTCACCGAAATCCGGCAAGACGACTTCCCCGCCTTCGTTGCCAAGTTGCGCCGCTCTCTGCCCTTTTACTTGTTCTCGGTGACCAATGCCGCCGAGCGGAACAGCGTCGAGAGGTTCCTATTCTGGTCGAACTACAAGGGCTCGACCGATTTCTTCACGAAGTACGTTTATCCGCCGCTGGTCTGGGCCATGGTGCCACCCTTGGCGCGGGCGCGTATCCATCCCAACACGGTTACCATCGTCAGCATCATCCTCACCGTCCTCGCCGTACCGCTCTTTGCGACCGGCCATTTCTGGTGGGGGTTTGCCTGCGCCTATGGCATGAGCGTACTGGATTCAGTCGACGGCAAGCTGGCGCGGCTGACCTTCACGGATTCGGCCATCGGCAACGTTCTCGACCATGGCCTCGATATCGTTCATCCGCCGTTCTGGTATTTCGGCTGGGCCATCGGGCTGCTGGGCGGGTGGGCCGCCGCCGATTTGAGCCAGCCACTTTGGCAGGCAGCCTGGGTCATGCTCGCGCTCTACATCCTCGACCGGCTCATTCTCGCGGTCTACCGCGCCAAGTTTAAGCGCGGCCTGCACACCCACGCCGCCATGGACGCCATTGTCCGGACCTTCATTTCCCGCCGAAACATCAATTTGCCGCTTTTTACTGTGGCTTATGCGGTGGGATGGGGGCTCGAGGCGTTCTATTTCATCGTTCTGTGGCAGGCGCTTACCTGCCTTTACCATGGCGGCAGAACGATCTGGATCCTCGCAACCTTCCACCCGGCACCGGCCGAACCGGTTTGATGCCGCGGCCAAGGCGCGCACGGCCATCGTTTGCTTGCCCTAAAACCTTGATCCAACTAGATTACCGCCCAGCTACACCCCAGCCAAAATTGATGAGCGAGTCGACCGCCATGCTTCGTTTCGGCTTCTGGAAGAACCGGACCCATAATCTTGATCGCATGAATCTCGCGGACCTCGTGCGCGCTTTTGCAACCTATCCCTCCGTCCATGCCTATCTCGGCGTGGCTGCAGTGAGCTTCTATTTCGTGTGGCACTGGTACGAAAGCCCGCTGCCGTTGTTGGCCGCCATCGGCCTCACAATTCTGATCTATCCGCTGGTCTGGTACGTGCTTCACCGCTGGGTGCTCCACAGCCAGTTTCTCTACAAATCGCCGCTGACCGCCAAGGTGTGGAAGCGGATCCATTTCGACCATCACCAGGATCCGCATAACCTCGTTGTATTGTTCGGCGCGCTCTACACGACGCTGCCGACAATCGCCCTCGTTACCATGCCGATCGGCTACGCCGTCGGCGGCCTTGCCGGTGCCGCAATGGCTTTTGCCAGTGGCTTGCTCACCACCTGCTTCTACGAGTTCTGCCACTGCGTGCAGCATCTCAACACAACGCCAAAGAATCCCTTCTTGAAGCGCATCAAGCAGCAGCATTTGTGGCACCACTTCCACAATGAGCAGGGCAATTACGGCATTACCAATTTCTTTTGGGACAAACTCGGCAAGACCTACTACGCCAAGGCGAGCGCGATGCCGCGGAGCCCAACAGTCCACAACATCGGCTACACCGCCGAAATGGCAGAGCGCTATCCCTGGGTGGCGCAGTTATCGAACGACACCCGCGGCGACAACAATCCGCGCCGCTTCCGCAGCGGGTCGACGAACAACCCGGCGGAATAACGCGTTCCAGAATCATAGATGAAAGCGACAGACCATGGCTGCGATCGAGGTCGTTCCGGTCACCGATAAGGCTGGGCTGAAGGCGTTCATCGCACTGCCAAAACGGCTCTATTCCGGCAGCAAAGGCTATGTCGCGCCGCTCGACATGGAGCGGGCTGAGGTCCTTTCGCCGACCAAGAACCCCTATTTCACCCATGCCAAGGCGCAGCTGTTTATCGCCAAGCGCGACGGCAAGGTTGTCGGCCGCGTGTCGGCGCAAATCTGCCAATTGGAACAGAAGCTGCGCCCCGGTACCGGCCATTTCGGCTGGATCGATGCCGAGGATGACCCGGCGATCTACCAGGCACTCGTCGACGCTGCAGCGGCCTGGCTGCGCCAACAGGGTTCGACCCGCATGGTCGGTCCCTTGAGCTTCTGCACCAATGAAGAGACCGGCCTATTGGTGGACGGTTTCGACAGCCTGCCCATGTTGATGATGCCCTATCACGCACCTTACGCAGGGCGGCATGTTGAGGCCGCTGGTTTTGCCAAGCTCAAGGACGTCGTCGCCTACGATCTCGACAAGACCGCCTACAAGCCGGTCGGCTCGTCGCGGATGCTGGAAAAGCTGCAGGCGGACGGCACTATCCGCATGCGTGGCCTCGATATGAAGAACTACACCCGCGATCTCGGCATTATCCTCGACATCTTCAACGATGCCTGGGCCGATAATTGGGGCATGATCCCCTTCACGGCGGACGAGATCGCTGCAGCGGCCAAATCGATGAAGCCGCTCATCGACCCCAATCTGGTCGTCATCGCCGAAGTTAAAGGCGAAGCCGCCGGCATGTTGGTTTGTCTCCCCAACCTCATGGAGGCGATCCGCGATTTCGACGGCAGCCTGTTGCCGTTCAATGTCCTCAAACTGCTGTGGCGCCTGAAGGCTAACAAGCTGAAGACCAGCCGCATTCCCTTGATGGGCATTCGCCGCAAGCACCACGGCTCCGTGCTGGGAGCCACTTTGCTGCCGCTGATGTTCGATCGCCTGAAAGCGCCGTTCCTGAAGCGTGGCCTTGAACGCGTCGAAATGTCCTGGATTCTCGAAGACAATATGCCGATGCGCCGCGTCATCGAAGGTGTCGGTGGCAAGGTCTACAAGACCTACCGCATCTACGAGAAATCATTGGCCTGAACGGCCATGTCGCCAGCGCCCTTCAACGCCCTGATCCTGGCCGGCAATCGTCGCGAAGGCGACAGCGTCGCCGTGCTGGCTGGCGTCACCCACAAGGCGTTGGCACCGATCAACGGCGTGCCGATGCTGCTGCGCCTCTATCGCACCTTGCGTTCCGTCGAGGGCGTCGCCGACATCCATGTCTGCATCGATGACGGCGCCCTGCTGGATACGGTGCCGGAACTGGCGGCCGCGCGCGCCAGCGGCGCCATTAAGGTGGTGGCACCCGAAGCCAGCCCCGCAGCCAGCCTCGGTGCCGCACTCGACATCATTGGCTTGCAGCATCCGCTCCTCACAACCACTGCCGACCATCCGCTTTTGACGGCGGCCATGGTCTCCCACATGCTGAAAAATGCGCCGGCCGATGCGGAACTGGCGGTCGGTCTCGCCGAGGCGGAGACGGTGACGGCGGTCTATCCCGAAGCCATTCGGACATTCTATCGCTTCAAAGGCCGACGCTTCAGCGGCTGCAACCTGTTTCTCGCGCGCGACAGCAATGCCCGCAAGGTCGCCAGCTATTGGCAGCGCATGGAGCGGCATCGGAAGAAACCCTGGCGGCTGGTCCTGGAAGTGGGGCCATTGGCGCTGCTGCGGATGGCCGTTGGTCGGCTCAGCCTAGACGATGCCTTTCAGCATGTCTCGCGCTTGACTGGCGCCCGCATTCGTCCGGTCCTGATGCCCTTCGCCGAGGCGCCGATCGATGTCGACAAGCCCGCCGATTTCGAACTGGTCACCGAAATTCTCCGCCGCCGCGAAGGCGCCGCCTAACCCTGGCATCCGCCGTCACTGGCACAGGGAATTCGCCCTGCCTGCCCCCTTGGCTTCCGCCGCGCCGGCAGACTAGGATTGTCGCAAATGGACCTGTGAAATCAGGCCTGCCGAATCGATGGAGAGGCGACATGCAGTACACCGCAAATACGCTCGAAAACCACTGGATGCCCTTCACGTCGAACCGCGACTTCAAGGCCGAGCCGCGCCTGATGGTCAAGGCCCAGGGCATGCATTACTGGAACCACAAGGGCGAGAAGCTGATCGACGCTTCGTCGGGCCTGTTCTGCTGCGCTGCCGGCCATGGCCGCACGGAGATCATCGACGCCGTCCATGCCTCGATGAAGGAGATCGACTACACGCCGCATTTCCAGGTCGGGCATCCCTCCTCCTTCGAACTGGCGCAGAAAGTCGCCAAGATTACCCCGGGTGACCTAGACTACGTCTTCTTTTGCAATTCCGGCTCAGAAGCGGTCGAAACGGCGATCAAGATCGCGCTCGCCTATCACGTCGCCAAAGGTGAAGGGCAGCGCACCCGGTTTGTCAGCCGCGAGCGCGCCTATCATGGCGTCAATATCGGCGGCGTTTCACTCTCAGGCATGGTCCGCAATCGCGAGACGTTCGGCGCCGTCATGCCGGGTGTCGCACACCTGCGGCACACCTGGCAGCCGGAGGCACGTTTCACCCGCGGCCAGCCTGAAAATGGCGCCGATCTCGCCAATGACCTGCAGCGCTTCATCGACCTCTATGGCCCGAAGTCCATCGCTGCCTGTTTCGTCGAGCCGATTGCGGGGTCGACCGGCGTTCTCATTCCGCCCAAAGGCTATCTCGAGCGCCTGCGCGAGATCTGCGACAAGAACGGCATCCTGCTGGTGTTCGATGAGGTCATCTGCGGCTTCGGTCGCACCGGCAAGGCCTTCGCGGCACAAAGCTTCGGCGTGACGCCTGACATCATCACCATGGCCAAGGCGCTTACCAATGGTGCGTTGCCAATGGGTGCGGTGGCGGTCAGCGAGAAGATCTATCACACCGTCACCAGTTCGGCGCTGGACGGCGCGGTCGAGTTCTTCCACGGATACACCTATTCGGCCCACCCCGCAGCCTGTGCCGCCGGCATCGCCGCCCTCGACGTCTACGAGAAGGAAGGCCTGTTCGAGCGCGCGGCCGAAATGTCGCCCTACTTCCTCGATCGCATGTACTCGCTGCAGAGTGTCAAGGCCGTTACCGACATTCGCGGCTACGGCATGCTGTGCGGCATCGATCTGGCACCGGCAGCGCGCCCCGGTCTGCGCGGCTTCGATGCGACCAAGCGGCTGTTTGCTAAGGGCCTGCATATCAAGTTCACGGGCGATGCCGGCATTTGCGCCCCGGCACTGGTCGCCACAAAGGCCGATATCGATGAAATTTGGCGTATCTTCAAGGAAGTCTTCAGCGAATACTGATGCCCATCACACCAGCTAGGTCACAGATCACCCAATGACCAAGCCACGCTTTCTGGCCGAGAAGATCGACGCGCCCGCACCTCGTGCCGGCGAACAGGTCATTGATTATTCGATACCTGCCGATGACGAGGTGAAGACAACCACATGTTACATGTGCGCCTGCCGCTGTGGCATCAAGGTGCACCTCAAGGACGGCCAGATTCGCTATATCGAGGGCAACCGCGACCATCCGGTGAACAAGGGCGTGCTGTGCGCCAAGGGCTCGGCCGGCATCATGACCCAGCAGTCGCCAGCCAAGCTCACCAAGCCGCTGAAACGTGTGGGTGAACGTGGCGCCGGCGAATTTGTCGAGATCGAATGGGAGGAAGCTCTTGCCATTGCGACCGACAGGCTGGCGAAGATTCGGGCGACCGATCCCAAGAGGCTCGCCTTCTTCACGGGGCGCGATCAGAGCCAGGCGCTCACCGGCTGGTGGGCGTCGAAATTCGGCACGCCGAATTTTGCCGCCCATGGCGGTTTCTGTTCGGTCAACATGGCGGCGGCCGGCCTCTATTCCCTGGGTGGCGCCTTCTGGGAATTCGGTGAGCCGGATTGGGAGCGCACGAAGTATTTCCTCATGTTCGGCGTGGCCGAAGACCATGACAGCAATCCGATCAAAATCGGCCTTGGACAGCTGAAAAGCCGGCCCTCCGACAACCCGGCCAAATTCGTCTCGGTCAATCCGATCCGCACGGGCTATTCCGCAATCGCCGATGAATGGCTCGGCATCAAGCCCGGTACCGACGGCCTCTTCGTTCTGTCGCTCATTCATGAGCTGCTCCGGAACGACAAAATCGACCTCGATTTCCTGGTGCGCTACACGAACGCGCCGTGGCTGGTCATCAACGCGCCGGACACGGAAGAACACGGCCTTATCTATCGCAACCAGGAAGGCGATCCGCTTTGCCTGGATCGCAATACCGGCACATTTGTCGACGCGATGCAGCCCGGTATTCGTCCACATCTGGTTGGCCCCGTCAGCTTGCCCGATGGGCGCCCTGCCCGCACGGTCCTCGACCTGCTGGTCTCGCGCTATCTCGATGATGCCTATGCGCCGGATCGCGTCGCACCGCAGATCGGCATCCCGGCCGAGACCATCCGGCGCATTGCCGCCGAACTGGCGGACGTTGCCTTCGAACAGACAATCGAAATCAAGACGCCTTGGACCGATTGGGCCGGCCGCCGCCATGAGAGCTTCATCGGCCGGCCGGTTTCCATGCACGCGATGCGCGGCGTCTCGGCGCATTCCAATGGCTTTCAGACGTGTCGCGCCATCCATGTCTTGCAGATGCTGCTGGGCAGCATCGACTGCCCCGGTGGCTGGCGCTACAAGCCGCCCTTCCCCAAGGTACCTGGATCCGGCCCCACGCCCTCGCCCATGGTCGGCCCCAACCAGCCGCTCACCGGCATGCCGCTCGGCTTCCCCCAGGGGCCAAAGGATCTGCTGGTCGACACCCTCGGCCAACCGCTCCGCATCGACAAGGCCTATTCCTGGGAGGCGCCTCTGGCCCTCCACGGGTTGATGCACATGGTCATTCACAATGCCTGGAAGGGCGATCCCTACACGATCGATACGCTCTTCCTCTATATGGCCAACATGGCCTGGAACTCGTCGATGAACACGGCGGGTACCATGGACATGTTGAAGGACAAGAACCCGGCGACGGGCGAGTACCGCATCCCCTTCATCATCTACAGCGATGCGTATTATTCCGAGACGGTCGCCTTCGCCGATCTGGTCCTCCCTGACACCACCTATCTTGAGCGCTGGGACTGCATTTCGCTGCTCGATCGCCCGATCAGCCACGCCGACGCGGCCGGGGACGCCATTCGGCAACCGATCATCAAGCCAGATCGCGACGTGCGGGCATTCCAGGACGTCTTACTCGACTTGGGCACAAGGCTGAAATTGCCTGGCATGGTGAGCGAGGATGGCAGCGCGCTCTATCCGGGGGGCTTGCGCGACTACATCCTGAAGCATGAACGCAAGCCCGGTATCGGCATGTTGAGTGGCTTCCGCGGCGACGGCACGGAGGAAGGGCGCGGGAAGCCGAACCCCGACCAGCTCGATCGCTACATTGCCAATGGCTGCTTCCACAAGATGGTCATCCCGGAGAATGCGCGCTTCAACCGCTTTGGCAATCTCGATTACCTGAAATGGGCGACCGCGCGCGGCCTGATCGACAATCCGGACCCGATGGTCCTGCAGCTCTATTCCGAGCCGATGCGGCGTTTCCAGCTCGCCGCCGAAGGCTTCGGCGACCGGCAGCCGGCCAATGAGCATGATGCCGCCCGCATTCGCGCCTTCGCCGATCCGCTGCCGATCTGGTACCCGCCCTTTGGCGAAGCTGAAACGGATGACGGTTTCCCGCTGCACGCGCTGACGCAGCGGCCGATGCATATGTACCATTCCTGGGGTACGCAGAATGTGTGGCTGCGCCAGTTGCAGGCACGCAACCCGCTCTTCGTGCATCACACAACGGCGGCTGAGCTCGATTTGACGGATGGCGATTGGGTCTGGATCGAAAGCGCCCATGGCAAGGTGAAGGCCGAAGTCAAACTAATGGATGGCGTGCACCCGGGCACGGTCTGGACCTGGAACGCCATCGGCAAGCGCAAGGGCGCCTGGAATCTTGTGCCGCAAGCACCGGAGGCTAAATCCGGCTTCCTGCTCAACCATGTCATCAGTGAGTTGCTGCCACCGCGCGAGGACGGTTATCGATATACGAATTCGGACCCGATCACCGGCCAGGCGGCCTGGTTCGATCTCAAGATCAAGCTGAGGAAATGTTCGGTCGAAGAATTCGGTATGACGGAGCCGAGCTTTGCGGCGCAGCCGCAACGCGGCCCGACCCCGGAACGGACCGTTCGCTATGGCGCCCCTCTTAAGAAGGGGGCTGCGGAATGACCTCCCTCCCCGCTGAACCGGCCACACGACGCCTGGGGCTGGTCATCGATCTCGATATCTGTGTCGGGTGCCATGCCTGCGCCGTCAACTGCAAGGAATGGAACGCCGGCGGCCACATGGCGCCGTTGACCGATTTCGATGCGTTTGGGGAAAAGCCGAGCGGCGTCTGGTTCAACCGTATCCACACCTTCGAAGCCGGCGAAGGTGCCGACGGCCGCACGGTGCATTTCCCAAAATCCTGTCTGCATTGCGAGAAGCCGGATTGCGTGACGGTCTGCCCGACCGGCGCTTCCTTCAAGCGCGCGGAAGACGGCATCGTGCTGGTGAACGAGGATTTCTGCATCGGCTGCAAGCTTTGCTCCTGGGCCTGTCCCTATGGCGCGCGCGAGTTCGACGAAGACGTCGGGGTGATGAAGAAGTGCACGCTCTGCATCGATCGCATCTATAACGAAACGCTCGACGCCGTGGAGCGCGTCCCCGTTTGCGTCTCCACCTGTCCGGTCGGTGCCCGGCATTTCGGCGATCTCGGCGATCCCGCCTCCAGCGTCTCCCAATTGGTGGCAGAGCGCGAGGGCTACGACCTGATGCCCGAGATGGGCTATCGCCCCACCAACAAGTATCTGCCGCCGCGGCCGCGAAAGGTCGGCACCGCGGCGTCTGCGGGGACGTCCTGCGCCACCACGCCGGCAACGGAACAGTCTGATCTCTCGACCCATCCCTTCCTGCGCTGGGTCGACCGGCTGCTGACGCGCTGAGGCCGCATGTATCCAGCCTATTCCGTCATCTTCTTCACCAGCGCTTCCGGCGCTGGCTACGCGTTGCTGGCTCTCCTCAACCTGCTGGCGTTGTTTGGCCTCCTGCCGGCTGAAAGATGGCTGGGCCTCACCGGCTTCCTTGTCGGACTGATTGCCGTTACCGCCGGCCTCCTCTCCTCCACCTATCATCTCGGCCGCCCAGAGCGCGCCTGGCGGGCCTTTTCGCAATGGCGCTCGTCCTGGCTGTCGCGCGAGGGCGTCCTCGCCGTGGTGACCTTTGCCCCGGCCGGCATCACGGCCTTGGGCTGGGTCTTTTGGGAGCAGATCTGGTGGTTCCCGGCGATTATCTTGATCGCCTGCACGGTGGCCACGATCTGTGCGACGGCCATGATCTATGCCAGCTTGAAGACGATCCGGCGCTGGAACAATGGCTGGACCTTGCCCGGCTATCTCGGCATGGGCCTGGCCAGCGGCAGCCTGTGGCTCTGCCTGCTATGCGCCTTGTTCGGACTCGAAACGCGCCTCCCCAGCCTGCTTGCCATCGCCATGGTCGCCATTGCTGCCGGGATCAAGCTCGGCTACTGGCGTTTCGTCGATGGCGATATCGGGGCATCTACGGCGGGATCTGCAACCGGCCTCGGTCGGTTCGGCAAGGTGCGACTCTTTGCGGCTCCGCATACGGAGGAGAACTATCTCCTCAAGGAAATGGGCTTCAAGGTTGCCCGCAAGCATGCGCAAAAGCTGCGGCGGATTGCATCGCGTGGCGCCTTCGCCGTTCCGCTGATCGCGGTCCTGCTGGCCTTGGCTGTTCCGACTGCCGGTCCGTGGCTGATGGTCGTCGCCGTGTTGGCGAATGCGATCGGCACCGTCACCGAACGTTGGCTTTTCTTTGCCGAAGCGCGCCATGTCGTGACGCTCTATTACGGAGCCGACGCCGCCTAGAGCAGTGCGCTGGGGTCAGCGATCACTTGGTTGCGGCCGTTCTGCTTGGCCCGGTAGAGCGCCGCATCGGCGATTTTCAACAGTTCCTCGCCGGGAATGACCTTGGTCGTCGCGGCAAGTCCGATCGACACGGTCACCGACAATTCGCTGTTCGGCGCCCCATCCACCTTCATCGGCGTATCCGAGACTCGCCGGCAGAGACGCTCGGCGACCTTGAGTGCCGATTGGCCATCCGTGTCAGGCAGCAGGCAGACGAATTCCTCGCCGCCGGTACGCGCCACCATGTCGAAGTTGCGCATCGCGGCAGTTGCCCGCTGAGCAAACTGCTTCAGCACCTCGTCGCCGGCGGCATGGCCATAGCTGTCATTCACGTTCTTGAAGCGATCGAGATCGCAGACCAGAACACTCAGCGCCTTGCCACTGTCCTTCACCCGGTCCATCAGGCCTTCAAGATGACGCATCGCATAGCGCCGGTTGTAAAGCCCGGTGAGGCTATCCGTCAGCGCCAGCGACAGGCTGCGCTCGTAATTGGCGCGCAGGCGGTCCTGGTAGCGGCGCCGCCGCACCTGGATGCGCACGCGCGCCAACAACTCGTTGGGATCGATCGGCTTCATCAGATAATCGCTGGCGCCGATATCGAGGCCCTTGATGAGCCGCGGCATGTCGAATTCCTCGACGATGAGGAGGATCGGAACCTGCCGCGTTTCTTCCTGCGATCTGAGATGCGAGCACAGGCGCAGGCCATCTTCGCCACCCACCTGGATATTGGTGATGATGAGGTCGAAGCGTTTGCTCGCCGCCAGTTCCTGTGCCTTGGCGAGGCTGTCGGTCACTTCGACATTGTCCTCGTCCTTGGCGAGTACCTGGACCACGCGCTGGGCGGCCGGCGCAAAGCTCTCGACCAGGAGGACCGAGGCCTTCCGATCTTCATTCACCTCGGGCTCATTGGAACCCAGCAGATCGAACTGGCCGGACGTCTGCTCGCGCATACGCCATTCGTCCATGATCATCTTGAGACGAACAAGCGAGCGGACACGGGCAAAGAGCGCCAGATCATTGACCGGCTTGGTCAGGAAGTCGTCGGCCCCGGCCTCCAACCCGCGCACCCGGTCGCTGGGGTCGCTGAGGGCCGTCACCATCACGACGGGCAGGAAATGCGTCTTCGGGTTGGCGCGAATGCGCGCGCAGACCTCAAAGCCATCCATTTCCGGCATCATGACGTCGAGCAGGACGATATCAGGTATTTGCTTGTCGATGAGTTCGAGCGCTTCTTTGCCGCTCGCGGCACTGACAACTTCGAAATATTCGGCTGCCAACTTTGCTTCAAGCAAGCGGACATTCGCCGGAATGTCGTCGACGACCAGAATGCGAGCGGACATTTAATCAGCCAGCCGCGTTATTGCAGGAAACGATCGACGGTCTCCAGAAACTGGACGACGGAAATCGGCTTGGCGATATAGGCCTCGCACCCACCCTCGCGGATCTTCTCCTCATCACCCTTCATGGCGAAGGCCGTGACGGCGATGATCGGAATCGCGCGCAGGTTGTCGTCTTCCTTGATCCACTTGGTGACTTCCAGGCCCGAGACCTCGGGCAATTGGATATCCATCAGAATCAGGTCGGGCTTGTGCTGGCGCGCCAGTTTCAATGCGTCCATGCCATCCTTGGTCTGCAGGATGTTGTAACCCTGCGCCTGGATGAGATCGTGGAAAAGCTTCATATTGAGTTCGTTGTCCTCGACGATCAGGATCGTCTTCGACGCCGCCTTCTTGCGCTTTTCTTCGGACGTTAGCTGGTCTGCCATAAAACCTCCCACCGGCCCAGACACCGGCACCCCCACACCGACTCCATTAAGTCGGCATAAATGTCACTCGACCCTATTCCCGCCGACTTTTCAATGCCATATTAGTAAATCTTCGACGAAAATTCCAAGGTGAATCCGATCGTCGTTAAGAATTGCGGCACGTCCTGGGAGCGCGGCAGTGTCCGGCCTTTGTCGCGAATGCGAAACATTTTTTCCCACCCCCCACATTCCTGAGGGGGGTGCTGCAGGCCACAAATCCGGCCAGGACGCCGCAACGCCCCGCGCGCGCTGCCCCCGCTGCCGCTCGCCGCGTGTCATCGTTCACGCCGAGCTGGAACAACTGAGCATCGGCCATGTCGATTGCGATGCCTTCTACGCGGCGGTTGAAAAGCGGGACCGGCCCGACTTGCGCGATCGGCCCGTGATCATTGGCGGCGGCCATCGCGGTGTCGTTTCGACGGCCTGCTATATCGCCCGCCTGAGTGGCGTCCGGTCGGCCATGCCTATGTTCACAGCCCGGAAATTATGCCCCGATGCGGTCGTTCTGCCGCCCGACATGGGAAAATACCGCCGCGTGGCCGGGGAGATCCGGCAATTGATGAATGCGCTGACACCGTTGGTCGAGCCGGTTTCGATCGACGAGGCCTTTCTGGACCTCTCCGGAACAGCCGCTCTGCACAAGATGAGCCCGGCCCAATCCCTCAACCACCTGACCCGCCAGATCGAGACACAGATCGGGGTCACCGTGTCGGTGGGTCTCAGCCACAACAAGTTCCTGGCAAAGCTGGCATCGGACCTCGACAAGCCGCGCGGGTTTTCGCTGATCGGACAGGCCGAAACGGCCTCGTTCCTGGCATCCCGCTCCGTCGGCATGATCTGGGGCGTGGGCAAGGTCATGCGCGAGCAGCTGGCGGGCGACGGCATCACCACCATGGGCCAGGTCCAGCAGATGGCGCTCGAGGACCTGGCCCGCCGCTATGGCCAGATGGGCAGTCATATATGGCACCTGGCGCGCGGCCTTGACCGCCGTCGTGTCGAGCCGGACAGCGCCACCAAGAGCATCTCGGCGGAGACGACCTTCGACATCGACATCGCTGACGCCGAAGCCTTGTCGGCCGAGTTGTGGCCGCTTTGCGAAAAGGTCGCATATCGCCTGAAATCAGCGGGCCTCGCCGGGCAGGTCGTCCATCTTAAGCTGAAGACCGCTGGCTTCCGCCTGATCACACGGCAAACCCGGCTGTCGGCACCGTCGCAGCTTGCCGAAACGCTCTATCGCGCCGGACAAGCCCTGTTGCAAAAGGAAGCGACCGGCGATTGGTACCGACTGATCGGGATCGGCATGGACGCCTTGCAGGACGCGCAGGATGCCGATCCGATCGACCTTGGCGACCCGGATGCCCTGCGCCGCCGCAAGGTCGAGGAAGCCATGGACAGCGTCCGCGCCAAGCTGGGGCAGGATGCCATCATCAAGGGCCGCAGCTTGAAGCCGACCAAGTAGAGCGGCTCAGCAGCTTTCCGGCGCCAGCGGCGTCAGTTCGTCTATGATCGCATGAACCTTGAGATCGCCGAGGGTAAAGGTCAGGCTGCCGACGACGCCGTTGCTGAAAAGGCGCATGCTCTGTTCCGTGTCGGGCACGCCCTCGGCCGAGTTGCCGATGTAAAAGGCCAGTGCCGCGGGAAAGGACCGCATGCCGTCGAGCTCGCGAAAGGCTTTGCCGGGCGATTTCCAGTTCAGGCTGCCCTGGCCCAGCGCCGTCCCGACCTCGACCGCCGCATTGCCGATCGACCCGTCAAACAAGTTGGCAAGCACATAGGCTTCGCCTGCCGCATCGCCCTTGATCAGCGCCTCCGTATGCTGCACCGGGAAGAGCGTCCCTTCGGGCAGCGTGAACTCAGCCTGCTGTGGCAAATCCGCGACAACTTTTGCCGGACCGCTGGCGGTTTCGCGCCGCGCCTCTCCGCGCCGGCGCGCTGTTTCCTGATCGTCCGACAGTTCGCGCGTGAAATAGCGATAGCGCGTGCCGTCCTTGGCCTCCCAGCTGACCTGGCTCCAGCCAAGGCGATGAATCTGCCCGTCCTCCCCAGCCAGGGCGATCTCGGCTTTCAGATCCATGGCCCAGCCGTCGCAGACGTCCTTGATCTCGAAAGTCATCAGACCACTGCCACCGGTCATGGAACTGCCTGTCCCGAGATCTAGGGAATAGACCACCCTGTGGGGCAACAGATCGGCCTGGGCCGGCAATGCCACAACAAGGGCGATCGCCCAGACCAACCCAAACCCAGACAATTTGCGCCGGATCGACAAAATCTTCGCCCTTTCCTGTCGTTCAGGAGGCAGTTAAAGCCGTTCCTGACAAGTATGGCATGTGCTTGTTTTGCATGATAGACGGCACCAAACAACGCCTTAACGGTCCTGGATGATCCGCCGTATGGGCCTAACCTGAGATTTTAGGGGAAACTGATGACCGCCCGGCCCAAACTGCTGATCACACGCCGCCTGCCCGATGCCGTGACCAAGCGCGTATCCGCCCATTACGAGGTCGAGCTCAATGCCGACGACCATGTCATGTCGGCGGACGAGCTGCTGACGCGCGCCCAGGGCAAGGACGCGCTGCTGGTCACGCCGGTCGACAAGATCACGCCGGAACTGGTGGAAAAGCTGCCGGCCTCGATCAAGATGATTGCCACCTTCTCGGTCGGCTTCGAGCATATCAACGTGCCGGCCCTGAAGGCCAAGGGCATCAAGGCGTCGAACACCCCGGACGTCTTGACCGATGCGACGGCCGACATTGCGCTCCTCCTCCTGCTCGGTGCCGCGCGTCGCGCTTATGAGGGTGAGCGCGCCGTGCGCGAGGGCACCTGGAAGTCCTGGTCGACCGTCTACATGCTGGGCGTTCATGCCACGGGCAAGCGCCTGGGCATCTTCGGCATGGGCCGCATCGGCCAGGCCGTCGCCAAGCGCGCCCGCGCCTTCGACATGACCATCCACTACTACAACCGCAGCCGCCTGGCCCCTGAGCTCGAGCAGGGCGCCATCTATCACAAGACGGCCGAAGACATGCTGCCGCATTGCGACTTCCTGTCCATCAACGCCCCGGGCGGGCCTGAAACGCAGCATTGGCTCAATGCCGACCGGATCGCGAAGATGCCGGACGGCGCCATCGTCGTGAACACCGCCCGCGGTGGCCTGGTCGACGATACGGCGCTCATCGCTGCGCTGAAATCCGGCAAGCTGTTCGCGGCTGGTTTGGATGTGTTCGAGAACGAGCCCAACCTCAACCCGGCCTATCGCGAATTGTCGAACGTCTTCCTGCTGCCGCATCTTGGCAGCGCCACGATCGACACGCGCAATGCCATGGGCTTCAAGGCACTCGACAACCTCGACGCCTTCTTCGCCGGCCGGGCCCTTATCGACCCGATCGCCTGACGCGCATTCTATCTCGGTGACAAAACGCCCTGCATTAAGCAGGGCGTTTTTATTTGCGCGACATCAAACGATGGCGACGGCCAGGCCAAAGGCGCGGCCGACGGCATCCAGGCGGCGCTGAATGGCTTCGCCGAACAAGGCGCCCCCGTCTTCGGGCAAATGCAATTCCAGCCGGTCGTTGCGCTTTTCGATCGAGGTCAGATTCAGCATATGCTCGGTACCGGCGGAAAGCGCATAGGCGAGCCGCAGCGCATTGCCGACCCGCCCGGCAAATGCCTTGTCGCCCTCTTCCAATAAGCCCGTATAGGGCTGCGTATAAGACGCATCCTGGCTGCCGCCATAGCGCGCGGCGATAATCAGCGCCAGGACGATGCGCTCGGGATGTGTGATACCCGCAACTGGCAGACGCAAGACACGCAAGAAGGCATGTTCGGCGCGGTAGTCCGGATGCTCGCGCCAGGCGATGTCCGACAGCAGGCACGCCGCCTCCCGCAACCGGGCGCGTGCCTTGCCTTCCGAGCGGAACAAGGGCGCCAGCCAATCATCAAGGAGATCACTGACCGATCCGAACCGGCCATCAGAACCGCCCATCTCGGCACAACCGACGAGCAGCGGATCACCCTGCTGGGCGCCGGCGTCCAGCGTGCTGAACAGATAACCCTCGCGCAATCCATAGGCCGAATAGAGCACGCATTCGGGCTTCACGGCCTTGATCAGGCGTTCCAGCACAAGCGCACCATAGGGCAGCGTTTCGAGCCGCCGCCGCGACATGCCGACGATGTTGGCAAGCGACTTCTTGCCGAGATGCGCCAGCACATTGGCCAGTTCTTCGCTTTGGCGCCGCGTCATCCGGTACTCGTGAATGACATGCAGCGGATAATCGATCTGCTCCATGTGGATGCGGGCCAACGAGCGCCAAGCGCCACCGACTGGATAAAGCGTCTTGCCTTTGACTTCGGACAACCAGCCGAGCTTTTCCAATTGCCGGTCGATCAGGCGCTGTGCTTCATCGATATTGCCGTTGGTTGCCTCGACCAGGCGCAGTGGCCCCAAGGGCAACGTCACCTGCTCGCGAATCTTGCCTTGCTCCAGGCGCACCAATTCCAGGCTGCCGCCACCAAGGTCGCCCATCAGGCCATCGGCGTCAGGAATGCCTGCCAGCACGCCCATGGCCGACAGCTTGGCTTCATCCTCGCCACTGACGATCTGGACTTTCCGGCCCGTCTCCTTCTCGATCTGCTGTGCAAATGACTTCCCGTCCTTCGCATCCCGCACCGCGGCCGTCGCCAGCAACACGACCGAATCGACGCCCATGGCTTCGGCCATGTTGACGAAGCGGCGGATGTTGACGATCGCTGCCTGCGTGCCATCGGGATTGAGCAACCCGTGGCGCTCAAGGCCCTTGCCCAATCCCGGCTGCGCCTTCTCATTGAAGACGGGCACCGGGCAACGCGAACGCTTATCAAAAACAACCAGACGCAGCGAGTTGGAGCCGATATCGATAACAGCAACACGCCCGGACTTGGTCGCCCGGGCGGTTGCGGTTGCCTTACGGAGAGATGCTGTCACTTATCGGCCTTCGGCAAATCCAGTTTCGAAATTTTCTTCTGCTTCTTCAGCGCCGACCCCCGGCCAGAGAGGCTTGGGTTGGTCATGAAATAGGTATGCGCGCTGAACCCGACAACGCCATCGGCCGGCGCAAGCCGATGATAGACGCCCTCGGAATCGAGCTCCCAGCTTTGCAGATTGTCCTTCAGATTCGCCATCATGATCTGATCGAGGATCTGTTGGTGCACCGTCGGGTTCTCGATCGGCACCATGATTTCCAATCGTCGATCCATGTTGCGCGGCATCCAGTCTGCTGACGAGATGAAGAGCTTGGCGTGGCGCGACGGCAGGGCATGCCCATTACCAAAACACATGATGCGCGAATGTTCCAGGAACCGCCCGATGATGCTCTTGACCCGGATATTCTCGGATAGACCTTTGACGCCGGGCCGCAGGCAGCAGATGCCGCGGATGATGAGCATCACCTTGACGCCCGCCTGGCTTGCCCGATAGAGGGCGTCGATGAGGCCGCCATCGACGAGCGAATTGAGCTTTACCCAGATGACACCGGTCCGCCCCGCCTTGGCATGTTCGATCTCGTCATCGATCAATTTCAGAATCGTCGTGCGCAGCGTTGTCGGCGCAAAGGCGACTTTCTCGGTCGATTGCGGCCGCGCGTAGCCGGTCATGTAGTTGAACAGCCGCGCGGCATCGTGGCAAAGCCCCGGATCGCTGGTGAAGAAGCTGAGGTCGGTATAGATCTTTGCCGTGATCGGATGATAGTTGCCGGTGCCGAAATGCACATAGGTCTTCAGCGTATTGCCTTCACGCCGCATGACCATCGACACCTTGGCATGCGTTTTCAACGCGACAAAACCATAGACGACCTGCACGCCGGCACGCTCCAGATCTCGTGCCCAGCGGATATTGGCCGCCTCGTCGAAACGCGCTTTGAGTTCCACCAGCGCGGTAACCGATTTACCGGCTTCCGCCGCCTCGATCAGCGCCTTCACGATGGGGCTGTCATCGCTGGTCCGGTACAATGTCTGCTTGATCGCCACCACATTGGGATCGCGTGCTGCCTGCAGGATGAACTGCACGACCACGTCGAAACTCTCATAGGGGTGATGAACGACGATGTCCTTGGTGCGAATGGCCGCGAAACAGTCGCCCCCCATCTCCCGGATGCGTTCGGGAAAGCGCGGGTTGAAGGGCTGGAATTTGAGATCAGGCCGGTCGCCGATGATCAGCTGCGATACCGCCGCCAGACCGATGAGGCCATCCAGCACGAACACATCCTCGCGGTCGACATCGAGTTCGTCGATGACGAAGGACAGCAGGTCCTCCGGCATTTCGGCATTGACCTTGAGGCGGATCACCAGGCCACGCCGCCGGCGTTTCAGCGCCGATTCATAGTGGCGGACAAGATCTTCCGCTTCTTCCAACACCTCGATTTCGCTGTCGCGGATGAGGCGGAAATAGCCCTTGCTGATGACTTCAAAGCCCGGGAACAGCCTGTCGAGATAGAGCCCAACGACTGATTCCAGCGTCAGGAAGCGGACATTGTAGGGGTCGCGACCCGGCAGGCGGACGAAGCGGGGCAGCAGATTGGGCAGCATGATCAGCGCCCGCATCGGCTTGCCGTCACTGATCTGGCGCAGTTCGAGCACAACGGAAAAGCCCAGATTGGGAATGAACGGAAATGGATGGGCCGGGTCGACCGCCATGGGCGTCAGCACCGGAAAAATCTGGTCCATGAAATGGTTGTCCAACCACTCCATTTCAGCGCCCGTCACCTCCGACGGCTCGACGACGGCAATGCCGTTCTCGCGGAGTTCTTCGCGCAGTTTGCGCCAATGCAGCTGCTGGGTCCGCATCAATTCGCCAGAGCGCTGGTTAATCGCTGCCAGCTGCTGGATCGGGGTCAGTCCGTCGGCGGAAATGACATTGACATGCGCCCGCTCCTGCCCGCGCAAGCCGGCAACGCGCACCATGTAGAATTCGTCGAGGTTGTTGGCCGAAATGGAAACGAAACGAACGCGCTCGAGCAGCGGGTGGGCCTTGTTGCCCGCCTCCTGCAGCACGCGCTCATTGAAGGCCAGCCAGGAGAGTTCTCGGTTGATGAAGCGATTCAACGCATCCGGTTGATATTTCGGCTCGACCAATTGTGCATCGTCCACGGGAGGGCTTCCTGTACTTGTCCGGTCCTGTTCCATACCGCCACCCGCCCCAACGGCCCTGAAAAACCGCCGCTGGCGTCGGATGGCCACCTCGCCTACAGTATAGAACACTCGTTTGGTGGTTGGTATTCCTTATAAATCAATTACTTCAATTTGATGACAGAATGAAGACATTGATCCTCATGCGGCACGCAAAATCCGCCTGGGACGCCGGTGACATCGCCGATCATGACCGCCCCTTGTCGGATCGCGGCCGTGCGACAGCACCCCTCATGGGCCGGTGGCTGCACGAGCAGAAGATCGCCCCCGATCTGGTCATGAGCTCCACCGCCTTGCGCGCCACGGAGACGCTGGACCTGCTGCGCCCCTATCTTCCGGCCACGGTGCCGATCGAGAAGGCTGATTGCCTCTATATGGCCCTGCCGCGAGAGATGCTCGCCGCCCTGGCGAAAGTCAACGATGCAAAGGTTTCAACTATCCTGCTCATTGGCCACAATCCTGGAATCGGCAGTCTTGCACACTGGCTGTCCACGCGAGGTGAGCTGAAATACCTCGACCGCATGCAAGACAAGTTTCCGACCGGCGCCGTTGCCGTGATCGATTTTGACATCAGCAGCTGGCGTGAGCTGGATGACCAGCAAGGGCGCCTTCGCACCTTCAAAACCCCGAAAGACCTGGCGAAGGATTAGTCCCCGCGCCAGAACTTCTTCTGGGCGCGGAAGGTCTCCCAGGTCTCCTGAAAGCCGCCGAGATCTTGTGCGATCCTGTGCGAATGCCAGCCAAGCACGATGCCCTCCAATTGCCCCGTCTCCTGCAATGACAGGGCCCGCTGCTGACCCAGCTTGCCAATCAAATCGACCAGCAGATGCCGCCCGACAACGGCATCATTGAGCGAACCCAGGTGATCCTGGATGGCACCCAGATGCAGCAGATATTTCTCGGTTCGCTTGCTCCGATAGAGCGAGGCAAAGACCTGCGCGCCATAGCGCATTTTCTTGCCCAGCAGGCGCAGGCGATGCAGATCGACTTCCGATAGCGTCGCATGCGCCGCGCCGAGACGAACCAGGCGCTTATGCGCGCGGCCAAGCCAGGCATCGGCGAAATCACGCACCGGAATATCGAGGCCTGACGCGCCTTCGGCATTCTGCGTCCGCCAGCCGCCGGTCAGTAGCTGCCGATAGATCTGCAGCAGCATCACCGCATAACGCGGATTTTCCAGTGCCAGATGAGCCTGATGCCGCGCCTCTGCCCGCGCCGCCTCCGCCGTCTCGAGCAAGGCACCGATCAGGCCATGGCCGCGCAGGCGCTGCTGCATCGGCACAAGCGTGTCGGCGATCAGAACGTCGAGATCGCGCGCCGGACCGAACTGCCGCTGCAACCAACGCAGATCGATCGACATCGTGGCATGGGCGCCATCGTCAATCAGCTCGCGGAAAGCGCCGATGCCGGCACGGAAACGGCGAATGGCGACGCGAAACTGGTGGATCGCCTCATCGTCCTCGGATTGGTCGATGGCGGCTTCATTGGCGCGCAGCTGCTCCAGGCAATTGCGGGCCAGTGCGGCAAAGGCATCGGCCGCCGTGGCCTTGTGCGGCAGCGCCATCGGCGCCCCACGGACGGGCACGGCTTGCGTTCCCGCGACAAGCGCATAACCGCGTGCTGCCTTGGTGCTGAGGCCGAGGCGCGCCGGCAGATCCTCGACCAGCCTCTCGGCACAGGTGAACAGCTCGGCCGGATCACCCGCCTTCAGTTCAAGCTCGATCTCACCGATCGGCACGCGCGCGGCGCGGGCGTTGATCGACCCCCGGTCGAAGGCCACTTCGATCTCGCTGTCGCCCCGCTTGATCAGCCAGGCCGACCGTTCGAAGCGCGTCGTGAACAGGGGCCGGATATTGTCGAAGATCCGTTCCTTCTCGAAGCGGCGGCGCAGTTTCTGATCAGCGATCGCCTCGATCTGCGGTCGCGCTGCCTTTATCTCGGCATCGAACTCGATATAGGATTGGAGACCATCGACGGTGTCGCCCGGGACTTTCAAAGTCTGGATGCGTCGCTTGCCGATCCGCCGGATGCGCAATGCCATGCCGTGGCGCTTCAGCCAGCCGTCCGGCGTGTCAAAATAAGTCGTCTCAAGTTCCTGCGACTGCGCGGCCTTTGCGGCACCGATCAGGCGCCGCAGGGCGGTAGGCCGCAGCCCATCACCACCGTCCGGCAAAGACAGCTTCAGTTCTAGTTCCCGGTTCTTCATGGTCCCCAACCGTGTCCGGCGCGATCCTAATCAGGGTCTAAGCGGATAAAAAATGACGGTTTGATGACAATTTACCCATTTCAAGTCAAAAAAGACCCATGCCTTCACAACTTCGTGAGAAGCGGGCATTCCCCTTCTGGCCGTGCTGCAATCGGCCTAGGTTTTGTCTTCCACACAGCCATCACTCTGGAATCGGAGGGAAAAGCCACATGATGCGTAAGAAGCTGATGATCGGGGCCGCGGCAGTCGCCGTCGTCTTGGGAGGGATCGTCGCCCAAGTCGCCGCTGAATCGCCCCGTGAGGACGCGATGAAGGCATTGGGCAAGAACATGAAGGTGATCAAGGAGCTGATCAGCGCCAACGGCAATGCGGCCGACGCGGCCGCTCCAGCTCAGAAGATCGCCGAGATCGCCGCAAAAATCCCCGACCTGTTCCCGCAGGGTTCCGACACGCCCGATGACGCTGCCAAGGCCGAGATCTGGCAGAACTGGGACGATTTCGTCGCCAAGGCAAAATCGCTGCAGGACGAAGCCACGATGCTGGCATCGGCTGCCGGCGGCGGCGACCTTGCAACCGTCGGGGCCCAGTTTGAAAAAGTAGGCGGCACCTGCGGCGCGTGCCACAAGCAATACCGCGAAAAGACCAACTGATTTCGATCGGCTTGGCCTGAACGAAAAACGGCGGCCCGCTCAGCGTGGCCGCCGTTCTCTATTTCAAACTGCCGAGATATTCGGCGATGGCGTGAATATCGGCATCCGGCAGCTTGGCGACATTCTGCTGGACCGCCCCCATGCCGCCTTTGGCGAGCCCCTCATAGAAGCCTTCTTCGCCTTCCTTGAGTGCGCTCGCCAGCTCATCCACGTCCTTGTATTTCTTGCGCCCCAGCAGATCGCGCAGATTGGGCACCTGTCCCTTTCCTTCCGGGTGCGGGCCGCCGGCGAAGGCATGGGTCTGGTCCATGACCATCATCGCGTTGCGCGGCGTATGGCATTCGGCACAATGGCCCGGCCCGTTGACCAGATAGGCACCGCGATTCCAGCTGGGCGATTGTGCGGCATCCGTTTCGATCGCCGGCAATACGGCAAGCTTCTTCCACAGGCCGATGCCGCGGCGCAGGAACCAGGGGAACGGGATGTCATCTTCCTTCCGCACCGCGCTGACGGGTGCCAGAGTCATCAGATAGGCCCGAATATCCAGCACATCCTCGGCCTTCATGCGGCCATAGGAAATATAGGGAAAGGCCGGAATGTAATGCGTGTTTGCAGGCGAGACACCGTGCTGAACGGCATCGATGAAGTTTGCCTCCGTCCAGTTGCCGATGCCCGTTTCCTTGTCCGGCGTGATGTTGGGCGGATAGAGCGTGCCGATCGGCGTCACCAGGGGCGCGCCGCCCGACGGCAGAGACATGTCGGCGCCACTGCCTTCCGCCGGCCGGTGGCAGGAAATGCAACCGCCGATATGATAGAGCAACTCGCCATTGGCGAGGTTGACGGTATGTGTCGGCAAGGTGGCGCCATCGACATGCTCCGTCGATGAAGCGAAAAACAGGCCGATGGCGACAATGGCGATGACCGGGAGGACGACGCCGGCAAGCAGCTTCTTCATCTGGTGCCTATGAAACCTGGGTGTTCAGCAAGACTTGCAGCTTTATTAGGACCCGTCCAGGACGGACCCGATGCCGACTTCCTAACAGTATCAGCTGTCAGCTTTCTGTCTTTCCAATATTCCTATCCGTCGACCTCTACCCAGGGCTGACGCTCGGCAAAATGCTCGGCCATCAGATCCACAAAGACGCGCACCTTGGGCGACAGATGCCGGTTCTGCGGATAGACCACGTGCAGCGACACCGCGTCGGTGGGATAGTCCTTCAGCAACCGCTTCACCCTGCCCTTGGCCAGCGGCTCGCCGATCGAAAAGATCGGCAGCAGGGCAATGCCGTGGCCGGCCAGCAACGGCTCCATCAGCATCATGCCATGATTGCTCTGGATTGACCCCGCGACACGGATCAGCTTGCGCCCCAGGGGTGTCTTGAAGGCCCAGTCATAGGGCGCCGGCGACTGGGTGTAGATCAGGCAATTGTGCTCCTTCAGATCTTCGGGCCGTTTCGGCTCGCCGAATTTCTTGATGTATTTGGGCGATGCACAGACATAGCGCGGGATCGTGCACAGGCGCCGGGCAATGAGGCTCGAATCCGGCAGTTCCGTGCGAATGCGGATCGCGGCGTCGAAGCCTTCTTCGATGAGGTCGACGAAGCGGTCACTCGCTTCGATCGAGAGCCGCAGCTTGGGGTAGCGTGCGGCCAAATCGTTGATGGTCGCCGCCAGCTGCGGCACGCTGATCGCATTGGGGACGCTGAGGCGCAAGGAGCCCGTGGGCTCCGCCTGCAGGTGCCTCACTTCCGCTTCGGCCGCCTCGAACTCGTCGAGCAGCCGTATGGCGCGCTCGAAATAGGCATGACCGACTTCCGTTACCGACAGGCGCCTTGTCGTGCGATGGATGAGTGTGGCACCGAGATGCGCCTCCAATTCACCGACCTGTTTGGAAACCGCCGCCTTGCTGAGATTGAGGCCGCGCGCCGCCGCCGTGAAGCTGCCCAATTCCACGACCCGGCGAAAGGTCCGCATCGCCGCCAATTGATCCATCGTCCCACCGATTGTCAGCTAAAAGTGAACGATCTTATCACAGGCGTGGGAATTGTCGCGGGCGTCTGACGCGCCCAACATGCCGACGTGCCGACTCTCCCGTGCTCAAATCCCCCTTTAATGTGAGGCTTTCATGACCAAGGTTCTCGTTCTCTATTATTCAACCTACGGCCATATCGAGAAGATGGCGGAAGCCGTCGCCGAAGGTGCCCGCAAGGGCGGCGCCGACGTTGCGGTGAAGCGTGTGCCGGAACTCGTGCCGGATGACGTTGCCAAGGCCAGCCACTTCAAGCTCGACCAGAAAGCGCCGATCGCCACGGTCGACGAACTGCCGGAATATGACGCGATCATCATCGGCGCCCCGACCCGCTTCGGCGCCGCGGCCTCGCAGATGCGCAACTTCCTCGACCAGACGGGCGGCCTCTGGGCCAAGGGTGCCCTGATTGGCAAGGTCGGCAGCGTCTTCACCTCGTCGGCCACACAGCATGGCGGCCAGGAATCGACCATTCTTTCGGTTCACACCACACTGCTCCACCACGGCCTGGTCGTGGTCGGCCTGCCCTATTCCTGCGCTGCGCAGATGGGCCTCGATGAAATCAAAGGCGGCTCGCCCTATGGCGCCAGCACGATCGCTGGTGGCGATGGCAGCCGCCAGCCGTCCGAGCAGGAACTCGGCATGGCGCGCTTCCAGGGCGAACACGTCGCCAAGATCGCTGCTAAGCTGAAGTAAGACGCCACCAATACGGCTAAGAAACGGCGCCGGATAATCCGGCGCCGTTTTTGTTTCCGCTCAGTTGATTGCCGCGCGCCGACGGGCTTTCACCAGTTGCGCCAGCCGCTCGCGCGGGTATTGCGCGACCGTTTCCACCAGCTTCATCAGCGGCGCCGAAACGCGCATGCTGTGGTCGGCCACTTGCTGCTTCATCACGATGCGCGCGGCGATCGCCGGGTCGAGCCCGCTCGGCAGGCCCATCACCCAGGCCAGCAGCTTCAGTTGTACAGGTTCGTGCGTCACCGCATCGAGCGCCAGCAACGACGCGTTGAGTTGGGTGTCATCAAAAGAAAAGTCGGTAGCGAGAGTCATCGACCACCTCTGCCAGGCCCGCCGCCCGGTCGCATGAGTTTCAACAGGTGATGGCAGGTCTCCTGGCTTGCGGTTCGCTGCTTCTCGGCCGGCCTTCCCGGAATGTCGAGGCATTCCAGTGGCATTGTTGGCAGGAAGCTCACCGCTCACAGTTGCGGGGGCAGCCGCGGTATCGCACCGCGTTCCCTATTAATCACCGGCTCGGCATCAAGGATGCTGAACACGATGAACCATCGCTGCCGAAGCTAGTGCAGGATGCCTTGAAAGGCAAAGGGCACGAAGGTCGCAGCGCCGGTTCCTATCCATTCGTTCAGGAAGCGACGCATTTTATCCTCTGCTTGACATGCCCTGGCATATCGGCGATATCGGCGGTGGGCCACGCTCCCCCAACGGAGTGCTTCGTTCTGGAAGGAACGCATGATGACAAGACCGCTCCAGCGGCCGATTCGGCCGCAATTCTCGTCCGGACCCTGCGCCAAGCGCCCCGGCTGGACCCCCGCTCTCCTCGACAATCAGAATATCAAGACGGCGACGCACGGTCGTTCGCATCGCTCGAAGGCCGGCAAGGACAAGCTCGTCGCCGTGATCGAGCAGTCAAAGCGCATCCTCGGCATTCCCGCAGACTATCGGCTCGGCATTGTGCCGGCCTCGGATACCGGCGCCGTCGAGATGGCGCTGTGGTCGCTTCTCGGTCCCAATCCCATCACGGTTCTCGCCTTCGAAAGCTTCAGCGAGGAATGGGCCGGCGACATCATCAACGAGCTTCATTTGCCGACCAAGCTCCGGCGCGCCGATTACGGCGCCCTGCCGGATCTTGCGGCGATTGACCCGGCCGATGACATCGTCTTTGCCTGGAACGGCACGACGTCCGGCGTGCGCATGCCGCATGCCGATTGGATCGCCGACAATCGGACCGGTCTTACCATCTGCGATGCGACATCGGCCGTCTTCGCCATGGACCTGCCCTGGCACAAGCTCGATGTCGTCACCTGGTCCTGGCAGAAAGTGCTGGGCGGTGAAGGCGGGCACGGCATGTTGGCCCTGTCACCCAGGGCCGTCGCACGCCTGCAATCGCACAAGCCCGCCTGGCCCCTGCCAAAGATCTTCCGCCTCACCAAGGGCGGCAAGCTGATCGAAGGCATCTTCAAAGGCGAGACCATCAATACGCCATCGATGCTATGCGTCGACGATCAATTGGATGCCCTGGCCTGGGCGGAGGATATCGGCGGATTGCCGGGCCTGATCGCGCGCAGCGAAGCCAATGCCAAGGCGATCGCGGACTGGGTCGCAAAGTCTGATTGGGCAGGCTTCCTGGCGCAGCATGCAGCGACGCGGTCCTGCACCAGCGTCTGCCTCAAGATCACAGACAGCTGGTTCACGGCCCATGACAAGGACGGCCAGCAGGCCATTGCCAAGGACGTTGTCGGCCTGCTGGAAAAGGAAGGAGTCGCCCTCGACATCGGCGCCTATCGCGACGCGCCGCCGGGCCTGCGCATCTGGTGCGGCGCCACCGTCGACCGCAGCGACGTCGAAGCCCTGCTGCCCTGGCTCGACTGGGCTTACGCGACCGTCAAACAGAATGCGACCCCGCTCGCCAAGGAAGCTTGATCATGCCCAAAGTTTTGATCTCCGATGAACTGTCACCCGCCGCCGTCCAGATCTTCAAGGAACGCGGCATCGAAGTGGTCGAAAAGACCGGCATGAAGCCGAAGGAACTGGCCGAGATGATCGGCGCGTTCGACGGCTTGGCTCTGCGGTCAGCCAGCAAGGTGACGGCCGATGTGCTGGCCGCCGCCAAGAATCTCAAAGTCGTCGGGCGTGCCGGCATCGGTGTCGACAATATCGACGTCAAGGCGGCGACCGCGCGCGGCATCTGTGTCATGAACACGCCGTTCGGCAATAACATCACCACCGCCGAGCACTCGGTGGCAATGATGATGGCGCTCGCCCGCCACATCCCGGAAGCTAATAGCTCGACCCATGCCGGGAAATGGGAAAAGTCCCGTTTCGTCGGCGTCGAGCTTTACGCCAAGACACTGGGGCTCGTCGGCTGCGGCAATATCGGCTCCATCGTCGCCGACCGGGCGCAGGGGTTGAAGATGAAGGTGATCGCCTATGATCCCTTCCTGTCGCCCGAGCGCGCCATCGATCTCGGTGTCGAGAAGGTCGATCTCGACACGTTGCTGGCGCGCGCCGATTTCATCTCGCTGCATACGCCCTTGACCGATCAGACCCGTAATCTGATCGACAAGGCAGCGCTCGCGAAGTGCAAGGCGGGTGTCCGTATCGTCAATTGCGCGCGTGGCGGGCTGGTGGTCGAGGAGGATCTGAAAGCCGCCCTCGACAGCGGTCATGTCGCTGGTGCGGCCCTTGACGTGTTCCCGACGGAACCCGCCACGCAGAACATTCTCTTTGGCCATCCCAATGTGGTTTGCACGCCGCATCTTGGGGCGTCCTCGACCGAGGCACAGCTCAATGTCGCCATCCAGGTGGCCGAGCAGATGTCCGACTTCCTGCTGCATGGCGCCGTCACCAACGCCCTCAACATGCCCTCGGTGACGGTCGAGGAAGCGCCCAAGCTCAGGCCCTATATGAAGCTCGCCGACCAGCTGGGTGCCTTTGCCGGCCAGGCGACGGAAACCGGCATCTTGAAAGTGATCGTCGAATATGAGGGCCAGGTTGCGGCGCTCAATACGCGTCCCCTCACAGCGCTGATGTTGCAAGGGCTGCTGAAGCCGCAGCTTTCCGACAGCGTCAACATGGTCAACGCGCCCCTTGTCGCCAAGGAGCGCAACATTGACCTTACCGAGGTCAAGCATGATCGCGAAGGCGATTACCACACCCTCATCCGCCTCACGGTTCAATCCGAGCGCTGGTCGCGCTCGATCGCTGGCACGCTCTTTGCCGATCAACGCCCCCGTGTGGTCGAGATCAAGGGCATCAAGATCGATGCCGAGCTTGGGCCCCACATGCTTTATGTCACCAATGACGACAAACCGGGCTTCATCGGCAAGCTTGGGACGCTCCTCGGTGACAACGGCATCAACATCGCGACCTTTGCTCTGGGCCGCTCCGCCCCCGGCAAGGACGCGATCGCTTTGGTTGAAATCGATGGCCCCATTCCCGGCCCGTTGCTGAAGCAGGTCCAGGATCTGGCGCAGGTGCAGCAGGCCAAACACCTCGTCTTCTGAGACGAAAGCCGTTTTTTAACAAGTGGTTGGCAGGACCGATCGCAGCTCGGTCCTGTCACCTCCACTCTTGCGGTTAACCTATTATTATGATTTGATCCGCGATTGAGAGGTTCTGCCGGAATCGGGGGCTTGCGCCGTGGCGCGCGGGTTGTTGTCCGGCCACAAGCGTCACTTAAAAGGGGTAGTCTTATGAAGATCATTATGTTGCCCGTCGTCCTCGGCGCGCTCGCTCTGACGGCCTGCGCTGTGAAGCCGCAATACGAGCTTAACCAGCAGGTTTCCGGCCTTTGCGGCCATGCCGAAACCGCGATGGGCACGCTGGCTTCCGCCGAATCGTCGATCGCCGGCGAAGCCTACAAGAACAGTGAGACTGTGGCCGTTGATCCGGCCGTCGCCGATCTGCTCGGCGGCGACTATCCGGAAATCGCCGAAGCTGGTGGCAGCGCCCCGACCAGGGATTACTGGCGCCATGTCGAACTGCGCTGGAACGATTATGACGCCGCCTGCATTGGCGCCCGCGCACCGAAGCCGTAATCGACGTCATCCTTCCGAGAAAGCCGCCGCCGGCCTAGCCGCGGCGGCTTTTTTATTGGTCGTCTAACACCACTGATTTATGTCAAATTTTTCCAGTATCCCATTGATATAGCTGTTATATTTCTGTTCGACCCTTCATCTGGACGGGCACTGGTGTTATCTTTATGGGATCGAATCCGTCGCTCCCGACCGACCCCAAGGAGCTGCAGATGCAGGACCGGAAACTTGTTCTGATCGCCGGGCGCAACGCCGTCCTGGCACAGGAACTTCACGAGATGATCTGGCCTGCGGGGTTCGAAACCCGCATGCTGACCGGGCATGAGCTCGGCATTCTGGATATCGAACGGCTGCGCCGGAACCTCGAAAACCTGTCGCCGGTGCTGATCATCAACACGATCGGCTATGCCTCGCCCGATGGCGCCGAGCAGCACCGCACCCTGATCCAGGCCCGCAGCCATTGGTCGGTCGGCGACCTTGCTGAAGTCGCCGGCGCCCTCGACATTCCCCTCCTGCATCTCTCGTCGGATCAGGTCTTCGCCGGCGACAAGTTCGCCGCCTATCTGGAAACCGACACCCCCGACGCGATCAGCGTCTTCGGCCAGGCACAGGCGGCCGGCGAGGCCGAGGTGGCTGCCCATTGCCGCCATTTTGCTATTCTGCGGACCGGCTGGCTGTTCGGTGCCAAGGGGCACAACATGCTGAAGACCATGCTGTCGCTGGGGCGACGCGGCGGTCGGGTCCATGTGCCCAATGACCACATCGCCGGTCCGACCCCCGTGCGCGAGCTGTGCGGCGCGATGCGTCGCATTGGGATCGCCCTCATCAACCGCGAGTTCGAGAACGGCACGACGCTGCATTTCACCGGAGCCCCGGTCGCCACCTGGTTTGAGTTCGCAGCCCACGCGCTGCGCCGGGCGGCACCTTACCAGGCCGCACCCGAATTGATCCCGATAACGCCCAACCGTTTCGGCGTGACCGGGGCTGCTGCCCGCCGCACCGAGTTGGATTGCAGCCGCACCCGGCACCTCCTGCAGTTGGAACAGCCGGACTGGCACAGGGCCCTCGACGATTGCGTCGAGGAAATCTGCCTCGCCGAGCAGCGCAATGTCGATGTTTCCGCGCAGTATCAGCTCGACCCGCTGCCTTACCGGCCCATGGCGCCGGAAGACCGGCGGCGCGGGACGCTGCCCTATGGTGTTCGGATGGACCGCCGCCAGGCCGGCCGCTGAACCAGCAGCCGGCCCGTTGGTAGATCCTACTCCGCGGCCTTCGGGAAGGCCGGCAGCTTCTTGATGTCGCCAGCGTCATGCTGCACGACAAGCGTCGCCTTCAGCGATTTTGCCATGCGCGCCAAGCGATCCATCGACGCCAGGGACTGGGCGCGATCCGTGTTGAAGGGCGGCACGCCCTCATTCTTTAACTGCTCCTCGAAATGAACGATATCGCCGCTCAGCAGCACCGGACCTGTCTTGGCGAGCTTCACCAGCAGGGCATAGCTGCCCGGCGTATGACCGGGCATCGTCAGCATCGTGACCGAACCGTCGCCGAAGACATCCTTGTCGCCGCTGACCGGTTCGACGGCCCCACCATCCTTCAACCAGGGCTTCAGCAGATCCGGCACGGCACCGAAGGGCAGCGGCTCGCTCTTCATCGCCTCAAGATCGAGCTTGCCCATCAGCAGCTTCGCCTTCGGAAAATCGGCTGCCTGTCCGATATGGTCGAAATGGTAGTGGCTGATCCCCACCACCGAGATCGCTTCCAGCTTCACGCCGATCTTCTCCAGTTGCTGCGGCACCGTGGCGGCCAGCGTCGGCTGCATGGGTGCCGCCGCATCGAGCGGCGCATTGAGCAGACCGGCCGGGAGGCCCGTGTCCCAGATCATGTAATCCTTGTCATGCTGGATCACATAACAGCTGTCGGTCAGCGTCCGCTGCTTCCCCGCATATTGATAGGTGTCCGAGAAGGAACTGAGGTCCTTCACCTTGATGGTGCCGCAATCCAGACGCCACAGCTTGACCTCGGCGGCACTGGCGGCTTGCGCCGCCGCCAAGGTACCGGCGAGGGCCAATAGGAACGATATCAGTTTCATAAGTCTCTCCATCTGCTCTGAAGTGACCGTATCTTGACCTGGCCGTTCCCCGCTCATGCGCCGGAACCGCCCTCAACTGCGCCCGAAACGCTCACTTCACATTTGCAGTGGGAACGGTCCCGACCCTAGGATGGCGCCATGAACATCCAGACTCCACAAGACACCTTGCGCCGATCGCTGCTGGACCGGTTGCGCCCGCTCGCCGACGCGCCGGGTCGCGAACGCAAGATTCACGGTCAGACCTTCATCAGCAGCCAGCTCTTCACTTATTGCGCCTTCGCCACCGAGCGCGTGGCGAAATTCAGGGTCGAGCACGCCATCATCGGCATCGTGCTCAGCGGGACCAAGGAATTCTGGATCGGCAATACCGGCCAGCGTTTCACGACCGGCCAGGTCTTCGTCCTGCCCACCGGCGCCGAGTTGGACGTGGTCAACATCCCCGACGATCGGCGCGGCCTCTATGAAGCGCTGGTGGTCGAGGTCAGGCATGTGCCGCCTGCCCTCGCGCTGCCGCCGGAAAGGCCGCGCGGCCCTGCCGCCCATATGGGTCAGGCAGTGACACTGACGGCGGAACTGGTCGATGCCCTGGTGCATGCCGCCGTCACGCTGTCGACGTCCGATCATGCCAAGGCACTCGCCGACCATCGCATGGCCGAAGTGCTGATGCTGCTCCGCAATGATCCGGCCGCCAAGTGCCTGTTCGATCTGCCACTGCGGGACCGGATTGCCTGGTTGGTGGCGACCGAGCCGGCGCATCCCTGGACCGCCGAGGCGCTTGGAACCCGGCTCGGCATGGGTGCCTCGACCCTGCGCCGCCGCCTCACGCATGACGGCACCTCCTTGCGCGCCGTCCTGGCCGAGGCGCGGATGCAGGTTGCCCGCAATCTGCTGGCACGCGGCGAAGCCAATGTGACTGCGGCGGCCGAGGCTGCCGGCTACACGTCGCGCTCACATTTCATCCGGCGCTATCGCAGCGTCTACGGGACAATGCCCAGCGATCACCTGGCACGACGCGCCTGAAAAAAAGGCCGGCTCTTCCGAGCCGGCCTTCTCTCAGACACATCGACCCGTCGCTTAGAAAAGGCCTTCCACTTCCAGCTTGTCGTTGAGGCGGATGTGGTTTGCCGACGGGACGCGCGGCAGGCCCGGCATGGTCATGATCTCGCCGCAGACGACGACGATGAACTCGGCACCGGCCGACAGACGGATCTCGCGCACGGGCACAACGTGGTTCGACGGCGCACCCTTGAGGTTCGGGTCGGTCGAGAAGCTGTACTGGGTCTTGGCCATGCACACCGGATAGTGACCAAAGCCCATCTTCTCGAACTCGGCGAAGCGATCGCGCACGGCCTTGTCGGCGATGATGCCCTGGGCGCCATAAAGCGTCTGGGCGATCGTGCGGGTCTTGTCCCACAGGGACATGTCGTCCGGGTAGAGCGGCTTGAAATTGCTGCCGCCATCGGCAAGCTTCACCACGGCGTGGGCCAGCTTCTCGGTGCCTTCCGAACCAAGCGCCCAGTGGTTGCACTCGATCGCTTCCGAGCCCAGCTCGGCGCAGAGCTGGCGCACGGCGTCGAGCTCGGCATCGGTGTCGGCGATGAAGCGGTTGATCGCCACCACGGCCGGCACGCCGAACTTCTTCACGTTCTCGATGTGACGGGCAAGGTTCTCGCCACCCTTCTTCACGGCAGCGACGTTCTCCTTGCCGAGGTCTTCTTTCGCCACACCGCCATGCATCTTCAAGGCACGAACGGTGGCAACGATGACCGCCGCGGCCGGCTTCAGCCCGGCCTTGCGGCATTTGATGTCGAAGAACTTCTCGGCACCGAGATCGGCACCGAAGCCGGCTTCCGTCACCACATAGTCGGCAAGCTTCAGCGCGGTCGTCGTGGCGATGACCGAGTTGCAGCCATGGGCGATGTTGGCGAACGGGCCGCCATGGATAAAGGCCGGGTTGTTTTCCAGCGTCTGCACCAGGTTCGGCGCAATCGCGTCCTTGAGGAGCACGGTCATGGCGCCATCGGCCTTGAGGTCGCGTGCATAGATCGGCTTCTTGTCGCGGGTATAGCCGACGATGATGTTGCCAAGGCGCTTGGTGAGGTCCGTGAGGTCGGTCGACAGGCAGAAGATCGCCATGACTTCCGAAGCAACCGTGATGTCGAAGCCGTCTTCACGCGGGAAGCCGTTGGAAACGCCACCCAGCGAATTGGTGATCTGGCGCAGGGCGCGGTCGTTCATGTCCATGACGCGGCGCCACGTGACACGGCGCGTGTCGAAGCCCAGCTCGTTGCCCCAGTAAATGTGGTTGTCGATGAGGGCCGAGAGCAGGTTGTGCGCCGAACCGATGGCGTGGAAGTCACCGGTGAAATGCAGGTTGATGTCTTCCATCGGCACGACCTGGGCATAACCGCCACCAGCCGCGCCACCCTTCACGCCGAAGCACGGGCCAAGCGACGGTTCGCGCAGGCAGATGATCGCCTTCTTGCCGATGCGGTTGAGGCCGTCACCGAGGCCCACCGTCGTCGTGGTCTTGCCTTCGCCGGCCGGGGTCGGGTTGATCGCGGTGACCAGGATCAGCTTGCCGTCCTTTTGGCCCTTCAGCGACTTGATGTAATCCATCGAGATCTTGGCCTTGGTATGGCCGAAGGGCAGCAGATGCTCTTCCTTGATCCCCAGCTTGCCCGCGACTTCGCGGATCGGCTTCATTTTAGCTTCGCGGGCGATTTCGATATCGCTGCCGACCTTTTTCGACATGCAGATTCCCCTATGGATCAAGACGTTTACTCGGCGACCACCCGCCCCACCTTGGGCCATCGGCAGTCGTGATGGGCGCCAGACTAGGGCCGATTCCGGGACCCCATCTGCCTAACGGCGACCGATTTTTGTCGATTTCGCGCCGCCGTCAATGTCGCGATGGCGTCATTTTCTCATTCATCCGGGCCCGAATTCTCATTCCGGCCCGGTATTTAGGTCAATGCCGCTCCAGCGGGCGGGTGAGGCAGGTTGGCCCACCCTCGCCCGGGACCGAAATGGCGTCGGCGTCGATGACATGGACCTTGCAGCCCGCCGCCTCCATGCGCGCCTTGGTCTCCGGATTGCCCTTCACCATCACCACCTCGCGCGGGGCGATGGCCAGCACGTTGCAGCCCATCGAGGCGAACTCGCTGTCCGGCACCTCGACCAGCTTCTGCCCGCGCGCCAGCAGCCATTCGCGGAACGGGATCGGCATCAAGGGCGAATAGACCAGTTGCAGATCCTTGTCCAAGGGCGAGATCACCGACATCAAATGGAAGACGTCGCTCTGCCCCTTGTAATGCGGCATGATCGCCACTTCCACATGCACATCCGGCCCCACCAGCGCCTTGAACTGGCGGATGCCTTCGTCATTGGTGCGATAGGTGCGGCCGATGGCGACGGTCTTTTCGTCAAGCCAGATGAGATCGCCGCCTTCCAGCCTTCCCTCACCCTGGATGGCGCCGATCACCGGGATCTGCGTCTCGGCAAAGAACGTGCCATGGATCGCCGGCTCCCCCATGCGCTGCTTCTTGCCCATATTGGCGAGGATGACACCCTTGGGGCACACCGCTGCCGCATCGCGCACATAAAGCGCGTCCATGGTCAGCTCCTTGGCGGGCGGCAGATAGAGGATATCGGCGCCGACGCTTCTGATGATGTCGGCAAAATGCTGATGCTCCGCCACCGCCTTCGCCATCTCCGGACGCGTGTGGTAGTTGAGATCCTTCCACTCCGCATCGATCTTCGCGTCACCCACAAAGGCCTCGGCCGGCCGCCGCATGGCGACCCGCTTCAAGCGCCCAAATTCATTGATACCCGTCAGCATGGCTGCTCATCCTATCGGCAAAAACTGGCAATTGGCAGAACTGGCCGCATAGGACGCAAGCCACGGCGGAACGTCAAGCCCTGAGGGCTCAGACCCGGTCCGTCACCCACAGGCTCCAGATTGCCAACAGCGGCCGGTCATGAGAGCGCATGGCATGCATGATGTCGGACCTGTTGTAGACATAGCCGCCGATGCCGGGCGTCACCCAGTTGTCATCGTCGCCCTGCATCCAATCGCCCGCCGACAAGGCCACATAGATTTCCTGCGGCGGATGATGATGATCGGGATAGCGGATATGCGGCGCCATCAAACTGACCCCGATCCAGATATCGTCCCGCTTCTCCAGCCCATCCGGCCCGATGATCGTTGCATTGGCGTGGCCGTCATAGAACGGCGCGTCGCCCGGCTTCGCCGTCCAGCGGCGTTCCCAGTTCAATTGCGGCTCGATGGCGGCAAAAGCGTCGGCAAGGGCAGCAACGGCGCCACCCTTCGCGCGGGCCGTCTGCACGGCACCGGCGATGTGATCGCAGACCGGCAATCGGTTGGGCTTTCGCGGCGCTTGCTGGGCATCGATCCGCAAGCCTTCGCCGATCTGCCGCGCCACGCGCATGGGCTCGCCCTCCAGCGGCAGGCTGGCCATGATCGCCGCCTGGGACCGGTCAAGAAATACCTGAAGGTCGCCAGGGCGTTGCGCCATATGCACTCTTCCTATCGCTGCAGCAGAACGACGTCGCTTCTGGCTGCATACAACGCGACATCGCGGCCCGGCGTCAAGCAGGCCGAAACGGGCGCGCGCAGGATGAGATCGACGCTGCCGATGCGGCAATGGCACCGGCAATGCGTGCCCTGGAACGACAGCTCTTCAATTCGGCCATGGCCCAGGCTAATGCTGTCCGGCGTCGGTGCCAGCACCAATTGCTCGGGTCGAAGCGCCACATGAACGGCGGCGCCAGTAGCGGCATCCCCTGGAACGACCAGAGCACCCAAGGCCGTCTCGATCTTCAGGTCGCGACCGACGGCCTCGACCACCCGGCCACCCAGCACATTGCTTTCGCCCATGAACTTGGCGGCAAACAGGCTGGCAGGTTTCAGATACACCCGGTCCGGCGGCCCCATATCCTCGATGCGGCCCTTGTTCACCACCACAATCCGGTCGGCGATCGACATCGCCTCCTCCTGGTCGTGCGTCACATGGACGAACGTGGCGCCGGAGCGGCGCTGCAGGCGCACCAGTTCCTCCTGCATCTGCCGCCGAAGCGCGAGATCGAGGGCGCCGAGCGGCTCGTCGAGCAGCAGTACTTTGGGCTCAACGGCCATCGCTCGGGCCAAGGCCACACGCTGCCGCTGACCGCCGGACAATTGATGCACACCGCGATTGCCGAAGCCCTCCAGCCCTACCAGCTTCAGCATCTCGGCCGCTTTCGTCAGCCGCTCGGCCTTCGCCACCTGGCGCATGCGCAGGCCAAAGGCGACATTGTTGGCAAGGCTCATATGCGGAAACAAGGCGTAGTCCTGAAAGACCGTCGCCGTCGGTCGCTTGGCCGGCGGCAGGTCGGTCACTTCCTCGCCATCGATGAAGACATGGCCGGCACTCGGATTGGCAAAACCGCCGATCATGTTGAGCAAGGTTGTCTTGCCACTGCCGGACGGGCCCAGCAGCACCACGAATTCGCCGGCCTTCATGGCCAGATCCAGCGTCTCCACCACGGTGACACCTTCATAGACCTTGCTCACCTGGCGCAGTTCAACGCGGTCAGACATTGGTTCTCCTCGAACGCCACAGCAGGAATTCGACCACGCCGACGGCAAGAATGGAAATGACGAAGACCAGCGTGCCGGTGGCATTGAGCTCCGGCGACAGCCCCGATTTCAGCATGCTCCAGATCACGACCGGCAGGGTCACGTCGAAGCGGCTGAGCAAAAAGGCGATGACAAACTCGTCCCAGGACAGGGTCGCGGCGATGAAAAACGCCGCCAGCAAACCGGGCCACATCATCGGCACCGTGACCAGCAGGATGACCTGCCAATCCTTGGCACCGAGATCATAGGCCGCACGTTCGATATTGGCCTGATGCTCTCCCAGTTGAGCGTAAAGAATGGCGAAGGTCAGCGGCAGGTTGATCACCACATGCCCGATCCCGATCGCCCACAGCGACTTCGCGATACCCAGATAGTTGAAGGTGATCTGCAGCCCCATGCCGATGATGAGGTATGAGACCGTGATCGGCGCCATGAGCAGGAACTGATAAAAGCCGGACAGTTGCCGTTTCTGTCGCGCCAAGGCATAGGCCGCGAGGAAGCCGAGGATCGTTGCCAGCAAGGCCGAGCCGAGGCCGACCAGCAGCGAGTTTGTGAGGCCATCCGTGATCTTGCGGTTGGCCAGCACCTTCGCCCACCATTTGAGGCTGGGGCCGTCGAAGGGCGGCACTGGCGCGAGGCCGCCTTGGAACGAGAACTGGATCAGCACCAGCACCGGCAGAAAGATGAACAGCAGCATCAGGGCGAAATAGGCCCAAGGTGCGATCCGTCCGAGCGCTCTCATCTCAGACCCGCTCCATCTTCAGGCGCTTGGCAAAGAGCAGGAAGGCCGCGGTGATGACCAGCATCAGGATCATGGAGAGGGCCGAGGCGAGCGGGAAATCCGCCTGCCTGCCGATCTGCAGCATCACTGCCTGCGGCAGCAGCATTTCCTTCGAGCCGCCCAGTATCTGCGGGGTGATGTAATCGCCGATGGCGAGGACGAAGGTGAGAAAGGCGCCGACCGAGACGCCGGGCAGGCTCAGCGGCAGCGTGACGTGCCAGAAAACCTGCCATCCATTGGCACCGAGATCGGCTGCGGCCTTCCGGTAGCTGTCCTTGATCTGCACCAGATTGGCGTAGATCGTCAGGGTCAACAGCATGGCGAAGAAATGGACGAAACCCAGCACGGTCGCAAAGCGGCTATTGCCCATGCCGACCGGCGTATCGAGAATACCAGACCACAATAGAAACTGATTGATGATGCCGTTCTCCGACAGCACCAGCAGCCAGCTATAGGACCGCACGACATAGGACGTCCAGAACGGCAGCACCGTCAGCACCAGCGCAAAGCGCTGCCACTGCGTCGGCACCTTGTAGGCAAGGATATAGGCCAGCGGATAGGCCACGATCACCGAGACGAGCGTGGTGATCACTGTCACCTCGATCGAATTCCACAACGCACCGACGAATGTACCGTCCGCCCGCGTCAGGAACGCACGGTAATTGTCGAGCGTCCAGGTCAGTTCGATCTTGCCGTCGATACGCGCCGAAAAGCTCATCACCAGCATGGCGATGAGTGGCAGCACGAAGAACAGAATTGTCCAGGCGAGAGCCGGGGCATGGCCCCAGCTCTTCAGGCCCGGCAGTTTGGTCTTAGGCACCGAGCACTTCCGTCCAGACTTCCTGCATCGCTGCATCCAGTTCGGCGTCGCCGAAGAAATACGGATAGGATTTGGCGATGAATTCCGGCTGCTGGTCCCAGCGCAGGCGCTTCTTCTGCGCGTCGTCCAAATTGGCCTTGGAATTCGACGGCATGGCCCAATAGCAGTCGGCGGTTGCCAGGCGTCCCTGACCTTCCGGCGAGACGATGTATTTGACGAATTCGACCGCGAGATCCTTTTTGGTCGACTCCTTGAAGATGCCGATCGACTGCGACCAGCGCACGCCACCTTCATTGGGCAGCACCCAGTCAAGCTCCGGCTTGTCGGCCATCAACCCAGCCACGGCAAACTCGCCGCCACCGACGATGATGTCGGCCGAACCCGTCACCAAGGCGTTCTGCGTCGTCGGAACATCGCCCACCAGCGAGGACAGCTTCTTCATCTCAACGAGCTTTTCCTTGATGGCCGGCAGATGCATCTTGGTGATTTCCTGCGGCTTGATGCCAAGGGCAATCGCCACCATTTCCATCGTCGGGATGTAGTAATCATAGATGGCGATGCGGCCGGCATATTTCGGGTCCCACATCACCTTGGCCTGGCGGGCCTCTTCCTGGCTGACCTTCGTGTTGTTGAAGGCGATGGTGTTGTAGCCGAACTTCTCCGGCACGGCATAGAGTTTGCCGTCCTTGTAGTGGGAATCCGGCTGTTTCAACTCGGGGAAGATATCGGCCCAGGGCATTTCCGCGTCCGGCAGCTCACCGAGATATCCCTTCGCCACCGCGCTCATGATATCGCCGGTATCGGCAACGAAGACGTCCCAGTCGCCCGGCTGCGATTGCTCAAGGATGCTATAGGCGACACCCGGCAGGTCATATTCCTTGGTGTTGATCTTGATGCCGTGCTTCTCCGCAAAGGGATCGAGCAGGGCCGCACTCGTATGGTCGCACCAGACCAGCAGGTTGAGTTCATCCGCCGCGCGTGCGCCTTTCGGCATGAATGAGAGCGATGCGAGTGCGCCGGCACCGGCCTGCAAGGCGCGGCGCCGCGAAATCATGTGTCGACCCATGGAACTGATCATCATCCGTCTCCCTCAAAAGAACAAAGCCTGCCGTTTTTCTTATTGCGAAAAAAGTGAATGAACTTCAAAATAAAGTCAATTCAGATTCTGGACGGCATGATGACGGGTCTACGCGAAAGACAAAAAGCCGGCCGCCGCCGCGATATCCTCGCCGCCGCCAGCCAGTTGTTCCGCAAGGACGGCTTTGCCGACACCTCGGTCGAAGCCATCGCGGCCCTTGCCGAGGTCGGTACCGGCACGGTCTACAACTACTTCTCGTCGAAGGGCGATCTCCTTATGGCGCTCGTCGCCCTCGATGGCGAACAGGCGCGCGCCAAGGGCCAGCGTTACATCGCCCGCAACCATGACGACACCCTGGAAGCGATCTTCGGCCTCCTGTCGATGTATGTCGACCATGCTCTCATCCACCTCACCCGCGAGCTTTGGCGCAATGCCATGGCGACGGCCCTCACCCAGGCGGATTCCCCCTTCGGCATCAGCTATGCCGAAAACGACCGGTTGATGGCGGCACAAGTCGGCGAACTGGTCACGGCCCTGAAGCAATCCGGCAAGGTGCGTGGCGACATCAATGCCGAGGCTGCAGGCGCCGCCCTCTTCATCATCGTCAACGGCCTCTTCATGCAATTCGTGGCGCAGGATAAGATGGCGAAATCGACCCTGAGCGCTCGCTTGCGCGACCAGGTGACCGTTTTTGTCGGCGGGCTGGCCGCTAGCACGCTGCAGCAAAGAAAGCGGGCCTGACGTGAAGATCGCAACGCCTGAAACCTGGTACCAGACCCAGCACCTCGGCAACGGGATCACCTGGATCTACGAGCCCTTCATCAAGGAATACTACCGCTGCAATATCTGGCATGTCCGCGGCCGCGACCGGGATCTGCTGATCGATTCCGGCATGGGTGTGGTGTCCTTGCGCGAACAAATCGCGCAGCTTGCGGAACGCCCTATTCTTGCGGTGGCTTCGCACACGCATTTCGACCATATCGGCACGCATCACGAATTCGCCGACCGCGCCGTCCATCCGGCCGAAGCCGATATCCTGGCGCAGCCCACGCGCGCGAATACCGCCGCCGACTATTACGTCGCTGACGATTCCATTTTCACCGCTTTGCCACCCGGCGATTGGCACGCATTGAAATATGAAGTCAAAGCCGCACCCGCCCAGACATTGCTGGAGGAAGGCAGCATCGTCGATACCGGCGACCGGTCATTCGAGGTGTTTCACCTGCCCGGCCATTCCGACGGTTCGATTGCGCTTTATGAGCGGGCGACTGAGACGCTCTTCTCAGGCGATGTCATCTATGACGGCGAACTCGCTTATGACGCCGACAACGCGGCCGAGATGCGCCAATACGTGGCCAGCATGAAGCGTCTCCTCGATCTCCCGGTCCGCGTTGTCCATGGCGGCCATTATCCGAGCTTCGGCCAGGAGCGCATGCGGTCTATCGCACAAGACTTTCTGGCGACGTTCGACAGATAGCCCCCTCTCCCCATCCCTCCCCCATGGCCGACGCATGTCGGCATCCGCCGACTGTGGGGGGAGGGAGTTCGAGCGAGCATGCTTCAATGACTGCGTTCAGCCTGGCTGGAGTTCCCTCTCCCCTACGTGGGAGAGGGTTAGGGAGAGGGGGTGGTTCGGTCGGGTGCGGTTTAAGCCACCTTCTCCATCAGCTTGCGCGTGAAGCCGGCGATGCGGTTGCAGGCTTCGGTGAGGCTGATTTCGTCGATGGCGAAGGAAATGCGGACGTGACCTTCAGCACTCGGGCCAAAAGCTGTGGCGTCCAGCGTCGCAACGCCGGTTGCCTTGAACAGCGCCCAGGAAAATTCATGTCCGCTCATGCCGGTTCCGCGCACGTCGGCCATCATGAACATGCCGGCGGCCGGGCTGCGGCAGACGATGCCGGGCAGCTGGCTCAACGCCTTGACCGCCAAGTCGCGGCGATGGCGATAGATCTCGCGCATCTCGGCCACTTCCGGCACGTCCTGCTCCAATGCCATAGCCGACGCGTTCTGAATGAAAGGCGGCAGGCCATAGAGATTGGCAAGGCCCAGATTGCCGCAATGATCGATCAGCGCCTTGGGGCCGACGACCCAGCCGAAACGCCAGCCGGTCATGGCATGGGATTTCGACAGGCTGCTCACCGTGGCCGTCCGCTCCGCCATGCCAGGCAAGCCGCAGATGCTGACATGCTCGCCGTCGAAGATCAGCGTCGAATAGACCTCATCGGCCACGACCCACAGATCGTGTTTCTGCGCCAGCGCCGCAATGCCATCGAGTTCGCCGCGGTTGAGCGTGACACCGGTCGGGTTGCTGGGGCTGGCGAAAAAGATTGCCCGGGTCCGGGGCGTGATCGCCTTGGCAAGATCGTTGATATCGAGGCGGAAATTGTTGGCGGCCTTCAGCGGCACGCGCACCAGCTTGGCGCCACTCGCCTGGATGGTCGCCTCATAGGTGACATACATCGGCTCCAGCACAATGGCCTCGTCGCCCGGATCGAGGATCGTCATGGCGACAGCAAAGAGGCCGCTTTGGCAGCCCGACATGATGGCGACATTGTCGATCGTGACCGGCTGGCCGGTCGTGCGGCTGTGCTGATTGGCGACGGCGGTGCGCGCCCGCGGCAGGCCCAGGATGTCGGCGTAATGCGTATCGCCGGCGCGCAGCAGGCGAATGGCTTCTTCCGTGATCGCCTTGGGCGTATCCAGATCCGGATCGCCGATCGAGAGGATGATCACATCCTTCCCCGCACGCTTCTGGGTCAATGCCTCGACATGAAGGTCCCAGGCGGCAGCACCTTCGCCGGCAACGCGATCGGTCAGTTGGGAATAGCGCATGATCAAACCCCGACAGTGGCGGCACGTTGTGTTTTTTGTGCCCGTTGCTTTCGCACAAGGAGTAGAGTCCGCGCCAAACACGGTCAAGTCGTGTGTTTTCAAGCAGTTGAAAGGCAATCTCGCCGCATGAAAGCGCATGCTAGAGTGAGTTCAACGACGGCGTTTCGCCATGCTCTTCGGCGTTTCGCCATTTGCTACGACAAATGAGGTCAGGGTCATGAACAAGGTTCCGCAGGAGAAAGTCTTCCACCAGCCGCTCGGCGGCAATCAGATGCCGCGCTTCGGCGGCCATGCCAGCATGATGCGCCTGCCGACCAGGACGAGTGCGGCCGGCCTCGACGCGGCCTTTGTCGGCGTGCCGTTCGACATCGGCACATCCAACCGCTCCGGCACGCGTTTTGGGCCGCGCCAGATCCGCGCCGAATCCTGCCTCATTCGCCCCTACAACATGGCGACGCGCGCGGCACCGTTCGATTCACTCAGCGTTGCCGATATCGGCGATGTCGCCATCAACACCTTCAATCTCGAAAAGAGCGTCGCCATCGTCGAGGCGGCCTATGACGAGATCCTCAGCCATAACTGCATCCCGCTCACGATGGGCGGCGACCACACCATCGCCCTCCCCATCCTGCGCGCGTTGAAGAAGAAATATGGACCCGTCGGCATGGTTCATGTCGATGCCCATGCCGACGTCAACGACACCATGTTCGGCGAGAAGATCGCCCATGGCACGCCCTTCCGCCGCGCGGTCGAGGAAGGCTTGCTCGACGGCAAGCGCGTGGCGCAGATCGGCCTCCGCGCCACTGGCTATTCGGCCGAGGATTTCGACTGGCCCCGTTCCCAGGGCTTCCGCGTCGTCCAGGCCGAGGAATGCTGGTACAAGTCGCTGGCGCCCCTGATGGCGGAAATCCGCGAACAGCTGGGCAAGGGCCCGGTCTATTTGAGCTTCGATATCGACGGCCTCGACCCCTCCTCGGCACCCGGCACAGGCACGCCGGAAGTGGGTGGCCTCACCACCATCCAGGGGCTGGAGATCATCCGCGGCTGCCGCGGCCTCGATCTGGTGGGCTGCGACCTCGTCGAAGTTTCGCCGCCATATGATCCCAGCGGTAACACCTCGCTGCTCGCCGCGAACCTGCTCTATGAAATGCTCTGCGTCCTGCCCGGCGTCAAATACCGGGCGTGATCGAAAAAAGGCCGGGCACCAGCCCGGCCTTTTCCCGTTCACGGCATCTTCACCGTCATATAGGGCGCGGTTGCTTTTTCCTGGGCGCCGAAAGGCCCAGGCACCTGATGCTCGACCGGCTTCAGGCTGCGCAGATAGGCGACCAGCGACGCGGCATCCTCCTTGGTGATGTGCCCATAGGACATCCACGGCATGGCCGGCGCCAATTGCCGGCCATCGGGACGCAGGCCGGTGGTGAAGGCAGCGATGATTTCCGCATCGCTCCAGGCACCGAGGCCCGTCTTCTTGTCCGGCGTCAAATTGGCCGGATAGAACACGCCGAGCCCCGGCACTTCAAAGCCGATATCCGAACCCGCGAGCGGCGTCTCCACATTCGGCTTTGGCGTGAAGGCGCCGGTGTTATGGCAGCCGCCGCAATCCATGATGCTGGCGAGATAGGCACCGCGTGCCACTTGGTCATCGGCTGTGGCAGTGTTTGTGAAGGCGGCCAGGATCGACACGGCCGCGACGGCAAAACCGACTTTCATAACGTTCTCCTGAATGACGATGCAGCGGGGGCGCGCGGCCCGGCGCTGAATGGCGCCTTCCTTAGGTCATCGTCCTTCCCCAACATACTTAAGAGTTTGCTAACAAGGCGCCCGCTGCTCTTAGGCTTCTTTAGCATCGGCGGCTGAACATCCGTAAAATTCCCAGCGATTATGGAGCCTTAACCTCCCCTTCATCATTTATATGACTAATGAGCGGCAATGACAGAGGAGGAAAATTCTTCATGCTCGGCCGCTTTCTCGCCAGCTTCAGCATTGCCAGCCGCATCGGTGCCGGCTTCGGAATTCTGCTCCTGCTTCTGGGCGGCATATCGGCCTACAGCGTCATTGCCGCCGATGGCACCGAGGACAGCGTCAACCGCTATGCCGAGATTTCCAATGCCACCTTGGGTGCACAGCAGATCGCGCGCGATGTGGCCCTGCTGCGCAATGCCGTCATGACCTATGCCAGGGATGGATCGACGGCGGCCGCCGACGACACCCACGCCATTCTGACGCGCTTGACCGATGGCCTCACCCAACAGGCCATGACGGCGACTGACGCCAGGAAGGAGCCCCTCGCCCGTATGCAGGAAGTTGTCAGCGCCTATGGCGCCGATTTCGAAAAATCGATCGCTTTGCGAAGCATCCGGGACAAGCTCATTGCCGAGCAACTGACTCCCGTGGGCACCGCTGCTGCCAAGGCCATGACCGATCTGGTTGGCAGCGCCATGGGCGAAAGCAATTTCGAAGGTGCGGCCCTGGCCGGCATCGCCCAGGATGCGCTGATGTCGGCGCGCCTTGCGGCCACACGTTATCTCGCCGAACTCGATCCGAAGCTCATCGCCACGGCCAAGCAATACGTCACTAAATTCACCACCAGCATCGCCAAGATGCAGAAGAAACTGACGACGCCACAGCAGCGCATGGCCGCCCAGGACATCACCATGACGATGTTCAAATACGGCCAGGCATTGCAGTCACTGGTGAAGACGGCAGGTGACACCCATCAACTCATCGACGTTGATATGCCAAAGAAGGATGCCGAGATCGCTGCCCTCGCCGACCAGATCCGCGATGCACAGACAGCCGAACTCCAGGCGATCAAGACGGCGACGGAGCGCACCATGGCCAGGACGCGCAACATCACCATCGCGATCGCCATCGCCGGCCTCGCCTTGGGCGGGATCGGTGCCTGGCTGATCGGCCGCTCGATTTCGACGCCCATCCGCCTCATGACGGCGACGATGAATGAGCTGGCGAGCGGCCGGCTGGAGACGGAGATACCAGCGCAGACCAACCGCGACGAGATCGGCGATATGGCCCGCACCGTGCTTGTCTTCAAAGATGCCCTGCAGGCACAACGCGACGCCGATGCAGCCGCCAGAATCGATGCCGACACCAAGCTGAAACGCGCCCAGGCGCTGGAAAGCCTGATCGCCGGCTTCGAGGGCAAGGTCGGCGAGCTCGCCGACTCATTGTCGACCGCCTCCGGCGCCCTGCAGAGCTCAGCACAATCCATGACCGAAACAGCCGATCGCACCAACCGCCAATCGACCGTGGTGGCGACCGCCGCCGATCAGGCAACGGCCAATGTGCAAACCGTCGCCGCCGCCACGGAAGAACTCAGCGCCTCCATTTCCGAGATTGGCCGCCAGGTCGCGCAATCGACCGGCATCGCTGAAAAGGCGGTTGGCCAAGCACAGCACACCAATCAGCAGGTCCGCAATCTTGCCACCGCGGCCCAGGCGATCGGCGACGTGGTGGGTCTTATCAGCGAGATTGCGGCGCAGACCAATCTGCTGGCACTCAATGCCACCATCGAGGCGGCGCGCGCCGGTGAAGCCGGCCGCGGCTTCGCCGTCGTCGCTTCCGAGGTGAAGAACCTTGCCGGTCAGACAGCCAAGGCGACCGAGGATATCGGCGCCAAGATCACCGAGATCCAGCAGGCCACGGAGAATTCGGTTGGCGCCATCGCTGGTATCGCGTCAGTGATCGAGGAAATGAGCCGCATCGCCACCGCCATCGCCAGCGCGGTCGAGGAGCAGACCGCCGCCACGGCCGAGATCGCCCGCAATGTCCAGCAGGCGAGCCAGGGTACCACCGAAGTCTCGGTCAACATCACCGAGGTCACGGCAGCGGCCGGCGATACCGGTCGCGCCGCTGGCGAAGTGCTGGGAGCGGCCGTCGAACTCGGCGGCAAGTCCAATGTGCTCAATGAAGAAGTGCGCCGCTTCATCGGAGATGTCCGCACGCTCTGAACGCGCACGAAAAAGGGCCGCGATCGCTCGCGGCCCTTCCCCGATCAATTCGTCAAGGACGCCTTAGACGCCCGGGCGCAGCGAGATCTGAGCGACACCGGCGGCAACATTGACGCCGACGCTGCCCGTGACACTCACCGGCTGCAGGGCGATCTGGCTATTGCCGCCACCCACCAGGACATTGGCACCAAGGCCGAGGCCAGCCGCCACATCGGCCGTGGCGCCGCCGTATTCACCGGCCAGCGCACCCGGCGCGACATTGCCCGGGGCAAAGACGACCCAGATCATATGCGCTTCCTTGGTGAAGCCGATATCGACACCATACTTGTTGATCTCGCCATTATAGACTTCGGCCGAACCGTCGGCGCGGGTGAAGACGCAGGACATCGTCTTCGACGAACCGAAGATGAAACCCATCCCGCCTGCCACGTTGCAGCTCAGCGAACCGACATTCACGCCACCGGCGGAAAAGGCCGGGACAGCGGACATCATCAGCGCCGCGGCCGCGGCGATCAGGCTACCAAATTTCATTTTGAAGCTCCCATCTTTTGGAAATGTGCTCCGTCGCCCGTCCGCGGCGGTGGAGGGAATGTAGCACCGCCGGCCGCAAACGCCAGAAGCGATACGCGCATAGGCTGTGATGCCCCTCACAAAGCCCTTATTTCAGCGACTTTATGCCGGCCTGGACAGAAAAGCCTATTCTGTGAACACTTCCACGACCATTCCTTAACGGCCGCCAAGATCTTGCAGAAACGCCACCTTCCACCGCTCAATGCCCTCCGCACGTTCGAGGCGGCAGCGCGCCATCTGCATATGGGCCGCGCCGCGGACGAACTCGGCGTGACCCATGGCGCGGTTTCAAAGCAGATCGTCAATCTCGAAGATCAGCTGGGCTTTGCGCTGTTCCAACGGCAGGGCAATCGCCTGGCCTTGACCGATCAGGGAACGCGGCTTTTGAAGGCGTCGACCACCGCCTTCGATCAACTCGGCTATGCCATTGCCCGGCTGGAAGGCGAAATGATCGCCGGCGAGCTTCGCGTCTCGGTCCCGTCGGCCTTTGCCGAGAAGTGGCTGATCCCGCGCCTCGCCAAATTCACCGAGACGGCGCCCGGCCTCAAGCTCTCTCTCCTGGCCGCCAATGCCAGTTACGACCCGGCCAGCGAAGGACGCCTGGGCGATACCGTCGATCTAGCTGTCCGCTTCGGCGAGCCGGTGTGGCAGGACGGCACCGCCAGCCTCCTCTCCCATGTCGGCTCTTTCCCCGTCTGCGCGCCGCGCCTCCTGGCCGATGGTCCGGGGCTTGGCGCGCCGGCGGACATCCTGCGGCACACGCTGCTGCTGGACGACCCACAGGGCGCCAATTGGCGCCGCTGGCTGGCCCGTGCCGGCCTGCCCCAAGCCGAGCCTGCCCGGACGATCTATTTCCAGGATTTCAACCTGCTATTGGCCGCCGCCAAACAGGGGCTGGGGCTGTGTCTCGCCGACCAGATCACGGCTGGCGAGGATCTGGCCCGCGGCCAGTTGCTGCGGCCTTTCCGCCAGTCCATAGAACATCTCGGCGCCTATTTCATCGTGCTGCCGGCATTGGTCACGCCGGCCGCCCGTGCCTTTGCCGATTGGCTCGAAGCCGAAATGCAGATGGGGCAGGAATGGCCCGCCCAGCAGCCTGACCCAGACTCCTAATTGTCATATAAATAGCTGTTCCTTAACCGAATCCTTACCTGCACCTGTTATGGCCTTTCTCAGTCAGGGGAAACCCCAGGGAGCAGGACAATGAACCTGAAGAACATCACCATCTCGGCCAAAGTGATCATGCTCGTGGTCCTTCTGGCATCGCTTTCTGCCGTCATTGCCTTCACCGGCTGGTACGGCATGACCCGCATGGGCAAGACCCTCCAGGATGTCGGCACCGTCGAATCTGCAGCCCGCGAGGCGATGGATCTTCGCCTCGACATCATCGCCATCAGCCGCATGACCTATCAGCTGGCGCAGGCGCCGGAAAAGGCCGCCGATTTCGCCAAGGAAACGGATCGCCGCACGACGGAGATGCTGGCGCGTTTCGACGTCTTGGCCGCCGCGGCTGACGACCAACAGAAGAGCCAACTCGATGCCATCAAAGGCGTCCTCGCCCCTTATTTCGACAAGATCCGCAATCTGGTCGACGTGGCGTCAAAGGGTGGCGACAAGGCTGCCATTGATGCTGCCTTGGCCGATGGCTTGAAGGCCCAGAAGACCGTTACCGACACGGTCAAGGTCTACAGCACCTATTCTGCCGAACGCATGAAGACCATGCGCGACGGCGCCCTCGCCCTTTCAAGCAATGCGCAGTGGGTGCAGATCGCGGTCGCCTTGGGCGGCATCGTCCTCGGCCTCCTCATCGGCTATGTCGTTGCCAATCGCGGCATCGTCCGCCCGATCCGCAGTGTCACCGATGCGCTTCAGCGCCTCGCCAATGGTGATCTCAACATCCACGTGGTCGGCACCGATCGCCGCGACGAAGTGGGCGACATCGCCCGCACCATGGCGACCTTCAAGGAAAATGCCGAGGCCCGCGCAAGACTGGCGGTCGAGGAAGAGCGTCAGCAGCGCGAGAAAATCGCCCAAGGCGAGCGGGTCGCCCGCCTGATCCAAACGTTCGAGCAACAGGCGACGCAGGTTCTGGGGGTCATCAACGGCTCGGCCTCGACCCTTAACCAGACGGCCGACACGCTCTCGCGCGCTTCGGATGAAACATCGCACCAGACCTCGGCCGTCGCCGCGGCATCCGAAGAGGCGACGCGCAATGTCCAGCTGGTCGCAGCGGCGACCGAGGAAATGACGGCCTCCATCCGCGAAATCGCCCAGCAGATGACCAATGCCCGGTCGGTCGCCAACGACGCCGCGACACGCGCTCAGGAAGCGCGCAACATGGTCCGCCAGCTGGAAGAATCCGGTACCAAGATCGGTGACGTCATCGGCCTCATCAACGATATCGCCAGCCAGACCAACCTCCTGGCGCTCAACGCCACGATCGAGGCGGCGCGGGCCGGCGAAGCCGGCCGCGGTTTTGCTGTCGTGGCGACCGAGGTTAAATCCCTCGCCACCCAGACCGGGACCGCGACCGACGATATCCGCGCCCAGGTTGAAGGCATGCGCGGCAGCATTGCCACGGCGACCGATGTGATCACCGAGATTGCGACGGTCATCGACCGCCTTAATGAAATGGCAACGGCCGTCGCCGGCACCATCGAGCAGCAAACCGCCGCCACGCAGGAAATCGGGCGGAACGCCACGGAAGCAGCCATGGGCACCCAGGAAGTGGCCAAGTCGATCGGCCATGTGTCGGTCGCGGCCGCCACGACGGCCGACGGCGCCGGCAAGGTCCTTGGCGCCGCCAATGGTCTCACCCAGCAGACCGACACCCTCCAACGCAGCATCGTCGACTTCATCAACGGGGTTCGCGCTGCCTAAGGCCCAGCTGATTGTCACACTGTGAGAAATAGTGGACCATGCCCGGAACAGAAGTCCCTGGGGTTCCGGGCATGGCGCTGCTACCCTGCTCCATCTTCTTTCGAAAATGGGGAACATCATGGCCGACCGTCAGACTTCACCGCAGAATTCACCGCTCCGGGGCCGCGTCATCGGTGGCGGCACGCCGCTGATGAAGAAGTGGAACCTCGCCTCCGAATCCGGCGCCCTCAAAGACGTGCTGCTCGGGCCGGCCGAGGGCTTCCGCTGGATGGGGCTGGAGAACGCGGCCTGGTCGTCGCTCGTCCGCGATACGATGCGCAAGGGCTACAAGTTCGACAAGCAGCTCGCCATGCGCCAGCACCGCGAGATGGTCAACGCCTATGAGGATGCCGGGGTCAATTGCCATTTCCTGCCCCTCGACGAGCATAACCCCTACCAGGTCTATGCCCGCGACTCCTCCTTCATGACACCCTATGGCGCGGTCATCTGCCAGATGGCCAATCCGCGCCGCCGCGGCGAATACGCCTCCTGCCTGCGCTTCTACCTCGAAAACGATATCCCGGTTTACGACATGGTGAGCTCGGGCAATTTCGAAGGCGGCGACTTCAACATCATCGCCGACAAGACCGCACTCATCGGCTACACCGATCATCGTTCGGAAGAGATTTCGGCGCGCCAGATTTCGGAATGGATGCGCGATGAAGGCTGGGAAATCAAATTTGCGCCGATCGACCAGTTCTATGTCCATATCGATCTGATGGTCTGCATGCTGAACGAGCATGTGGCCGCGGTCTGCCTCGAAACGACCGAGGACGATATCATCGACTTCCTGAAACAGAAGAAGATCGAGATCATCCCCGCGACCTTCAAAGAAACCATGGCCCTGGGCTGCAATGTCGTGGCGCTGGGCAAGGATCGGATCCTTTCCACGCTAGGCGCCAAAGACCTCAACGCCAAGCTGCGCGCCAATGGCTTCACCGTCTACGACCCGGACATGACCATGTTCACCTGGGCCGGCGGCGGCGTCCATTGCATGTGCCAGCCCTTGAACCGCGAAGCCGCGTAACGATTAGCGCGCCGTTGCGACGATCAGCGCATCGACCGCAACGGCGCCCGTTTCATTGACGATCAACGGATTGACGTCCATCTCGCCGACCAGGCCCTCGAGGTCTGCCACCATCACCGCGAATGCCGCAAAGGCGCGCGCGAGCTTTTCGACATCCGCCGGCTTGGCGCCGCGCTTGCCATCCAGCAGTGGTCGTAAGGCCAACCCTTCAATGTGTCGCGCCGCCTCGATTGGACCGAAAGGCGGCAGCACAAAACGGCGGTCGGACATCATTTCGATCAGCACGCCGCCGGCCCCCACCATCACCACCGGGCCGAATTGCGGGTCCATTGTCATGCCAAAGGAGATCTCGACACCCTTCCCCGCCATCGGCATCAGCAGGACGCGGGGGCCCAGCCGCGCCTTGAGATCGGCATAGGCTGTTTCCAATTCCGCTGCGTTCTTGACGCCCAGCTTCACGCCGCCCACGTCTGATTTATGGAGGATGCCTGGCATTGCCGTCTTCAGCACGATGGGGTAGCCGATGCGATCGGCCGCCTCCTTTGCCGCATCAAGCGTCTCGGCGTGGACGTGGGCCACAACCGGCACGCCGTAATCGGCCAACAGGTCCAGCGCCTCAGCCTCCAAGAGGTCGCCTTGCGCCAGCCGCGGTGCCCATTTCTCCCGCAAGCCGGACGGCGCCACCGCCGCCACGTCCGGCGCCAACAACGCCCGGTCCCGCGCCGCCATCGCCTTCTTTACGACGCCGAGCATAGGTGCCACGCCGGAAAGAACCGGCACACCGTCATGGGCCAGCCGGGTAACGACATCCAGATTGGCATTGCTGCCGACATTGGTCGTGTAGAAGACCGGCTTTGTCGTGCGCGCCGCAACGCGGCGCAGGATATCGGCATAGCCGGCACTCAGATAATATTCATCGCGCGCCTCGACGCAGAGCGAGGCGAGCGCCGTATCCGGATCATCGACCAGCGCCTGCAGGCAATCCTCGAAGATCGCCGCCCAATCATTGCCGGTGCCCCAGGCATCCAGCGGATTAATGGGCTCCAGGCCATAATCCAGCCGGGCCGCCAGTTTGGCTCGCGTCTCGTCGCTGATCTGGGCGAAGGGCACGCCGGCCTCGATGCCGAGATCCAGCACCAATTCGCGAAACCCGCCGGAATCATGCATCGTCGCCAGCCCGCCTGGCGCCAGCCGCCGCTCGCTGGAAAAGAGATGCAGCGCGTTCACCAGTTCATCCATGTTGGCGACCTCGATCACGCCATAGCGATCGAACAGCGCCTGATAGGCCGCATGATTGCCGGCAACCGCCCCGGAATGCGAGACGGCAAGGGCCGCACTCTCGGCCGTGCGCCCGACCTTCAGCGCCACAACCGGGATCTCCATCCGCTGCGCCTTTAAGAGCGCCGCCTTGAACCCCGCCGGGTCACGCACGGTTTCGAGGAACAGCCCCACCACCTTGGTTGCCGGAATGTCGAGCGCGAAGTCGAGATAATCGGCCACATTGGTGGCCAGTTCCTGCCCTGCCGACACGGCTAGGCTGAAGCCGAAGCGCCGGTCGGTGTGGCAGAGCGCCGAGAAGGCCGAGCCCGAATGCGTGATGAAGGCGACATTGCCCTTGCGTATCCAGGCGGGCGGCGGGAAGCCGCAGACGCGCAGGCCGAAATCGAGATGGTAGAAACCCATGCAATTGCCGCCGCAAATGGCAACACCCGCCGCCCGTGCCTTCGCCGCGATGCGCTCGGTCAGCTTCGGCTCGGTATCGTTTTCGAGATACCCGCTGGCAAAGATCGTGACACCGCCGATGCCGCAGCCAATAGCCTCATCGAGTGCCGCTTCGAGCCGCACATTGGCGATGCCGAGCACGGCCATGTCGACCGTCTCCGGCAAGGCGCTCAGCGACGGATAGCAGCGCTGCCCGTCGATCTCCTGATAGGCTGGATTGACGAAATAGATCTTCGGCAGCGTCCCCGCCATGCCGGTCGAAGTGATCATGCCGCGCCCGACCGACCCCTCCTTCGGGCTGGCACCCACAAGGGCCACACTCCGGGGCCGCAGCAAACGGTCTAGTTTATGAGCCATCCCCTGCCCCAACTTGCTTCGTCATCCCCGGGCTTGACCCGGGGATCCACCGGTGCCGCCTGTCGGCGTGGATGCCCGGATCAAGCCCGGGCATGACGTTCAGATTTTTTAGTCGGTCCCCTTTAGCGTCGCCAGCGCCGCCCTGTCGCGCATCGCCTGTTCCTGGGCACTGGCGAGGCGCGCCTCGAACAGGCGCTGCGCCTCGTCATGGATGGGGCCATAGATCTCCATCCACAGCTGCGCGTCGGTGGCGACGATGAGGCGCCCGATCTGCCACGAGCTCGGCTCGGCGCGGCCGTCGAGCCAGCTCTCCAGGATCTTCACCGAAATGCCGGCGGCAGCGGCCAGCACCTCGCGCCGCATGGGACCCACCGGTTCCAGGCGCTTGCGCAAGGCCGCGGCAAGGCGCGCGCGGTGCGCGTTGCGTCCCTGCACTTCCTGGTCGATGGCGAGCACCACGGTATTGTCGTTGTCGCTCTTCCCCTTCTTCACACCGCCCGAGAAATGCGCCGGGAAGACGGAGGCGAGGTATTGCCGGCAGATGCGCTTGGCCTCCGCCCGGTTGAAGGCCTTGGGCTCCATCAGGCAGTCGAACCACATGCCGTCGATCATCGCGTTCAAGCCCGTGGCGACATCACCGGCCGATGCGCCTTCATAGCCGCCCTCCTGGATGATGCGCTGGCACAGGGTCTCGGTCTGGGCGAGGTAATCCTGTTCCAGCCGCGACACCACGTCATGATAGGCGGCATTGCCCCGCGCTTCCGCCCAGAAGGCGTACCAGATCGAGACCTTTTCCACGTTGCAGACGGTGGGATGGAAGTCGGCCTCGATCATCGCTTCGAGCCCGGCGGCCGGTGCCACCTTGCCCTTGTTGATCGCCGCCTGCCAGAAGGCCGAGTATTCCTCGGCGATCTGTTCCAGTGTCGCGATCAGCAGTTGTTCCTTGGACTTGAAATAGAAATTGACGATGCCGGGCGACAAGCCGGCTTCGGAGGCCACATGGGTCAAGGTGGCATTGGCATAGCCGACCCGCCCGATTGCGCGAATTGTCGCGTCTATCAATTGCTTACGGCGAACTTCCTTGACCGCTTCAGCTTTGGCCATGGGGCCCTTTAACCTTTCCGAGATCGGATGGGGGAATCGCGATAACTACATGATATCTTTAACTTTGCTGCACTCGCAACATTAAATAAGCATTCAATGAACTTGCCTCTCACTGAATCGCATGATAGATTTTTTATACAAACATTCAATGACTGGACGGTGACGAGCCGCTGATTCTGGCGTCGTTCGGCACCCAACCGGAGCGCGGGGCAACACCCGCATCACTTTGAGACTACGGAGATTTTCACATGACGACGATAAAAACCGAGCGTCGCAAAATGGATAAGAGCCGGGCCCATTTCCGCGAGGCCATCAAGCATATGCCGCTCGGCGTCAGCTCGAACTTCCGCTATTGGGGCGATGACAACACGGTCTTCGTGAAGAACGGCAAGGGTGCGCGTCTCTGGGATATCGACGGCAACGAATACATCGATTACCGCCTCGGCTACGGCCCCGCCATCCTGGGCCATTGCAATGACATCGTCGACGCTGCCGCGCGTGAGGCGCAGTCGGTCGGCACGGTCTATGCGCTGGGCACCGAAAAGGAAGTGACTGTCGCCAAGCTCATCAAGGAGATGATGCCGGCGGCCGAACTGGTTCGCTTCTCGAACTCCGGCACCGAAGCCGTGATGGCCGCCTTGCGCCTGGCGCGCGGCTATACCGGCAAGGACAATTACGTGACGTTCGAAGGCTCGTATCACGGCCTCTTCGACGCCAGCATGTGGACGGCCGATCCCGAAGACATGAAGGATCAGACCAAGCAGCCCAAGGTCATCCCTTATGGCGAGGGCATTCCGCAGCTGGTCCGCCAGCTCTTCTGGCAGGTGCCGTATAACGACGCGCAGCGCCTGGAAGAGGTGCTGAAGAAGAACCACGACACCATCGCCGCCGTGCTGATCGAGCCGATCCTCGGCAATTGCTGCGGCATCCCCTCGAAGCCGGAATTCATCAAGGCCGTCCGCGAGCTGTGCACCAAATACGGCGTGCTGATGATCGTCGACGAAGTGAAGACCGGTTTCCGCGTCGCCAAGGGCGGTGCCCAGGAACTCTATGGCATCGAGGCCGACATCTTCACGGTGGCCAAGGCCGTGGCGAACGGCTACCCGATCTCGGCGATCGGCGGCAAGGAGGAGATCCTGCGCAAATACGGCAAGGGTGTGGCCCATGGCGGCACCTACACCGCCCAGGCGATGAGCCTGGCCGCTGCCGAGGCGACCTTGACCATCCTCAAGGACACCGACGCCCTGAAGAACATCGCCTCTTATGGCCAGGCGATGCAGGACGGCATGGGGAAGGTCCTGACCAAGCGCGGCATCCCGCACAGCTTCACCGGCCACCAGTCGATGTCGGGCCTCTTCTTCAGCGCCGAGGCACCGACCACCTACCGCAACTGGAAGCTCTCCGACTACACCTTCTACGACACCATGGCCGGTATCCTCATCGACATGGGCATCATGTGCGAGCCGGACAGCCGCGAACCCTGGTTCATCTCCTCGGCGCATGACCAGAAATGCCTGGAAGAAACCCTGGGCAAGTTCGAGGAAGCGGTCGATCTGACCCTCAATGAACTCGCCAAGGGCCGGGAGACGGAAAACAAGCTGATGCCCGGCATCAGCGGCTAGAGATTGACGACCTGAATGCGTGAACGGCGCCGTGGCAACACGGCGCCGTTTTCGTTTGTCACAGTGCCCGCACTTTCTGCCCATACCCACCCGCTACCGCAGCACGGCATGAGGCGCATCAAGGGTTTCGAGACGACTGGCTTTTCAAGTTCCTCGCGCCATCACATCTGCGGTGACACCACGCCCCGACCGCAGCAATTTTCCACAAACACCTGAAATTGACCGCCGCAACCGCGCCCTGAAACGCTGCACCCCGTCACTCATCTGGGGAGGGCATGATGCCGCAATATCAGAACGGAACGCCGCGCGCCGACATCCTGGTGGGCACCTGGTGGAACGACATCATCTATGGCGATGGCGGCCATGACGTCATCTATGGCGACCGTGGCAACGACATCCTGTCCGGCGATACCGGCAACGACATCCTCTGGGGCGGTGTCGGCGCCGACCAGCTCTTCGGCGATAACGGCTTCGACCATGGCTTCGATATCGCGGTCTACAAGACTTCCGCCGAGGCCGTGACCGTCAACCTCTCACAGATCACCCAATCCGGCGCTGGTGGCGAAGCCGAAGGCGATCAGTTGTTCGGCATTGAGGGCCTGGTCGGTTCAGCCCACCATGACAGACTTTTCGGCAATGCCCAGAACAACACCTTCCGTGGCGGTGCCGGCGGCGACTACATCGATGGCAGCGATGGCATCGACAAGGCGAGCTACGCCTATTCCAGCGCGGCCGTTCATGTCGACCTCACCCGCGGCGGCATCCAATTCGGCGGCGACGCCCAGGGCGATATCCTGCGCAACATCGAAAACCTGCAAGGCAGCGATTTCGATGACCGCCTCATCGGCAACGACGCCCGCAATACCATCGCCGGCGGCAAGGGCGCCGATTACATCGATGGCGGCGGCGGCTATGACTTTGTCGATTACCGCGGCTCCAGTGCCGTTAACATCGACCTCAACCGCGCGACGCAGATCGGCGCCCACGCCCAGGGCGACCAGCTCGTCAATATCGAGAACATCCGCGGCACCAGCTTCAACGACGTCCTGGTCGGCACCACTGGCCATAACGAGTTGCTGGGTGACGAAGGCAATGACGTCATCGATGGCGGCGGCGGCAACGACATACTCAAAGGCATGAATGGCGATGACGTGGTCACGACCCGCAGCCAAGGCTTCGCCGATGGCGGCAATGGCGTCGACACACTCATTGTGCATTTTGATGAACGCGACCCCTATGACGGGGTCGAGGTCTATATCAACAGCAACAACTATCTCTCCAGCCGATACATGAGCGATTACGACCCACCCGCCGGCTACAATCTCAGCGCGATGAATTTCGAGCGCGTCGAGCTCACCGGCACGCAATGGTCCGATTTCCTGATGGGGACCAGCGGCAACGATGTCTTGCGCGGCGGCGCCGGCGACGACTACATCCGCGGCGAAATGGGCGACTATCTCGACGGCGGCGGTGGCCGCGATGCAGTCGAGATCCACTACGATCCCACCAACATCATGACGGTGAACGTCGACTTCCAGGCGGGCTTTGCCACCGGCATGGCCGGCCTTGTCGGTTTCGAGGACCTCACCGTCTATACCGGCTGGGGCAACGACACCATCATCGGCGGGACGGAGTTCAACTACGTCAACACCCAGGCTGGCGGCGATTTCGTCCAGCTCTTCGGCCACCACAATTACGCCGACCTCAACCCCGGTGATTTCGACGACTTCGACACCTATATCGGCAGCGACGGCGTCGACCAGGTCTGGGTCGGCAAGCGCGGCGATGTCGATGGCGGCGGTGGCTCGGAAGACGTCCTGGGCATGCGCTTCTATGGTCCCGACGCCGTCACGATGGATGTGCTGACCGGTACCTCATCGAGCGGCCTCACCTTCCGCAATTTCGAGCAATTCAACCTCTACCGCGAGGACAGCACGGCCGGAGACAACATCCGCCTCGGGCTGAGTCACGATTTCTACTCGGGCGCCGCCGGCGACGATTTCGTCGATGGTCGCGCCGGCAATGACATTCTGCGGGGCGGCGCCGGCCAGGATTCGCTCTCCGGTGGCGACGGCTCCGACCAGCTCTATGGCGATCTCGGCCATGACGACCTAACCGGTGGCGGCGGTGACGACCGCTTCTATTTCAGCCAGGGCCACGATTACATCACCGACTTCAATGCCGCCGAAGGCGATCTCCTCATTATTCCGACTGATATGCAGGACGAGGCCCACGACAGCTTCGCCGAACTGATGGCATCCGCCGAGGAAACGGCAGCCGGCCTCCGCCTTTACAGCAGCGATACCGGCTCCACCTTGCTGCTGGGTGGTATCACCAAGGCAACCTTCAGCGAGAATTCGGTGGAGTTTTTGATCTAGTCAGCCTCACCGCCCACCAAATCTTAGTCGCCCAAGGTCCCCGGAAACAGCTTCCAGGCACCCACGGCATCGAGATAAGGCAGCGACGGATAGTCCGTGATGGTGAGCCCGCCATCGACGGTCAGCACCGTGCCGGTGACGAAACTCGCCTCGTCGGAGGCCAGGAACAGCACGGCCCGGGCGATCTCGTCCGGTGTGCCCATGCGCGCCAGCAACGACGCACCCTTCTCCCAATCCTCGGCGGCACCGCTGCCGCCCGTCGTCTCCGTCTTGATCCAGCCCGGCGAGACGGCGTTGGCTCGGATGCCATGTGGCGCACCTTCCGTCGCGAGTGCCCGGGTCAGGGATTCGAGGGCGGCTTTCGCCATGCCGTAGGAACCCCAATTGCCATGCAACGTCGCGGTCGAGGAGATGTTGACGATAACGCCCTTGCCAGCGGATTTGAGTGCCGGCAAGGCATAGGCCGAAACGAAATAGGCCGAATTGAGATTGGCCGACATGATCTTGGCCAGCCGCTCGCCCGGCGTGTCGCTGTTCTCCACGCCAGAGCGTCGCGCCCCGGCGCCGGCATTGTTGACGACCACATCCAACCGCCCGAAATGCCATCACATCCGCAATCAGCTTCTGTGCATTTGCCTCGACACCGATATCGGTGACAAATGAGGCAGCATCGGCCCCATCGCGCTGCAGCTTCTCCACCGCCATACCGGCTTTCGCCGCATCCCGCCCGACGATCGCCACCTGCGCGCCTTCATCCGCCGCCCGCTTGGCGATACCAAAGCCGATCCCGGTCGTGCCGCCGGTCACCAGAACAACCTTTCCCGCGAACCGCATCGGCATTCCCCCTGTCATCGGATCTCAGGCATCGGTCTTCTTCTTCTCGGCCGCCGCCAGCTTTTCGTTCTGATCGTAATAGAGATCGAGCAGCTTGACGAACGCCATGCAGGACCTGACCGCGTCCTTTGTCTTGAAGGTCTTGGGGTACAGCAGCGCCTGAAGCCAAAAGCCGTCGATCATCGCCGACAGGGCACCCGCCACACGCACGGCCACTTTCTTGGCCTGCGCCGCCGCGGCCGGGCGCGCGATGCAGATGTTGTAGATCTGGTGCTCCAGTTCCTTGACATAGCGGCGCTCGACCGCCGTCGCCGCTTCGCGGAACTTGTCCCGAAGCTGCGGGTCCGACCAAAAGGCGAACCAGACCGCGAGCTTGACGCCAGTAAAGACGTCGCGGTCGAAATAGGTCTGCACCATCGCCTCGAGCCGCGCCCAGGGTTCCGCCGAGGCTGCATTAACCCGCGTTGTCCAGACCTGCATGTATTCCGTGGCAAGGTATTTGAAAACTTCCTCGAACAGCTTGTCCTTGCTCTCGAAATGAAAGTTCATCAGGCCGACCGACACGTTGGCCGATTTCGCCACCCGGCTGACGGTCGTGCCGTGATAGCCGAAGGCCGCGATCACATGAATGGTCGCCTCGATGATCTCTTTCTTGCGATTGCTGCGGATGCCGGCGTTCCGGGCCATGATCGAGCCTCAAATACGCTTGTCATCCCCCGCGAAGGCGGGGGATCCACGAGTTTCTTTCTTCAGTTGCCGGCAAACTCGTGGATGGCCCGCCTGCGCGGGCCATGACAAATTCGGCTCGATCATAGGTCTCACACAATCTCCTTCTTCCTGGGCGGGTCGAAGAACATGCGGTTCCGGGTCCAGCATTTCACCATGCTGCGCTCGATCTTCTTTTCCTTCGGATACCATATCTCGATCCACATTTCCGTGCCGGGCTTCGTATAGGCCGGCGGAATCTGCGCGAAGGCGATGTTCTTTTTCAAGAGCGGCGACCACATGGCCGAGGTGGTAAGCCCCAATTCCTTGGTCCCCTTCTCGTCGGCATAAAGGAAGGCACCGGGCGCCGGCTTGCGGCCCTCGATCTCGATCCCGCTCAGGATGAAGCGCGACGACCCATCCGCCTTTTCCTTCTGCAAGGCGCGCTTGCCGACGAAATAGGCATCCTTCTTAAGGGCGACGGCCCAGCCGATCCCGGCCTCGATCGGCGAAATGCGCTGGGTCGGTCGAATAGCGTGATGCGAACCGATATAATCGACATCGACCAGAATGAAGCCCGCCTCGATCCGGGTCATTTCCAGGGCGTGACCGCCCATGGGCGCAATCTTAAATGGATCGCCGGTGCGGAACAGGTTCTCCCACAGCCACAAGGCGTCCTGGGGCTTCACCCAGATTTCATAGCCCAGATCGCCGGTGAACCCGGCCCGGTCGATCCGCAGCCAATGCCCATCGACGGTGGTCTCCATGATGCCGAAATGCGGCAGCCTGCCGATGCCTGGAACACCCAGAACTTCCAGGATTGTCCGCGCATTCGGCCCTTGCAGCGACAAGCCGGCCAGCGTGTCCGACACCTCTTCGATCTCGACCTGGAAGCCATAGGCACTTTCGTTCAGCCAATGCAGCTGATGCAGCGCCGCATTGAGCAGGAAGTCGTTCTCGCCCAAGCGGAAGATCGTCCCTTCCTCGATCATGCGCCCGTCATCGTCGCACCAGGCGGTATAGGCGGCATTCATCGGTTTGATCTTGGTGAGATCGCGCGTCACCAGATAGTTGGCGAACTTTGCCGCGTCCCTGCCCTTGATCGCATATTTGATCAGCGGCGAAACATCATAGACCGTGGCACCGTTGCGGCATGCCATGTATTCCGACTGCGTCGAATCATAGAAGGCCGGCGAGTAAAAGCCCTGCCACCGGATCCAGCCCGCCCCATGCATCATGGCCGACATCGGCTCATGGAACGGCGTCTTCTTCAGGAAGGGTTTGAGATGCTGAACGTGGGTCATGCAATGACTCCGGTATTGATCAATTGCTGGCAGTACCCCCCTCCCCGACCCTCCCCCTCAAGGGGGGACGGGGAAGTGAGGCGCGAGCTTGCAACGAGCTGGGTGCAGTCCTCTCCCCCCTTGAGGGGGAGAGCTAGAGAGGGGGGTAGCGACCGCGCCATTGCCTCACGCCGCATGGCCACGCCTCCCCTTCAAATCCTTCAAGATCTCACGTGCCGCATTGGCGCCGGCAGCTCCTGAGACATTGCCGCCAGGATGGGCACCGGCGCCGCACAACCACAGGCCCGGCAGCGGCATCTTGTATTGCTGGAACGAAGCCGCCGGTCGCAGGAAGAACACCTGATCGAGCGTCACTTCGCCCTGGTGCCACTGCCCGCCGGACAGGTTGAACTGGCTTTCCAGATCCTGCGGCGTCAGCACTTCCGACGCGGTCACTTGGTTCTTCACGCCGGGCGCGATCTGCTCCAGCACATTCAGCGTCCGCTCCAATACTTGCGTGCGGGCTTCATCCGCCGTGGTGGTACGCAGCTTGTAGGGCGCATACTGGCTCAGGATCGAGACGACATGCTTCCCGTTCGGCGCGAGGCTCGGATCAGTCAGCGTCGGCACCACGATCTCCAGCGCCGGATTGTCGGCGACGCGGCCATATTTGGCGCAATCGAAGGCGCGCTCGACATAGTTCGTCGAAGGGGCAAAGATCATGCGGCCCTGGGCGTTACGGAACGCATCCGGCAGGTTTTCTAGCGCCAGATGCACCTTGGCGACGCAGCCGTTCATCCTGAGATGGCGCATGCGCCGCAGGAACTCGGTATCGAGATTGCCGGGTTCCACCAGATGCAACAAGGTTCGCTGTGGATCGGCACTCGACGCCACGATGGGCGCGCGGATCTCCTCGCCGCTCGCCAGGACGACGCCGACGGCCTGCTCCTTTTCGATCAGGATGCGACCGACCGGCGCCTGCGTGCGGATCGTGACACCGGCGGCCTTCGCCGCCTTCACCAGCGACTCTATGACGGCGCCCATACCGCCCTGCGGCAGGAAATGGCCACCCTGCCCATGCTTGGTGTCCATCGACGCCAGCCGGTAAAGCAGGTTGAAAACAGTGTTGGGCGAGCGTGGCCCCAGATAGACACCAAGCGTTGCCTCGAGACCCAGCAGGCCTTTCAGGATATCGCTCTCGAAGAAATCATTGGCGAGATCGGCCACATTGATGGTGAGGATGCGGGACAGTTCCAGCATGTCCTTCTTGCCCATCATGCGCAGCTTCAGCGCGAACATGCCCAAGGCCAGCTTGGTCTGGAAGTCGTTCGAGCTAGGCGACGGGCTGGGCGGCGTGCGCAGCAGGAAGCTGCCCAAGGCACCGGCCAGACGCACCAGCCGCTCCATGCGCGGGTGATAGGCCAGCGAATCCGCGGAGGAGAACTTGGCAATGGCTGCCTGCGTCGCCGCCTTGTCTGCCGTGATATCCAGCCGCGCCCCACCCGGCAGCATCGCCGAGGTGCCGACGGCCTTCTCTGCGATCTGCAACCCATGCTGCGTCAGATTGAGATCGGCGATGATCTTCGGGTGCAGAGCGTGCAGCAGATGTGCCACTGCCGAAACACGGTATCCCTTGGCGAATTCGCGCGTCTGTGCGGCCCCGCCCGGCTGTTCACCGGCTTCCACCAGCAGCACCTTCTGCCCGGCTTTGGCGAGATAGGTGGATGTCACCAGGCCGTTATGGCCGGCGCCGATGACAATGACGTCATAAGTGTTGGCGGCCATGTCACACCACCCCGTGCTTGAAGTCTTTGAGCATTTCGCGTGCGGCATTGGCGCCAGGTGCCCCCATCACGCCGCCGCCGGGATGTGTACCCGATCCGCACATATAGAAATTGTCGAACGGCCCGCGATATTGCCCAAGGCCCGGGAACGGGCGGTTGAACAGCATCTGGTCCAGCGTCAACTCGCCCTGGAAGATGTTGCCTTCGGTGAGGCCCACTTCGTTCTCGATGTCCCAGGGCGTGCGCGTCTGGCAATGCAGGATCAGTTTCTTGAACCCCGGCGCGTTCATCTCGATCGTGTCGAGCACGTCCGCCTCGAACTTCGCCTTCATCTCCGGCGTCCAGGGCTGCTCGGCCAGCTTATAGGGCACGTATTGCACGAAGACCGACATGAAATGCTTGCCCGGCGGCGCCATGGTCGGATCGACCGTGGTTGGGATGACGATGTCGAGGAACGGCCGCTTCGACCAAGAACCGTATTTGTAATCGTCATAGGCGCGTTCGATGTAATCGAAATCGCCGCCGATATCGATCGTGCCCCAGGCCGATTCCTTCGGCAGGCCAGCAAATTGCGGCAACCCGTCGAGGGCGATGTTGAGCTTGCCCGACGACCCACGGATCTTGAAGTTCTTGGCGTAGGTATGAATGTCGGGATCGATCGCATCGAGATCCGATTTCTCGATCAGCTTCAGATAGGTGCGCTTCGGATCGGCGTTGCTGACGACGGTTCGCGCGTAGATTTCCTCACCATTGGCCAGTGTCACGCCGACCGCCTTGCCGCCCCGGATGATGAGCTTGGCCACCTCCGCATTGGTGCGGATCTCGACGCCGGCCTCGGTCGCTGCCGAGGCGATGGCCTTCGACACCGAGCCCATGCCGCCGCGCGCAAAGCCCCAGGCGCCGATCTGCCCGTCAACCTCGCCCATATAGTGGTGCAACAGCACATAAGCCGTGCCCGGTGAATACGGCCCCAAGGCCGTGCCGATGATCGACGATGCGGCTGAGAAGCCCTTCCACCGCGGCGTCTCGAAATATTCGTCGAGGAAATCGCCGATCGACATGGTCCAGAAGCGCAGGATCTCATACATCTGCTTCTCGCCCATGCGGCCGAACTCGCGCGCGATCTTCAGCAGGCCTTCCAGATCGGTACGCTTGCCCCAGGGATTGATCTTGTTCTGCGCAAACGGGTTGAGCTGAGTGGGGTCCGGCGGCGTGATCATCAGCAGCGGCTTGATGAAGCGGCACTGCCGGCTGATCTCGGCGGCATAGTGATCGTAAGCCTCGGCATCCTTGATCGAATGCCGACGCAGCGATTCACGCGTGCGGTCATGGTCCGAATAGGTGACGATCCCCTCGCCCTCATAATTGGGCGACGAGTTGATTTCATAGGGGATGACCTGCAATCCGTGACGCGGCAGGTCAAGGAAGCGGAAGATCTCGGGCCTCAGCAGCGAGCAGACATAGGAGCAGGTCGAATAGGTGAAGCCGGGGTAGATTTCCTCCGACATCGCCGCACCGCCCACCTTGTGGTAGCGCTCCAGCACCAGCACTTTCAGTTTGTTCTTGCCCTCCTTCTCGCCCCCCTTGGCGAGATAGGCTGCTGTGACCAACCCGTTATGTCCGCCGCCGATCACAATGGCATCGTATTTGGTCGCCATCGCCCCCCCCTTGAAGCTGAATGCTTGTTCAATTATTGAATGCTTATTCAGTTTCAAGCGTCCTGTCCAGAGCCCCATTGACGCTGCCTCCCCACCCCTTTACCAAGGCCCCCAGGGACGCTGAAAAAATCTAGGACTTTCAATGAAGATTAAGATCGGCCTGGCAGCCGCCCTCCTCACCGCAGCCTTCCTCATCCCGGCCGAGGCCAAGACCAAGAATCCGCTGCAGCCGCCGCCGCCCGCCGTTCCGGTCGGCAATGTCGAAGCTCAACCGCTCGATGCGCCGACGCCACCGACCTTGGAAGGCACCGGCCAGGCCATTGATGGCGATGAAATCGCCATTGGCGACGTGATCTTCAAGCTCGACGGCATCGCCGCACCCTTGATGACCGTGCCGATGGGCCCGGAAGCACGTGTCGCGCTGCAGGCCCTCATCGATGGCCAGCGCCTTACCTGCGACGTGCTCGATCGCGGTGAGGATGCGAGGCATCTCTCCGGCGTGTGCAGAATCGGCAAGGATGATGTCGCCGAAGCGATGCTGGCCGGCGGCATGGCGGCGGTCTATCGCCAGACCAACTCGCAGAATGCGGATCAGCGGGAACGTGCTGCGCGCTATGATGCGGCCGAAACCGAGGCCCGTGGCCGCAACAGCGGCATTTGGACCAAGCCCGCCGCCGAGGATGTCGAAATCGAGCAGGCGCCGGCGGCACCGGAGCCGGCGATGGACAAAGATCTCCTGCGCGGCTGGCTCATCCAGATTCCGATCATTGCCTTCCTGGCGCTGGCCGGGCTGACGGCCTTGGTCGTCAGCACGCAGCGCAACCGGGCGGAAAGGAAAGCGGCAGAGGCCGACATGCAGGCGCTGCTCGCCATTCTGCTGGGCGAAGTGCTGTCGGTCCGCGCGGCGGCCCAGGCGGCGTTCGACGGCACGGCGAGCCTCATTCAGGATCTGCCCATTCCGACGGCGCAACTGGCAAGCCTCGCCTTGCCGCCGATGACGGTCTTCGAGGCCAATGCCGACAAGCTGGCCTCGTTACCGCGCGAGGTTTCGGTCGACATGGTCCAATTCCATGCCCGCCACCAGATCGTCGGCAAGGTCCTGGCGCAGGCATCGACCCTGCGCTGCGAGCAGCTGCGTGCGGCGTTTGAAGCCCTGGTCCAGGCCGCCGATGAGCCGATGAACCGCGCGGAAAAGCTGCTCGACTAGGCGTGCTGCGGGAAGCGCCGCTCGAGATGGCGGGCGAGCCAAGTCAGGAGGATCAGGATCGCCATGTATTCGAGGGCGAGGAAGGTATAGATCTCCATCGGATGCAGGATCTGCGTCTGCGAGAGCATCGCCCGGCGTGTGATCTCCATGACGCCGATGGCGCCGCCCAGCGATGAATCCTTCACAATCGAGATGAACTGGCTGGTCATCGGCGGCAGCATGCGGCGGACGGCCTGGGGCAGGATGATCCGGCGCATGAGCAGCGCCCGCGACATGCCGAAGGCGAAGCCAGCATCGATCTGCTGCTTGGAGACGCTTTCAATGCCGGCCCGGAAGATCTCGACCAGGAAGGCGCCGGCATTCAGCGACAGGCCGATACAGGCGGCCGTAAAGGGCGTCATCTGGCTGAGCGCATCGAGCCCCGGCAGCGAGCGCAGGTTGTCCGGCAGCTCGCTGATGGCGATCGGCAGCGCGTAATACATCCACAGCAGCAGAACGAAGAGCGGCACCATGCGGAAGCCTTCCACATAGAGCCAGACCGCGCGACGCACGAGGCGATACTTGCTGCGCGACAGAATGGCACCGGCAAGCCCCAGGACCGAGCCGCAGACTATGGCATAGAGTGACAGCAACAGCGTGAACTGGAACCCAGAGATCAGGAACCAGAAATATTTGTCACCGGTCGGCGTTCCCGGCGTCAACGGCGTCCAATCGCCGCAACCACTCAGGACAAGCGGCACAAAGAGCGCAACAGTAGGTTTGGCAGCATACTTCACGGCCTCATGAGGCCAGGGCGGAACCAGCCGCCCAAGATTTGTCCACGATAAGCCCAATGAACGGTTCCCACGAAAAAAGCGCCAAGTATCAAAGCGGAAAGTGGTGTCATAGCAGTACAAGCCGGGAATTCAACCTACCCATGCGTGCCAATGATTAACTTCTTCCCGTTTTGCGGCTGTCACTTTTGGTGGTATGGTGTTCTATTACTCCACTTAAAACACTCGCTTCGGCGAAACATGGCAAGATGACGGGGGGAGCGTATGGCACCTTTGCCGGAGTTGTGTCGTGCTCGGCAGTTACTAATTTGCGCGTTGCTATCTGGCATCTTAGGCGGTTGCCTGCCGCTGTACTTGCATAAAGACTCTTACGAAAAGGAGACGGCGGATGTTCAGAAGGCCGTCAATGCTCTGGATGTGGAGGCCGGCTACAAAATCCTGATAGCGGATGCAAAAGAGATTGCCGACAAGGAAGACAGTGCGGCCGCAGATGCCGTGATCGCGACGCGCAACGCCGATCTGGTCGGCTTGATTGAGCCCTTTCCCGGCGAGCTGAGCGACGCACGCGTAAACGGCGCTGCCACCCGTTTCCACAGCATTATTCAGGCAGACATTTCGGCGCTCACCAACGGCAAGACGACGCTTTTGGCGGATGTCCCCGGCACCATCAGCGCCAAGCATTTGGAAAGCGTTTTCGCCAAAGCCAACGAACGGGAATCTGCCGTCGCCCAGTTTATTCAAGGTTTGCGCTCCATCTACGCGATCAAAACAGCGCATCAGGGCGACATTGAGATTCCAGCTTGGACCTGCGAGGACGCCAAGGTTGCCAAAGCAAATGCATCATCGATGGTTCTGCCATTGCAAATTCTTGCACCAGAATCCGCGACTGACCGAGACAACGAAACCGCAGCTGAATTTCAAGCACGCCTTGAGCGCAACAAGGCCAGCCTAAGCCTGCACTGCCAGGAACGCCGAGAAGCCTGGGGTGAGCGAGCTGAGTTTTTAAGGCGCCTTGGCGCTGAAGACAAACTGCCAGATTCAGCGGGCAGCATTCCCAGATCCGCCGCCGATCTCTATGCCAAGCTAGCTCAGAGGCAGACTTTCATTCGGGATGCCGAGAAAACTCGCGCCGATCTCGAGAAATTATTAAGCAGCGTTCTTAAGAAGAATGACAAGTCAGCCATTCAGAACGCGATAGAAAGGTTTAAAAAGACGGTACCAGAGGTAAATGCGCTGGCTCAAGCGGCTGGCTGGAAAACCCTGTTGACCTACACACAATGTGGTTTGGGAGCCGAGTTGCTCGCCTTCAGCGCAAGTGACGAGAAAGGCAGCGATGCGGCAGGCGACAGCTCCGCAAGGACGGATGCCGTAAACGCTGTCGCCAACACCGAGAAGCCCGTCGAGGGCGCAGATAAGAACAAGCTGACGACCATTGCCTGCGAGGCCGGAAAATCGGGCATCCAAGTGGGTAAGGATGGCGAAGCCAATCCCCTCATCCTGGACGTTGCGCGTGCGATCATTGGCGTTGAGCGCGACGCCAAGATCCTTGGTCTGCTGGAGAGATTAAATGCGGAAATCATGGCGATCGCTGAGCTGAGGCAGCGTGCCGACATTGCTGAGGCTCAGGCGCGCTTCGGTGGGATCAACATCCAACTGTTAAAGGCGAGGCTCCATGCATTGTTGGAACAGATCCGTTTGGACAAAGTCGCAGCGGAGGAATTGGGCAAGTTGGAGCCCATCGAGCATCCGGGCACACAGACAGATCGCACCTCGCTGACAGATTTCAAGGCCAGTTCTCAACACTATTACCGCGTCGTGGCGGCATTGACCGCTTATGCCCAATCCTGGGACAGCGGGCGAATTCCAGTCGTGCTGCTGAACTACCGAGTGATTCAAGCGCAGCGCAATCTCGACATCGATATCGCGACGCTCACGGCGAAGAACTACAAGGAGCTACTCAAACCAATCGTCGATGCCCTCGCTGCCTACGGTGCTGGTGGCATTCCCGCCGAGTTGTTGGGCCAAATCCTCGGCAATGCCGCAATCATCACTGGCATCGGCACATTTTGACGGGAGACAGATATGAACACGGCGACGCTGCATCTGTCGGCCACAATGCTGGCCATCATGCTGTGCGGATGCGTGGGGGAGGATGATGCCCAGCGCTTGGCAGCAAAGGCTTCGACCGGCGTCAATGACTTGAAGCTACACGTCGACCGAACTATCGGCGACTATCAGTTTGCAAGGGCCGAGGATTACGATCGGCTGTCGGCTCTCCAAGCAATGGCCGTCGATACGGAAAGCCAGACAAACGCCAGAATGGCGACTTGGGAAGTGACCGGCGACAAGAGCAAATCGGACCTTCTCAAAACCTATAAGGCTATGACGCCCAAGGCCGCCCTAAGTGCATCCGCTGCTGCTCTCCTGATTCAACCAGTGCCCCCGTTTCAGCCACCATCACTGGACGAGAAAGCCATGAACAGCTTAGTTGCCAAACTAGGTTCGTTGGCAAAGGACCCCACACTCGTCGACCGCTTGGTAGACGCGACCGATTACTTTCTGAAAGTGCAGGCCGCATACGGCAAGACTGTGGAAGCTGCGAAGAAGAAGCCGGGTGGATCGGCTGCGGTCGGAAAGGACAAAGCCGACACCAGCGATGCTCTTGTCGTCTCCATGTCGAAAGCAGTACCTGACAAAGTTCCAGACAATACGATCCTCACCAGCTACCTGGATGCTACCGCTGTACAAGATGTCGCCTTTCAAACACAGGATGAGGAAAGTCGGGCAGCCCTGAAAGGTGCCGCAATTGAATCGATATCGGTTGACGCCATGCAGTGGTCATTCATGGGACCCACAGCGCCAAAGCCAGCTTTGCCCAGCCAGGACTTCTCCGGACGGCGGAACAGCGCGCCAGTCACGGACCTGCTGATCCAGAATCTCTTCCAGACACCATGAAGATGTTCCGCGCGCTAGGGACCGACAGACGGCATTTCCTGGGTGGCGGTGCGTCGTTGCTGGCTGCATCGCTTGTGGGTGCATGCCAGCTGAGGTTGCCTCAGATACCAACGCAATTGGCGGAACTGATCGACGTTCATGCCCACGCATTCAACGCCAGCGATCTGCCGGTCGAACGCTTCATCCGTCTGGTCCTACTAAAGCTTGATCTACCCGCCGACAGCGACGACGCAAAGAAGTTGGGCAATGCTGACTATGTCGATGCGCTGATAGGGTTGCTAACCTGGCTGCTCGGTGTTGAGCGAGCACCCACGGCTGCTGCAGAAATTCGTGTGCTGCAGGGACGTGCCGCGCCAGCTCCCGGCAGCAGCGAAAGCGGTGTAGAAAGACTGTTCGTCCGTCGGTTGACGAGCTATTTGGAGCGCAACGCTGAGGTGCAAGAGCAAGGCGCATCAGCGCGCGACGGTGAGGCGGACCTGCGCGCCGATCTTTTTGAGGCAGGTGGCTCGCCCCCACCTTCAGATTTTGAATCCAACATGATGCGTTTGGCGCCACAAGCACGGCTGGGAGGCTTAGGTGCTATCGCGGCTAACGCCTTCCTATCTAATAGCTTGGTCGGACGAGTGTTGCGCTGGTTCGCGCTCTTTAAAATGTATCGTCATGCGCTGATTGATCGGTGGGTTAGGGATCAGCGCGCGTTGGGTGCAGAGCCACTGCTCATGGCGCCGGCTACAATCGACTTTTCTTGCTGGTTGCAGCAAACAGTGGAATCCAAGCTACCTGATCAGGCGCGCGTTATGGGTCTGATTGCAGCACAACGCCGGGACGTCGCAGTGCATGGGTACATCGCGTTCGACCCGCTGCGTGCTGCCTATTTTCGGCACGGCTTGCCCGAAGCCGAGTTCGATCCCCTCTCCGTCGTGAGAGAAGCACTGACTCAGCATGGATTCCTAGGCGTCAAGCTCTATCCGCCAATGGGCTTCAAACCGTGGGACAACAACAGCAGCACAAAGGAGGATTTCCCGCTGCATGTCCGCCGGAAACTGGGCAACGTCGGCGCCGAACTCGATCAATCACTGGAAGACTTGTATCGCTTGTGTGAGAGGTTCGATGCGCCGATCCTGGCTCACGCTACGGATTCGAACAGCTCGCACGTTGGGTATGAGTTGCGAGCCGACCCCTATTACTGGCGACCGGTCTTCGACAATCATCCCCATTTACGTGTTTGCCTGGCGCATTTCGGCCGCTTCAAGGCGAAGTCCGCCGGCACGACCGAGGTGAATATGCCGGCAGCGAGTTGGGAGTGGAATCTGGGGGCGTACGTGGCGGCCCATCGCGACTCATCGGTCTATGCCGACCTCAGCTTCTGGTCGGAAGCACTTGTTCGCGACAGGAACGCGCGCACGGCACTAGCCCAAAACATGAGGGATTTCATTCGCCAATTTGACCCCGAGCTGAAGAGACTGATGTTCGGGACTGATTGGATCATGACCGGTATCGTCAAGGACTACCGGCTGTATGCGCAATCGATCGTCCACTTCCTGCAAGAGGACTGCCAGTTGAGCGATACAGAGATACACGCGATCTTGGTTGATAATCCGCGGCGCTTCATGGGACTGAACGAAGGTTCGGTGGCCTTTACCCGCCTACAAGCCTTCTATGCCGCCAGTGACCGAGAAATGCCCGCATTCTAAAAGAAAATTGGTCCAGTTCATGTGAACTGGACCAATTTCGTCACGCGCGATCGAGGACAGCTCAGCTACCCGCGATCCATTTGGCAAAGAGGGCATCGAAAAAGCCGGACTGGGCCTTCATGCCGATCCAGGTATCGAGCCAGTTCTGCCAGATATAGTCACCGCGCACCGTCATCATGGCGTTGGGCTGGCCTTCGATGGCATGGGTCGGATCGACGGCGACGAGCTTGTCCGAATACTGCGCCAGCGCCTTTTTGATGAAGACGGTGTCGGTGATGGCGGCATCGACCTTGCCGGCCAGCAGTTCCTGATAGTCGAGCGCCGGGGCCACGATCGGGACGATCTCGGCCTTGGTGAAGTTCTTCTTGGCCGATTCCTCGGCCGAGGTGCCGGACTGCACGGCGATGCGGATGCCTTGTTTGTCGAGGTCGCGCCAGGCGGCGTATTTGGCGCCGTCCTCGACCTGGACCAGCGGCACCAGCGGTGAATCGAGATAGGGCGCCGAGAAGCCGATGCTCTTCAGCCGATCGAGGGTAAGCGTGATGCCGGAGGCAGCGACGTCATACTTGCCGGCCTGGATGCCGGCCGCCAGCGTTTCCCAGGTGGTCGGGACGAACTCGACCTTCACGCCGAGATCGGCGGCGAGCTGGGTGACGACGTCGATTTCGTAGCCCTTATAGGTGTTGTTCGAGGGGTCGAGCTCGGAATAAGGCGGATAGTCGCCGGTCGTGCCGACGCGCAGCGTGCCGCGGTCGAGAATCTGATCCAAAAGGGATTTCGCCTCGTCGGCCTTGGCCTGGAGCGGCAGGACCATGGCGAGGGCCATCAGCCCGGCTGCCAGCCCGGTCAGAATTTTGCGCATTTATGTCTCCCTGGAGAAAGTTTCGCCCATGGATAGCGCGCCGACGCGCCGCTGCCAAGGATAACGGCATGAGAATTTCACGCCTTTCCCGAGAAAATAAGTTCATTTTCATATCTCCTTAGGCGTTTTTACCGCTCCGCTTCATCCCTTGTTAACGATGAATCGCCGAATATCAGGCCCGAAAAGAAGGTTAAAAGCGGACACACTTTCATTCCATTCCAATCGGAGCAGGCTGGGGGCGATGGCCGTTCATTTGACAGATCGATTGCGTGAGGAACGGGACCGCTTTGTCGGCTTCGCCTTTTCCAATGCCGACGTGCTGCTGGAAATGGACGACACGACCAAGGTGCTGTGGGCTGGCGGGGCCGTAAAATCGATCCTCGGCGTGGATACCGCTCAATTAACCGGCCGGCCGCTCGCCAATCTGCTCACCACCGCTGACGCCATCTTGCTGAAGACGGCGCTGCGCAACCTTTTGCCCGGTCAACGGCGGCGCGATCTGAACTTGGTGCTGGCCGATGAGGGCGGCGCCCCCCGCACCGAAGGCGGTGTTGAAAAACGGCTGACCATTTCGACCTGCATTAACCGCTCCCTGAAGAAGGACGGTCCCCATTTCTTCCTGAGCATCAGCAGCGCGGCGCTCAATGCCATCCCGCATAGCGGCGCCCGCCGGCGCGACCGGGTCACCGGCCTCACTGAGGCGGTCGAATTCACCTATGCCGCATCGCGTACCGTGCGCGAGGCCCGCCAGTCGGGCAAGTCAGCCTGCCTGACGCTGCTGGAGATCTGCGAGATCGAGGAGCTCAACCGCGTCATGGGCGCGGCACGCGCTGAATCACTGATGGCCGAAATCGGCGCCCAGTTGAAGCTCCATGCGCTGGATCCCGATTCCGCCGCCAAGCTCGGCGACGGCAAGTTCGGCGTGACGCATCTGGAAAGTGCCGCCCCCGACCTGATCGTCGACGCCATCAACCGTGTCGGCGACAGTTATGACCTCGACCCGGAAACGATGCATGCCAGCAGCAAGACCATTTCTTTCCATGGCAGCTCCCTGGGCGACGATGATGTCGAGAGCATCCTTTCTTACGTCGTCAACAAGTTCTCAAGCGAAGGCGTCAACAATTTCGATGTGACCGCGGCTGACCAGTACTTCAAGCGCATGACGGCGGAAGTTCTCAGTCGCGTCGTTGCGATGCGCGACCTCATCCACCAGCACCGCATCAACCTGCATTTCCAGCCGATCGTGCACCTGGCCGACCGCAGCCCGCATCACTATGAAGTGTTGCTGCGCTTCGAGGACGGCCGTTCGCCCTTCGCCGACATCATGTTCGCCGAAGAGATCAACATCGTCCATGAGATCGACCTGGCGGTGGCGTTTGGCGCCATCAACCGGATCGCGCAGTCAGCGGCACAGAAACGCGATCTGCACCTTGCCATCAACATGTCGGCACGGTCGCTCCTCAACGACAATTTCATCAGCATGTTCGATGAACTGGCGGCGAAGCTGGGCAAGCAGCGCAGCAATCTCATTGTCGAGGTGACGGAATCGGCAAAGCTTGAAGACCTGCCGAAAGCGGCCCGCGCGGTTGACCATCTGCGGAGCGCCGGCCACCAGGTCTGCCTCGACGATTTCGGTGCCGGTGCCTCGTCCCTGCCCTATCTTCAGCAATTGCAGGTCGATTTTGTGAAGATCGATGGCGCCTATATCCGCAGCATCACGGAATCCCTGCGCGAACGAGCCATCGTTCAGGGCGTGCTGACGACCTGCCGCTGCCTCAACATCAAGACCGTGGCGGAGATGATCGAGAAGGAAGACCAGCACAAATGCCTGCTGGAGCTCGGCACCGACCTGGGCCAGGGTTGGCTCTACGGCCGGCCGTCGCCGAACATCCCGGTCCCCACCATCACGAACCCGGCGCGCCTGGGCAAGAGACAAGGCGCTAAGGATCAGTGGGGCTGACGCCCGCGCCTAGCGCACGCCTGGCATCAGGGCTTGCAGCGCGATAGCGTCGGCTTTTTCCACGAAGCTCGGCCCCGTCGCATAGAGGCCGTCCGGCACGACCGGCTGCAGCTTGTAGCGCTTAAGGAGATCGAACATGACGACGGGCACGTAGCCCATCAGATAGGGCTGCGCGTCGATGGTCCACGTCATGCGCCCATCGGCAATGGCGGCGAGAACCTTGGGCGAGATGTCGAAAGCGGCGATTTGCGGCCGGCGATCGGCCGGCAGGTTCTGCACCACATCGATGGCGGATTCAGCGACCACGGTGCCCAAACCCAGGACGAAATCCGTTTGCGGGTTCGCCGTGAGATAATCGGCAAGGTCACGCTGCACTGCGCCGGCCCGCAAGGTCGTCTCGAGGACCGGGACATTGGCACCAAGACCACTGCTGAAGCCGTGGCAACGTGCTTCAAGGCTGACATTGCCGACCTCGTGATCGATGCAGACCGCATGCTTGATATTGAGCTCCCGCGCGCGGTGCCCGGCTTCAATGCCGGCGCCGAATTCCGACTGGCCCATGAAGAACAACGCCCCCAGCTTCTTGGCCAGGGAGGGACTGCCGGAATCGATGATGATGACTGGAATCCCCGCGGTCGTCGCCGCTTTGACGGCTGGCTCCAGGGCCTTTTCATCGGGGATCGATACGACAAGGCCATCAGGGCGCGATGCAATCGCCTCGTTGATCAAGTCATTCATTTGCGCGATGTCGAACCCTGGCGGTGCATGGTACTCGACTGTCGCGCCGAGTTTTTCAGCGGCGTCGTTCATGCCGTTCTGGATGATCGTCCAATAGGGGTCACTGGGCTGGCCATGCGTGACGAAGACCACGTGCATTCCGGCATCGGCCTGAGCCAGCCCCGCTGTCGGCATCAACAGCAGAAATGCGAGCAATCGCTTTATCAACCATACGCGACTCATCAGTCGCCACCTCATATGCCTTGGACCGCCTGATCATACCGGCGGCTTCGTTAAGAACATCCTGGGATGTTATTAAGCCTTGGCGAAATTTCTCCGACAGCAGCGACATCTTTCGCCGTCAAATCTGTACCGTCGAGGACAATGATCCTTTGAGAGCGGCTGTCACGGGAGGTTGGACCGCATGACCGCGAGGCCAAGGAAGACCGCGCCAATCGAGAGCAACACGGATGCACAAACATAGAAGGCCACCTGGCCGATCGCCCCGCGTTCGTAGAGCATCGCCGTGTCGAGCGAGAACGCCGAGAAGGTGGTGAAGCCGCCAAGGATGCCGGTGGTGAGGAATAGCCGCCACGCCTGATCCGCTTCGCCCTTCAAGGCGAAGTACCCGGCGACGAGCCCCATCGCCAGCGACCCGATGATATTGATGATGAGCGTCCACCAGGGAAAGTCCGGGCCTAGGGCGCGCATGGTGAGCGTGTTGATACCATGGCGCATGGCGCCGCCAACGCCAGCGCCCACGAAGACGATGAGATAGTTCATGGTCGACCTCTGCCCTTTTCTGCTGGACGAATAGTGGTGGACGAACGGCCCCTTCCGCAAGGGCCCAGCCAACCGCCGGCATGCAACCAAGATCGATGGGGATGCCGTTGACGCAAGGCTCATCGCATTGACGGGCATCGCGGTGTGTCCCTAGCCTGGAGACGAGTGCAAACGGAGATCACCGATGGAACGCCCGGATTGGTACTATGTCGACATGCGCCAGGTTGGTCTTGATTTTGCCGACCCAGCCCAGGTGGCCAGCTATGATGAAAGGCAAGGCGGGGATCCCACTGCGGATCGCGAACTGCTCGAGCGGATGGGTGTCGGTCCGGGGCAGGTCATCGCCGATATCGGCTGCGGCACTGGCCTCATGGCATGCGAAGCGGCGCGGCTGGGTGCGACAGTGCACGTGGTCGACGTCTCGGCCGAGATGCTGGCAACAACCATGGCCCGGGCCAAGGCGCTGGGTACCGACCGTGTCATCCCGCATCACGCGGGATTCCTGAGCCATGCCATCGCCCCGGAATCGCTGGACGTCGCCCTGTCAAAATTTGCCCTGCACCACCTGCCCGACCTGTGGAAAGGCGTGGCGCTCGCCCGGCTCAACCGCGCCTTGAAGCCGGGCGGCCGGTTGTTCCTGCGCGACGTCGTCTTCGTCTGCGACCCAGCAGAGATGCCGGCCGTGGCCGAGGAATGGATCACCTGGATGGGCCATAACACCGGGTATGACCGCGCTGAGGTGGCAACCCATATCCGCGACGAGCACAGCACCTATTCCTGGATCATGGCCGGCCTCATCGAACGCGCTGGGTTTCGCATCGAGCATGCGGAATACAGCCAGAAGATCTATGCGGATTATTGGGCGGAGAAGGTTTGAGGAGCGGTCGCTACGCGCCCCCTCTCCCTAGCCCTCCCCCACGTAGGGGGGAGGGAATTCTAGCCAGCTTGAACGCAGTCGCTCTCGCGAAACTGGATAGGGCTCCCTCCCCCCTACGTGGGGGAGGGTTGGGGAGAGGGGGTTACACCGCTGATTCCGCCCCCCGGCCGCGTTGGCGTTGGGCGAGGTATTTGGTGTTGGTGAGGCGGAGTTCGGTGGTCGTGGTTTCGACCAGGTGATCGATGAGGCGCGTTTCTTCCGCTGTGCCGGGTTTGAAGCGGCGGGCGCGGATGTCGGCGGCGAGTTGGCGGCGCAAGGCGGTGAGGTCGTCGCCGACATCGCGGCCATAGAGGCGCGAGAGGCTTTGCAGTTCGCTGTGGCGGGAGTTCGCGGCGTTGGCCATATCCTGCTTTGCCACAGAAATTGCGCGGGCGATCATGGCGGCCTGGAATTTCTGCCGGCCGCTCAATGTCGGCAGCAGATCTTCCTGCAAGGTCGCAAGTGCTGCATCGAGAAGGGCTTCGGCACCGGGGCGTTGCTTCATGCTGCGTCTCCATCTTCCTGGCGCTTCTTCGGCGCGGGCTTGAAACCGGGCAAACGCAGATCGACCAGCAGATCGTATTCCATTTCCAATGCGACCAGGCCGGTCAGCGCCAGCTCGATCGATCGCTCGCGCCCAGAGAGGTGCCGCTCCGCCTGCTCCAGCGCCATGATGGCCCAGCGCAAGGCAGCCATCTGCTCCCAGAAGCGAACCTTGCCGTCATCGACTGTGTCGCCGCCCGCCTCTTCATAGCCGGCATAGAAGGCGGCACGTTGACCGACACCGCCGGCTTCAGCCCCATACATGCCGAAGCGCCAGCAGCGGGCGCAGAACCAGCCGAAGTCTTCATATGGGTCCGACCAGCCGGCGAACTCGAAATCGAGCACGCCCACCAGATGCGCATTTTCGACCAGGTAGTTGCCAGTGCGGAAGTCGCGGTGGCAGAGGCGGATCGCATCTGGGCCGCGCGCGTAAGTGGATGCTTCGTCTTCAAGGCGGTTGATCGCCCATTCGAGAACCGGCTGCGCTTCCGGCAATGCATCCAGGCGGTGGCGAAACTCGGCGAGGCGCGCGGCGACGATGTCGGCGGGCGGCTGCGGCAGGAAGGCCAGTTCGGCAGGCGACTTGGCGGGTGTCAGACGGTGCAGCTTGGCAAGCTCCGCGCCGAGTTCGCGGGCGAGGGCATCCCCCTCCTCTTCCTCCAGCGCGCGCACGAGCTTGCGCGGATCGGCCGAACCCGGGAGGCGCGCGGTGATGTGGAAGGGTTGACCAATGACACTGCCCGTCGGCTCCAGCCACAAGGCCTGCGGCGCTTTCATGCCAGCTGCATGCGCCACTTTGAGCAGGGCGAATTCCTGTTCCTTGCCCCAGCTTTCATCGATGCCCGATGGCGCGTCGGCACGCAGCACGGCCGCGACAGATTTGCCGTCGATGTCGATGTCGGTGGCCCAGTTCTCCTGGATGGCGCCGCCGCCCAGGCGGCCGACGAGCTTGACGGCAACGTCGCGCGCGCCGGTTTCACGGCGGAGGAAGTCTGCAATGGCAGGGATCTTGTTTGCCAGCACGATGCTTTAGCCCCATTTCCAGAAATCGGCGCCTTCACTGGCGAGATGCTGCGCCAGCACCATCTTATGCACTTCCGAGGCGCCGTCGACCAGGCGCGCCTGGCGCGCATAGCGATAGATCCATTCGAGGATCGTGTCCTTCGAATAGCCCTTGGCGCCAAGGAGCTGGATCGCGGTATCGGCGGCCTTGTGCAGGCAGTCGGCCACCGCCACCTTGGCCATCGACACCTCCTTGCGGGCGCGGTGGCCGAGATCGAGCTGATAGGCGGCGTTGAAGGTGAGCAAGCGCCCCATCTGCACCTGCATCGCCGCTTCGCCCAGCATCCACTGGACCCCTTCATGTTCCATCAGCTTGGTGCCAAAGGCTTCGCGGGTGCCGACATGCTTGACCGCGATATCGAGGCAGCGCTTGGAGAGGCCCAGCCAGCGCATGCAATGCGTGAGGCGGGCAATGCCGAGGCGAATCTGCACGGCCTTCAACCCCTCGCCCACCCCCATCAAGCGGTCGGCATCGTCGATCTCAAGACCGTCGAAAATGAGCTCGCAATGGCCGCCATGTTCTTCCGGGCCCATGATCGGGATGCGGCGTTCGATGCGCCAGCCGGGCTGGCTGCGGTCGAAGAGAAAGGCCGTCAAGCCGCGGCGCGGATCGTCGGAGGTGCGGGCCAGGAGAATGAAATGCTCGGCCACCTCGCCCCCGGTGATGAACCATTTGTGGCCGCGGATGACCCATTTGTTGCCACGCTTCTCGGCCGTGGTGCGCATCATGCCGGCGGGGTCGGAGCCGGAGCCCGGCGCCGGCTCGGTCATGACGATGGAGGAGCGCACCTCGCCATGGACGATCGGCATCAGCCAGCGCTGCTGCTGCTCGGGCGTCGCCACGCGGGCAAGGAGATGGATGTTGCCGTCATCAGGCGCCGCGATGTTGAAGCAGGTGGGGCCGAAGATGGAGCGGCCGGCGGCTTCATAGATCGGCACAAGCTCGGTGAATTTGAGCCCCTTGCCGCCGAGATGTTCCGGCAGCTGGAAGTTCCACAGGCCCGCCGCCAGGGCCTTGGCATGGAGTTGCTGCAGCAGTTCCTCGCGGATGTTCTCACCGGCATCGAAGCTCGCACGCTCGCTTTCCAGCGGGATCACGTGCTCATCGAGGAAGGCATCGATGCGGCGGACATAGTCGGCAGCGCGGGGGCTGAGCGAGAAATCCATGGGTAGGGCTTTCTAGAGGCTGGAATTGAGATGGCCGCCGTCGACCGTCAAGACGGTACCGGTCATGTAGCGCGAGGCGTCGGCGGCCAGCAGCAGCAACGGGCCGTCGAGATCCTGAGGCGTACCCAGCCGCCGTTGCGGAATGCGCTTGACCAGCGCGGCGCCGGCTTCGGTGTTGAAGAAGTCATCGTTGAGGGCGGTGCGGATATAGCCCGGCGCCAAGGCATTGACGCGGATGTTGTGGCGCGCCCATTCCAGCGACAGGGCCTTGGTCATTTGAATCATGCCGGCCTTCGAGACGGCATAGGGCAGCGTCTGGCTGGCGACACGCTGGCCCAGGATCGAGGCAATGTTGATGATGTTGCCAGGGCGCTTGGCGCCGATCCAGCGCCGCGCGGCTTCCTGGGCTGCGAGCCAGGCCCCTTTGAGATTGGTGTCCATGACCTGGTCCCAATCTTTGTCCTCGAGTTCCAGCGACGGTGTGGTGAGCGACACGCCGGCATTGTTGACGAGGAGCGAGATCGGCCCCAGCTCGCTCTCGGCCGCGGCGAAGGCGGCGTTGAGGCCCTTGGGCAATGTGATGTCGCCGGTAACGGAGGCCGCCTTGAAGCCGCGGGCGCGGAGCTTCTCCGCCTCGGCCGCAACGATGTCGCCGCGCCGCGCCATGAGCGCCACGGCTGCACCCGCTTCCGCCAAAACGGCCGCGAAATGCCGCCCGAGATCGCCGGAGGCACCGGTCACAAGAGCCACCTGTCCGGTAAGATCGAACGCCGCCATCCTTGCCCCTGATCTTTTTTATCTGTGCGCTGTTCGCACTATGCCCGGCGTGTGCGGCCAAGGGAAAGACTTCAGGGCCAAAAAATGAAACCCGCCGCGGCCTCGGCCCGGCGAGTTTCGCTTTTAGATGTCGCAGGGATCTAAATGGACGGATCGGGATTGAGGAGAACCCTCGTTTCGCCGCCGCCCTCAGGCCTTGGACTGCTGTCCGGGAAAAGGCCCCTCGGTATCCCTGGTTCTCAGATGAGAGATATCAATCTGCTGTGGTAGCCAGATTGTCAGGTCTTATCGCCGGTGGAGTCATGGTTCTTAATCACCCTCCTTGGCTCGGGTTGCGGGCGTCACCTTCCGCAAAGCCAGCTTTGCCCCCACCTCCTGTGCAGGGGAAGCGGCGCTGGAAGATCCAGATCGCGCGCTTCCCATTGTGCACAGGATCGACCTGAAGTCAAGAATTACGCAACAAATATGCGCGTTTTGCGCAATATTTATTCCGAATATTGCTTACTTCTTGCCGGCCTCGATCGCCTTGCGGATGAGGTCGACCGCCTCTTCCGGCTCTGCCCAGCGCGAGAACTTGACCCATTTGCCCTTCTCCAGATCCTTGTAATGGCTGAAGAAATGGCGGACCTGCTCGCGCAGGACCTCAGGCAGGTCGCGGTACGAACTGACGTTCGAATAGAAGGGATGCAGCTTGTCGACGGGGACGGCGATGATCTTCTCGTCGCCACCCGCTTCATCTTCCATCATCAGGCAGCCCACCGGGCGCGAGCGCACCACGGCGCCCGGGACGACCGGGGTGGGGCCAAGGACGATGATGTCCAAGGGATCGCCGTCGCCGCCCAACGTGTGGGGGATGAAGCCGTAATTGCCGGGATAGAACATCGCCGTGTAGAGGAATCGGTCGACGAACATCGCCCCGGAATCCTTGTCGAGCTCGTATTTCACCGGCGTGCCGCCGAGCGGAATCTCGATGATCGCGTTGAGGTCGTAGGGCGGGTTCTCGCCGATCTTGATCTTGCTGATATCCATGATGGTCTCTTTTTCGGGGCTGCGGCCAACCTGCTGGCAGGCCTTTGCTGCACTGCAAATAAAGACCAATCCCCCGCCTCTGCAAGGAAAAAGCACGGCGAAACCGGAAGGTCACAAAAAAACCCCGCTTCGGCCGAGGCCGCAGCGGGGTTTTCTTGAAAAATCCGGAGGTTAGTTGAGGACGTTGTAGCCCCGACCAGCCATGCAGCGGCGATAGACATCGCGCTGGTTCTGGACGCCGGTGACCGCACCGCCGCCAAGGCCCAAGGCACCACCGGAAGCGGCACCGAAGGCAGCGCCTTCGCCGGCGCTGACACCGCCCACCAGGGCGCCGGTGATGGCACCAAGTGCTGCACCAGCGGCGGCACCGCCCACGGCGCCGACAGCGGCATCACCGACCGGGCTGACCTGGTTGGCGTATTGCTCGCACTCGTAATTGTCCTGGGAATAGCGCGACTGATCGACCCCCTTGGTGTCGACCATCGGCTGGCTGTAGCTGGAGCACGCTGCCAGCATCGACGCCGTCATCACGACCGCCACAATACGCTTCATCTCGGTTGTCCTTTCCTGCTTCTCGTCCCGGCACCAGCCCATGAGGGTCCGGTTTGCCAGATAGCGTCAAATCACACGCATTATAGAGCGGTTCCCTGCCGCCCCGCACACTCAAATTTAAGTGAACGAGGCCCCGCCGAATGCCCAAAAATGGGCGGGATTTCAATGAACTTAGTAGTAGGTGCTGTAGCCGCGACCACGCATGCAGTTGTTGAGCACCTGCTTCTGGTTCTGGGTCCCGGTATAGGCACCGCCAGCCAGGCCCAGAACGCCACCGGCAGCGGCGCCGACCGCCGCACCTTCACCGACCGAGACGCCCTTGAAGAGGGCGCCAGACAGGGCACCCAAGGCGGCACCGCCGGCAGCGCCACCCAGGGCACCGACCGCGGCGTCCTGCACCGGGCTCACCTGATTGGCATAGGCCTGGCACTCGGCCAGATCCTGGTTGTAGGTGTTGGCACCGGCCTGCTGGTAAGGCTGATAGGTCTGCGCGACAGCGGCCTGGCTCACCAACGTGAAGGCGGCAACAAGAAGAATGCGTTTCATGATCTGATCCCTTTCCCAACCGGATGGAGCGTCGTTGCTCCCTTGCCTTGAGACTTAAGGGTTGGCCGGGATTTCCGCAGTGACCCGCAACACAAGTTCGGCGTGATAGCGCGCACAGAATCGGGGCAAAAGAGGGTTCAGCGCCCTTTCCGGGCTGAATCAGTCCCAATGCGGGGTCAGCACGACCATCAGCTGGTCCACCTTGGCGCCGTCCGAGGATTGCGGCAGAACCACGAACTCGTAGCGGATGATGCGGCCGGCATAGGGCACCTTGCGCTGATAGTATTGGGGCCGCCCCTCGGCAACGGTGCGGCCGTAGCTCTCGACCGCCAGGGCGTAATAATCGGCCGGAAAGCAGTCGTCGAGATAACGCTGCGAACAATCGACCCCGAACAGCTCGACCTGCCGCGTGCCGTCGAGGCGGCACCAATAGCGGCGCGGATTCTCTTCGACATCGTAAAGGCTGATGTCGCCCAGCGCGTATTTCATCTCGATAGGATCGAAATCCGCACGGCTCGGCCACACCCGGCCAGCGCGCTTCTCGTCCCAGAGCGCAATCAAGCGCTTGAGCACGGGATGCTCGGCTGCGGCAAGAATGCCGGCGACGTGTTCATCCATGTTTCGCTTACCCGCCCCAGAAGATGGCGGAGTATGGACGTCATTTCGCCGCCAAATCCAGTGCGCAAAACCACGCACGCATCGGCACAGCTATATACAGCTCTATTGACAGGCCCGGCTGGCAGGATAGAGAGGGATCAGACAAAGAATCCGAGGTTTCATTTCGACCATGCGCAAGAACGGCAGCACCAAGAAGGCGGTCGCACGACCCAGCAAGACCGCCGCCGCAGCCGGCGGGCGCAACGGGGTTTCGCCGACCCAGATCTATGAGCAATTGCGCCAGCGCATCGCCACGCGCCTCTACGCGCCGGGCACGCGCCTCAGCGAATCGGAACTGGCGACGGAATTCGGCCTCAGCCGCACGCCCGTGCGCCAGGCCCTGCAGCGCCTGGCAACGGATGGACTGGTCAGCATCAAGAACGGCGTCGGCGTGACGGTGACCGATCTCGACCGCACCGAGATCGACCAGGCCTATTACCTGCGCTGCCAGCTGGCGGCGATGATCGGCCATACCAATCCGCGCCCGTTATCGGACGCCGATCTTGCGGCACTGAAGTCATTGCACGCACGCGTCAAGGCCATGCTGGCCAAACGCAGCGCCATACCGCTCGCCGAGTTTTCGGAGCTGTGCGAGCGCTTCCACAATGTCGTCAACAATGTGATCGGCTCGCGCATGCTGCGCGATTTCATCGAGATCCTCTATCACCAGACGGACCGTTTCTGGTTCGGCTGGATGAGCGAGGCCGACATGCGGGACGAGGTCACCCATTTTCTCCACGAACTGGAAGAAACGCAGCGCGCGCTGGAGATCAACGATTTCGAAGCCGTGGGCTATATCCGGCGCAACCACATCACCATGATGCTGGCGCGCATGGCGGCGTTCCGGGACAGGTCTTAACTATGTCCCACGCTGCTTGGTCCACACATAGGATCGCGTGACATAAGTCACGACGGCGGTTGTAATGAACGAACTCACTGCGATTGCGACCATCTGCAGCGCGGTACCGTCCACGCCGTCTCCATCCACACCAAAGACCGCAGCATCGACAACTCGATCAATCTTGCCGAGGAGATACCCGGTCAGAATGGCAGAAACGGTTTTGCCGACGCCGAGCAAGCGCTTCGACTCTCCAGCGGTATAGGGCGTTGCAAGTATACCAGCACCCCAGCCAAGTACCCCAGACATAACCAGGATTAGGACGCAATTGGCTTGTTTTTCGCTAGAGACGCCGAAGTAAATGATCCATCCAATGATTCCGATCACCACGAGCAAGACAAGCGCTGCGATCATGACGTCCCAAATATCACCCCCATAGGAAGAAGAGCGTGCGCCGTCAGCCATGACTCCACCTTGCAATTCCCTTGATATCTATATGCCCTTTTTAGTATATTGATACAATATAAATCTCCCATTTATCGCACCTCGACCTTTTGAACTGACTCTCTATAAGGGAGACGCGGTGATGCCCGAACTCTATCTCGATCTAGCCGAAGTTCGTCCATTCGACATTTTGTTAACAAGCGAGAAAACTTGGCAATCAATTGCGATAAACGCGATCCAAACGCTGGACCGACGTCGCAGGAGCAAATACTCCCACGCCGCCCTCTTTCTAGCGCCTAGTCTGCTCGTCGAATCCGATGCGGCGATCACTTTCCGGAGTGTCACTCACCGCTGGAAAGACCGGTTAAATTCCGAACCCATAATGATCTTTTGCCGACGTAACGGAGTTTCGACGATTCTTGTCCCATTGCAGAACTGTCGTGCGGCGACGGTCCTGCGCGTAAAAGACCAAAGCACCGGCATCTCCTTTGCGACTATCGAGAAGCCTTTGGAAGCGGCGCTCTATCGACAATATGATTATTCTCGCATTCCTGCGGCGCTCGGATTTCTTTCTCCACGGATAGCCGCTCTTCTGACAGATATATACCGCAAATTCGTTCGAGTGACGCACGCAGGTCCATTTTGCTCGGAGTTCGTGCAGACAATGATGGCGTCAATCGGCCTCACCTTTGCGAAAGGGCGGCCCCTTTTGCCTTCAGACTTTTGTGATGACAAACAACTTACCGAGATCAGATCTGCCGTCTTTGTCTCAAGCCACGACCAGGACATAGAGGAAATTGGCCCCCAGCAAAGCACCAGATTCTCAAGCTTGCTGATTCCGCCTTTACTCTGGCAAGCGATGCCCGATGTTGCGTTGGCCGCATTCACTATCGACAAAGTGGAGCGGACTCTAGGTGCCAATCCACGGGATCTGCCAGATCCTAGTCAATCGGCAAAACAACTTGCGCAGTGGCATACCGAAGTGATCGAACGCTGGACGTCGATCAGTGAGCGCTTCTGGTTCTACTTTAAGGAGAGTCGCAAATGCTTTGACAAATGCCCTTCACACAAAGACTCTGCGCGGGCGAAGAGAGAGTGGCGCCCGCGGCTGCGTTTCCCAAACACAACGAACACACTCTCCCCATCAACTGAGACGAGATGTAGATCTGCCAACGACTGTTACGTCATCAGCCCTTACTACGAGGAAATCGACGAACAGAGAAGTCAGTTACTAAAAGAGATATGTCTCGCGTCGACACAACGTTTTGTGGACGCTAAGAAAGCCTCATCATCTTTTCCAGATTGAACAATCCGCATTGTCGGCAAATTGGAACCGGCAGAGCAGAGGTGGATCACGTCACCGCACTTGAGGAACCAGTCGAGTTTCGCCTTTGTCTCCAAGAGGGTCAGCGGACCCTCAGAAAAATAGCGGTCGATACCGGCATCTCAATCGAGCGCAAAAAGCGGCCGCAGATCGTCAGGCCGTACTCGACGCAGGACAACTTAGTTAGTCTCCAGCACCGGCATGGAGCGGGTCAGCCGCGGACCAGCGACAGGTGGTTGTCCCATTGCAGGGGATCGAGGCGCAGCGCCTCCGGCAGGGCGACGATGCCCTCGACCGGATCGATATGGATCGGCAGGCGCGCACCATGTCCGGAACTGAGCAGGAAGTCCCCTGCCCCCGGGCCGCCGGCGGCGCCGCAGGTATCCGGGAGATCGATGGTGTCGATATAGTGGCCATCGATCGCCGACCAAACGACCGCCAGCCCCCCGCGCGGTGAGGTCGCGCAAATATAGGCACCGCTGGGATCGACGGCGACACTGCCGATATAGCCCATGAGGCGGCGGTGAACGGCGGCTGGTAGATCGAGGGCAGTGACACGCCCAGCGGAATCGGCAAGGAACACCAACGGTCGCAGACCGGTCGCAAAATCCTGGTCCTGGACGCCGCACACGACCCGGCCATCGCCAAGGCGCGCGATGTGCCGCAGCGACAAGGTTTCATTGTCTTCGTCGAGCACCACCCTGCCCAGGAGGTCGCCGGTTGCAGCATCGAGCCACACCAGGCTCGACGTGATGGGGTCGGTGGAATTGCGGTCGAGTATGCCGCCATTGCCGATGGCGAGCGTCTTCGCATCGGCCCAGAGCAGTTCATGCGGCTCGATGCCCTGGCTGGAAAAGCTGTGGGCGATCGCACCGCTGGCGACGTCATAGATCACGACATGGCCGATCTGCGCCTTGCCCTGGCTTTGCGTCGTATAGAGGTTGGCGCCATCACCTGAAAAGACGGCATGGCCGTCGAATGTGCAGCCCGGCAGCGGGTGCAACCTGCGCAGCGCCTCGCCACTTGCCAGGTCGCACAGCAGTGCCTCGTGCCCCGGCTTGCGGCCGATGATGGCGCAGATTTCTCGCGCCGGATCGGCGATCACGTCATGTGCCCGCCAGCCGAGTGCTTGGCGCCACACTTGACGCCCGCTGTCGCTGACCGCAATCGCCGCGAATGTCGCTTTGCCACCGGCATTGTCGCCAACGGCCAGGAGATGCGCCGGGATCTCCGCCCGATGATCGAGCGCCTGCGCGCGGCGCTTCAGGAAACGATCGATGCTCATGTCTCTTTCAGATCCGGGACGAGGCTGATGGCCTCAGCTAAGTCGGTTTGCATGAGTTTGCGTAGATCAGCGACCGCGCGGCGCAGATCGTCGAACTGAAGTCTGATTTTTTCGCTCCGCGCCTCCGCGCGCTTGCGTTCATCCTCGATCATGTCAGTCGTGCAAAAGCAGCACATGCCAAAGTGCCCGCCGCTTCGCAACACCCAGCCGGGATAGCCACCCGCCTCATACCCAAGACTGAGCGCTGTCGCGCTGGTGCTGAGCAGCGACGCCTTCAGCGCACTCTGATCGTCTCGCAACAATGCGCCAAAACCGGCTGACGACTGGAGCGACGTATTAACAACCTCCAGAGCGTTGATGAGGCCACTCTCGCGTCGCGCATCCGACGCCACCTCATCCCCGTGCCCAAGTGCAAACGGGACGGGCCGGAGTTCGCGCCGGAGCAACCTCCCCAGCACATTGATCTGAGCGCCCAGGAACTGAGCCGTCATCCGGCGCGGGGTTATACCCGCTGGCCGTTCCATCTCGGCGATTTTGGCCCAAGCCTGTCCTGCTGCTGCCGCTTCGGATTGCATATGGTCGACGAGTACTTGCAGCAATTTCGTGCGTGTCGGGCCGTTCTCCGCCACGTAGAAGTCATGCATGATGTGTGCGTCCTTACCATCAGGCAGCAGAAGGTGATCCATGACCTCAAGGCTGTGCTGTCCAATGAGAGATGTCCGAACCAGCTCCGGCGACAGATCTTCAGGTGTCGAACGCGCAAGTAGGGCGTCCACATCCTGATACAGGCCAGCAGGTCCGCGCGCCCATCCGGCCAACTCCATCTCACGCTTTTGTGATGGCCCGGGGAGGTACATGAAGGGCTCCGCCGCCATCCAATTGTCCCAGATCTCGTCATCTCGGCGGCCCATCATATCGACCTTGCCTGCCGAAGGCTGGTGCACGGCCGGTGCAATTCGCTCGCTCCATGCCGCGCATGTTGCTGCCAGTCTGGTGAAGCGGGGAACAATGACTTCAGCGATGTAGCGCCGATTAAAGCCGGCAAAATCAAAGGAAACTGCAAATCCATGGCGGGGTGCCAAAGCGGCGAGACCCGCGCCACCGAGCAGTGCCAGCGCATGTCGGCGCGGCAGTCTCTTTCGCTCAGCGATATGCCGATCATGAGTCGTCATGGCCCGTGCCCCCACCTATTCGATCACTCTTGATGAGAGCGCAGGCAGGGTTCCTCTGCAAGCCCCGATCGTCAGGAGCCATCGCCGTCCAACTCGTTGAAGCCCAGGGTCACACCAAGGGCCGGTGGCATTTGCTGGCGCAGCAGATCGCGTAGATGGTTGACCTTGACCAGGAGCGCCGTCACCGGCTTGCGGTGATCTTGATGCGTCACGGCGGCGGAAAGATCACTGCCAGCCGCCTTGGTGGCGGCGATGGCGTCATCGAAAGCTTTGGTGACGCTGTCCTGGAGGGCGGCTTGGTCGGATGGCAGAAGATCGGCAAAGCCCCCCGGCGCCAAGACCGAGTTCCTGGCGGTCTCGAGGTTGAGCTGAATGTTTCGCAAAGACCTGCCCGAGCGCCATTGTTCCGCCGCCTTGGGCTTGGCGTTGGCGGCATCGGCACCGCCCAGGGGCGCGCCGAGTTTCTGATCGGCCACGATCTGGGTGATGGTGAGGAGATTGGTGTAGGCTTGCGCGATGCCTTCGCCTGGATTGGCGGCAAAGATGTTCGCGGCCTTGGCCGGATCCTTGATGTTAGCAGCCCAAATGCCTTGCGCGTCTGCGGCGATCGATTTGAGGTTGCGGGCGATCGCCACGACGATGGCACGGCGCCGTTCCGCTTCGTCGCCCGCCAGCAAGTGCTGACCCTTGTCCTCGCCATAGAGAATGCGCTCAAGGACCGGCAGGCCTTGGACGGCGACGCTGCCATTGGCCAATTGGTCGGGCGCCAAGCCGTCCTGGCCTTTGCCGGCCAGCAAGGCGTTGATCTGCTTTTCGACGACGTTGCGCCGTTCCGGCCAATAGGCGAAGCGCTCCGCGCGCTGCTCCTGCGCCAGGGCGCCGATGCGGAACTGCTGGGTCAAGGCCCAGGCATCGGCAACATCGTTGAAGCCCTTTTTCACCGCCTCGAGGCCAGCAGCATCGGGCGTGGCGGCGAAGGCATCGGCGGTCTTGGCAAAGGCTGCCGTGATCTCGACCAGATGATCGAACGCCGGCAGCACGATCTTTTGCGCGAAGGCAGCATTGAAGGCGCCAAAATCCGGTGCGCCTGCAGCATCGGCCGGGCGCGCCACGGCCGGCACCATGCCGGCGGCGATCAAGGCGGCCAGGGTCTGGCGGCGAGAGATCTTGTCGTTGGATTGATCCGTCATGAGACGCGCTTTCACAGACTGGAGAGGAAGGAGATTAGGGCTTGCCGGTCGCCCGGTGACAGGTTGGCAACATGGTCGCGTGCCGGCAAGGCCTCGCCGCCATGCCACAGGATGGCTTCGAGGATGGTGCGCGCGCGGCCGTCATGCAACAGGGCGCCCTGGCCGTGGTGATCGACAGCCCAGCGCAGGCCCCAGAGCGGCGACGTGCGCCATTCACGGCCTTTGGCGTTTTCTTCGATCAGATCTTCGGCCAGGCCATCGCCCATGTCGTGGAGCAGCAGGTCGGTATAGGGTGAGATATGGCGCGTTTTAGACGCGCCTTTGGGCCATTCGACGTCATAGCTGGGATTGTGGCAAGCCTGGCAGCCAGCCGAGGCAAAGAGCGCACGGCCGCGTTCCAGCATGACCGGATCGGCCTGGGATTTGGGGCCGGCGGGCAGGACCGCTTCGGCCACAAAACGGTCTAGCACCTTGACCAGCGTGCTGGTCACTTCGAGATCTTCGAATTGCGGCGAGGCACCGCTGGGGGCCGCACGGCAAGCCTTCTGGCGCGCCGTGCATTCGCCATAGGCATCGGTGAAGAGCGGCGTCGACAATCCCATATCGGCGAAGAAGGCATGCGAGTTCTGCGCCTCAAGGCTGGGCATGATCGCCTTCCAGCCGAAGCGGCCGAAGGTTTTCTGCTCGGCATCCAGCCAATGAATGCGGCCGGATATGCCGTCGCCGTCCTTGTCGTCCGGATCGGCGCGCGCAATGATCGATGCCGCAGGAATGGCGTCCAGCGGCCCCATGCCGTGAATGGCGGGAGCAAGGCGCAATCCCGTCACCGTGTCGGGTGCCACGGGACCATCGGCCATGTCGTGCAAGGTGACCACCGGGCGCCGCAGCGGAACAATGGTGCCATCGGCGAGCTTTGTTTCGGAAAGCGCATAGTCGATGGAGAAGCGCCCTTCGGGCGGTACGCCGCGCGCCGCCTCGGTCTGCAACTGGTTGCCATAGACCGGATCGGCGGCACCGTCATTTTTGGCGCCCAGGCGCACGAGCAGCGATGGACTCTGCGAGCCGTCCTTGTTGACCAGCGTCCCATGGGCACCACCCGGATGGCAGGCGGCACAGGAGCGCGCATTGAACATCGGTCCCAAGCCGTCCGCGGCCTCGGTCGATGAAGGTGCTGAAACCCAGATGCGCTCGAAGATCGATTGGCCGATGACATTTTCCATGCGCGCCACAGCATCGTCGCCAAGCGCCGGGTCGCGAATGACTTTCACGACGTGCTTGGGCTTGGTGGTGTCGTCGGCTTTCGTCCAGAGGGCACCGGTCGTGAGAACCGTGGCACAGATGGCGAGACCGAGAACGGTGGCGAGTGCCGCTTTAAACCTACGCGACACGATATATACCCATCATGCCGGTTTCCTGGTGTTCGATGATGTGGCAGTGGATCATCCAGTCGCCCGGATTGTCCGCCACGAAGGCAACCTTCACCCGTTCCTTCGGCGCCACGATGGTGGTGTCGGCCCAATGCGGAACGACATCGCCCTTGCTGGAGCCAATCACCTTGAAGGTGTGGCCATGCAGATGAATGGGGTGGATGTGCGGCGTCTGGTTGATGATTTCGACGATATAGGTCTTGCCGCGCTGGAAGGTGACGAGTGGCGGCGGTAGCACTTCATGCGAGGCGCTGGGCCAGGGCTGGCCGTTGAGCGCCCAGAAGGTCTTGGGCGACAGGCACAGGGCATCGGCATAGCGCAGCACCGAACCATCGGGCAGAACCAGATCGGGCGGCAAATCCGCCGGTGCTGAACTGGCGCTGAGGCGGAGTTGAAATGTCTCGGCGCCGTCGATCTGCGGCTCCGGGATGGAGGCCGGCTTCAACGCCGCTGGCACGAAGGCTGGCCGGTCGAGGGGTGTCCCTTCCGCTTCGAGTTCCGCCATCACGATTGGCTGTGCCGAATAATAGTTCACCAGCTGGATACGGGTCCCTGCCACGTGCGGCATGCGCAAGGTGAGATCGGCGCGCATGGCCGGACCCAGCCGCCAGGATTTCAGTTTCTGTGGCGGCAGCGGATTGCCGTCGGTCGCAATCACCCAGGCGTCGGCACCGACGATTCCGAGATCGACCACGCGCGACATGTCGACATTGAGGAAACGCACGCGAACATCGCCGCCCGCCGGCACCTTGAAGACCGGCTGCACCTGGTCGTTGATGGTGCGGTGATCGCCGAAGGTCCCTGCCTTGCTGGCCCCAGCATCGGTCATCAGCGGCTGATATTTGCCGTCCTTGTCGATGCGCCAGTCGCGATAGACGCAGACCAGGTCATGATCATGCGGCCGTACTTCATCGCCTTCGACAATGAGGATACCGGCAAGGCCATGGCCCAGCTGCTCGACCGTGCTGCAATGAGGATGAAAAAAGAAGGTGCCGGTATCGGGCGGCTGGAAACGGTAGGTGAAACTCTCGCCCGGCATCACCGGCGCCTGCGTCAGATACGGCACGCCATCCATTGCGTTCGGCAGGCGAATGCCGTGCCAGTGAATGGTCGAGTGTTCATGCAGGCGGTTGGTGAAGGCGGCTTCCAGCCATTCGCCCTGCTGCAGGCGAATGATGGTCGGGCCGTCGCTGTAGCCCAGAATATCGGTGGGTGGTGCGGGAGGTGCCGCCAATTGCCGCGATCGCCGTATCGCGGTGAGGGTTTGCTTGTGCACCTTCGCATCTGCCGGCATGACGGGCGCCTGCGGATAGGTCTGGCTGCCCTTCCCGCCCTTGGCTAGCGCGCACCCGCCGGCATAGCCCAAACCAGCCGCCAGAACGACGCCGCCGAGCGAGTAGATCGCTCGGCGGCGGGTGACTGGGTTTTGACCCGGTAATCTTGGCATCACTCGCAAGATCCTGTCCTGCGATCGTCCTTGGGCTTGGTGCTCAGTGGGCGATCTGTCGCCTTATTACTGGCCCACGGCCGAAGGATTGTCGAGGCTGTCCGAACCCTCGACGGTGATCTTGAGACCAAGTGCCGCAACTGCGGCTTCGACCGCATGGGCCTGCGCCACGAGCGTCGTCACCACGTTCTCGATGATCTTGTTGCCGGCAGCATTGTCGGCACCGATCATCTGGTCATAAGATTCCTTGCCGCTGTCGGCCGTGTCCTTCATGACCTGCATCGCCTTGCTGGTGTCGGCCAGAGCCGCCACGACCCGCTTGCCGACCTTCTTGTCCTTGGCGGCGACCAGATCCTTCACACTGGCACCTTTCACAACCGTGCCATCGAGCCGCTTGTAGGTGCCCTTGTAGATGTCGACCATGCCGACCTGGTCGTAATAATGCGAGTTGTGAGTGTTGTCGCTGAAGCAATCATGCTCTTCCTCGGGATCGTGGAGCATGAGGCCGAGCTTGGTGCGCTCGCCGGCGAGTTCGCCATAGGACAGGCTGCCGAGACCGGTGAGGATGCCGGCGATGCCCGCATTGGCATCGCCCGTGAGGAGACGCTGACGCGCTGCACCATCCTTGGTCCAGATCGCATGCATCTGGCCGAGGTCTTCGATCAGCAGATCGGTTGCGGCCTTCAGGTAAGCGCCGCGGCGATCGCAATTGCCGTTGCTGCAGTTCTTGGTGTCGTAATCGGTCGCCGGCCGGTTGCCGGCACCCGGACCCGTGCCATTGAGATCCTGGCCCCACAGCAGGAATTCGATGGCATGGTAGCCGATCGCCACATTGGCCTCGTTCTCGCCCACTTCCTGCAGCGACTGCAGCAGCTTCTTGTCGATGACCGACGCGTCGACCTTGTCGGCGCCGATCTGGATCTCTTTATTGGCGATGACGTTCAGCGTGTAGAACGGGTTGCTGTCGGAGCTCTCGCCATAGGATGCCTTGTCGACGTAATCGATGAGGCCCTCGTCGAGCGGCCAGGCATTGACCAGGCCCTCGAGATCGTCGACTTCCGGGTTGCCGAAGCGGAAGCCTTCGGTGCGCATATAGGCCGGGCGGGAATCGATCCAGGCCTTGCGGGCGGCTTTCAGATTGGCATCGGTGGGGTCGGCGATCAGCTTGTCGACGGCCTTCTGCAGGTCACCGGCCGTGGTGATCGCATCGGCATACATCGCCTCGGCGATGTCGGAATAGTTCGTCAGCACGGCCTTGGCGTCCGGCGCCTTGGCTTCTGCGACACCCGCGAATGCGCTGAGCCCCAGAATCACGGCGGATCCCGCCAGAATTTTCCGACCTTTGGTCATTTGCCCCTCTTTGGAAATGCGAATGGAAATGCGACGCATGAGCAACTCTCTAGCCCATGCGGTCTACGTTTGCAACTCATTCGCATTAACAGAAACCTGGGTTTCCAGCCGGTGGGCGTGGCCTTAGGCGGCCTTGGCTTCCTTGGCCTGCAGCGCCGTCATGCGCTCGATCTCGCTCCAGGAGGTGCGGACGGTCTTGTCGGCCTCCGGGCTGCTCTCCTTGCGCATGTATTCGCGCAATCCCCGATGAAAGGCGCGGATATGCTTGTCGACCTCCAGCTTGTTCCGGCGCAGGAAGTCACGGCGGAACAGGATGCGTTTGATGAGGTCGAGGGACATTTCCTCGTCCTGGACCGAACTGACGATGGCAAACGCGGCGCTGACAAGGGCAAAGCGCTGGGCCGATTCATTCTGCATTTCGTAGAGGGAATCGAGCATGTGGCCTTCTTGCTTGGCCTCTTTCTCGGCAATCAATTCCGCCATGGCCTCAGCAGGAGCCTGGTGCATGCGCTCGTTATACTCGAATTCAAGCGACATCACGGCCTGCTCGGCACGCTTCACTTCCTCATAGGCGAGGTCGAGTTCGGCCTTGGCTTCTTCGATGAGATGATGACGCCGGATCGCCAACCAGAATGCTCCCTGCTCAGGACGCCCTTTTGGGCCCTGATCCGCGAGCAGCATGCCAGCAGGCCGTTAAAGCGAGGTTAAACGGCGCAAGCTAACCCTCTGAACAGGATCAATATCCTTTCCTGACATCAACCTGATTGAGCAACGGCCGGCCGGACATGGCACGGCGGTAGTTCTCCAGAATGTCATCCGCCCCGGTCCCCGCCCGGGTAATCGCGGCGACATGGGGTGTGAGGGTGATTTGCGGATGGCGCCAGAAGCCATGGGTCGCGGGCAGCGGCTCCTCGCGGAAAACGTCCAATACCGCCCGGCGGAGGCGCCCCTCCGCCAAAGCCGCCAGCAAATCCGCCTCGTTGAGCTGCGCGCCGCGCCCGACATTGATGAGGACGGCACCCTGGGGCAGATGCCCGAAGAGCTTGGCGTCCAGAATATTCTCCGTTTCCGCTGTCAGCGGCAGCAGGCAGATCAGGATGTGGAGATCGCCCAGAAAGGTAGGCAGGCTGTCCGCCCCGCCGAAGCTGCGGATATTGCCACCCGGCTCTTTTGCCGACCGGCTCCACCCGCTGACCGAAAAGCCCAGGCCGGCGAGCTTCTGCGCAATATCGCTGCCCAGCGTGCCGAGGCCCAGGATGCCCACCCGGCAATCCTTGGCAAGACGCGGCATGGTCTCGACCCAGCGCGCATCACGTTGCGCCGCGCGCAGTTCCGGCCCACGGCGCCATTCGTCGAGCACCTGATAGACGACGAACTCGGTCATGCTGCCCGTGAGGCCCCGGTCGACCATGCGCGCGATGGGCACGCCCTGCGGCAGGCCCGGCGAGCGCAGCAGGTGATTGACCCCGGCCCAGGTCGATTGGATCGCCTTGAGCTTCGGAAAGATCGAAAGATCGCCCGGCGATCGCCCGCCGACGACGACAAAATCGACGGTCGCCGGATCACCCCATTCCGGCCAGAAGCGAATGTCGAGGCCGGGATCGAGCGCCCGCAGCGAGTCCGTCCATTGCGCCGCCTCGTCGGCTTCCGCCGCATAGAGAATCGTCATCCTAATCCCTGCCCGCCCTTGACTTGCGGTCCACCACCTTGGCATGACCGCTGGGCATAGCAGCCAAAGGGAGCATTGAATGTCAACCGCGGCAAGACGCGACAAGGTGATGGATTGGGAACCAGGCACCTTGCCCAAGGTCGATTACGGGGCAGGCTGCTATATCTTCGACACCGATGGCCGGCGCTATCTGGATGGGTCGGCTGGTCCCGCCGTCTACGCCCTGGGCCACGCGCATCCCGAGGTCAACGAGGCCATCAAGAAGCAGCTCGACCGCATCGCCCACGGCTATCGCTACACCTTCACCAGCGCGCCACTCGAGGAACTGACGGCGATCGTCGCCGCGCGTTGCGGCGGTGGCCTCAACAACATGACCTTCAACAGCAGCGGCTCGGAAGCGATCGAATCGGCGATCAAGATCGCGCTGCAGTACCAGACCGCCATCGGCCAGAAGAGCCGGCGCCTGTTCATCAGCCGCGAACGCTCATGGCATGGCAACACGATGGGTGCCACGTCCATTTCGGGATTTGCCGCCCGGCGTGCGGCGTTCGAGGGGGCGCTGATGCCGTCCAATCTGATTTCGCCAGCCAATGTCTATCGCCCGCCGTCGGGTTATCTCGCCAAAAGCGGCGGCAAGATCGATCCGGTCGAGGTCGGGAAGTATTGCGCGCAGGAGCTTGAGGACAAGATCCTTGAATTGGGCGCCGAGCGGGTCGCCGCTTTCGTCTTCGAGCCGGTGGTGGGCGCTGCCGGGGGCTGCGTCCCCGCCCCGCCGGGCTATGCGGCCCTGGTGCGCGCGATCTGCGACAAACACGGCGTGCTGATGATTGCCGACGAGGTCATGTGCGGCTCGGGCCGGACGGGAACTTGGCGCGCCCTCGCCCATGACGGCGTCGAGCCGGACATCATGACGGTCGCCAAGGGGCTGGGGGCCGGCTATGTGCCGCTGGGCGGCACCATCTATCACGACCGCCTCAAAGGGCCGATGTTCGCCAAGGATGGCGGGCTGCTGACCGGGCACACATTCACCGGCCATACCTTGGCTTGTGCCGCCGCCGTCGCCGTGCAGAACGTGATCACCCGCGACCATCTGGTGGAAAAGGTCCATGACGACGGGCTGCATTTCGAGCAGCTGCTGCGGCGGGCCTTTGCCGACAACCCACATGTCGGCGACGTGCGTGGCCGGGGCTTCTTCTGGGCGATCGAGATCGTCAAAGACAAGCTGACCAAGGCGCCATTCGATCCGTCGCTGGCGGTCTATCAGCGCTTCCGGGATCGGTGCTTTGCCAACGGCCTCATCTGCTATCCAGTCGGCGGCAATGTCGACGGCAAGGCCGGCGATATCGCCATCTTCTCACCGCCCTATATTGCGACGCGGGACGAACTGGCCACGATCGCCGATATCGCCAAGGCAAGCCTCGATCAGGTTCTGGCCGACCTGGCGTAAGTAAGCCTAGGCCGACGTCATTTCCGCGCATTTCTGCACACGATGATGGAAGCAGGGTTATCCTTTTTCAAGGAATCGCCTGTTATAGTTCTGGCGTGGCGGTTCAGGGGTCGTGCCCTGCAGCTGCCAGACAGTTCCACAGACCATCTCGACCCCCTTAAGCAACTCGCCGGCATCCCCCCGATGCCGGCGTTTTCTTTTTGGAAGGAAGGGATCATGATGTTTCGATGCAAGCCGACCAGGACAGGCCGATAGCCAGCATACGCCTTGCTCAAGCCGAGGATGCGGCTGGCATTGCCCGGGTCCATGTTGAAAGCTGGCGCGACGCCTATTCCGGCGTCCTCCCCGACCGGCACCTGCTGAACCTCGATCCCGAACGCCACGCCATCGGCTGGACACGCAGCCTCGCCCGCGCTGACGACAGACGCCACACCTTGGTCGCCGTCGCCGATGATGAAGTCGTGGGCTTTGCGACCTTCGGCCCGGCGCGCGAAGGGCGGCCAAGTGCCGAGGGCGAAATATACATGCTCTATGTCGCCACCGATTGGCGGGAACTTGGTATCGGCCGCCAACTGGTGCAAGCCGCGTTCGTTGCCATGTGGGAGATGGGCAGCAAGGCCGCCAGCATCTGGTGCCTCGAGGAGAATCACGCGGCGATCGGCTTTTATAAGCGCATCGACGGCAAGCGAATATCCGCGCCGCGCCAAGAGCGCGTCGGTGGCGCCGACTTTCCAGTGATTGGATTCAGTTGGTCGCTGTTCAATTGAGCGGGAGCGGAAGCCTGCTTTCGCCCGTTCGGGCTTCAGAGCGGCAGCCTTCACTCGGCTCTCGCGAGCGGAGGGTGGTGGGCGATGACGGACTCGAACCGCCGACATTCTCGGTGTAAACGAGACGCTCTACCAACTGAGCTAATCGCCCCCAGGCAGCAGGCTCTATGACAGAGCCTGCACCGGTAATCGTAACCTTAGTTGATCGCGTCCTTGAGGCCCTTGCCGGCCTTGAACTTGGGCTGCTTGGACGCGGGAATCTGGATCTCTTCACCCGTGCGCGGGTTGCGGCCGACGCTGGCTTCGCGCTTGGCGACATGGAAGTTGCCGAAGCCAACGAGGCGTACTTCCTGCTCAGCCTTCAGCGAGCGGGTGATCGAATCGAAAACGGAATCGACGGCCTTGGCGGCATCAGCCTTGGAGAGGCCGGTCTCCTGCGAGACTTCGGCGATGAGATCATTCTTATTCACGGGTAACCCCTTTTCTTACTGGATCGGTCAAACCTGCTCGCCCATCCCCGCAAGAAGGTGCGCGGATATTAGAACCGGCTCGCTCCAAAAATCAATCACGGCACCAGGGGTTTTTCGCCCTGGCGCCGCGATTTTATTGAGATAAATCAGCGCTAGATCAATGGGTCACGATGCCGCCGACGTCATCCTCGCCGTCTTTCTTGACGGTGTGGTCGACTTCCGGCGGTTCAACCCATTCAATCGGCGTCAGCGGGTTGACGAGCGCGTTCTTCAACACTTCGTCCACCGTCTGCACCGGAATGATGGTCAGACCCTTTTTGACGTTCTCGGGAATGTCGGCGAGATCCTTTTCATTTTCACTTGGGATCAGCGCCGTCTTGATGCCGGCACGCAACGCGGCCAACAGCTTTTCCTTCAAACCACCAATCGGCAGCACGCGACCACGCAGGGTGACTTCGCCGGTCATGGCCACATCACGCCGCACCGGATTGCCGGTGAGAACAGAGACGATGGTGGTGACCATGGCGATACCCGCCGATGGGCCGTCCTTTGGCGTTGCACCTTCCGGCACGTGGACGTGGATGTCCTTGCGGTTGAACAGGGTCGGCTTGATGCCGAATTCAACCGCACGGGACTTCACGAAGGATTCGGCGGCCTGCACCGATTCCTTCATCACATCGCCGAGTTTGCCGGTCGCAATGACACGCCCCTTGCCAGGCACGGTCACGGCTTCGATCGTCAGAATCTCGCCGCCGACTTCCGTCCAGGCAAGACCGGTGGTGACACCGACCATGTCGGTCGTCTCCGCCTCGCCGTAGCGGAACTTGCGCACGCCAGCATATTTGGCGAGGTTGCGCCGGCTGATCGAGACCTTCTTCAGATCCTTCATCAGGATCTCTTTGATCGACTTGCGCGCAAGGTTCGCGATCTCGCGTTCCAGGCTACGCACACCGGCTTCGCGCGTGTAGTAACGCACGAGGTCGCGAATGGCGTCCTCCGAGAGCACCCACTCGCCCTTCTTCAGACCGTGGTCCTTGATCTGCTTGGGCAGCAGATGGCGCATGGCAATTTCGACCTTCTCATCCTCGGTGTAGCCGGGGATGCGGATGATCTCCATACGATCCAAAAGCGGCTGCGCCATGCGCAGGCTGTTGGCGGTCGTGATGAACATGACATCCGAGAGGTCGTAATCGACTTCCAGGTAATGGTCGTTGAAGTTGACGTTCTGCTCCGGGTCCAAGACCTCAAGCAATGCCGCCGACGGATCGCCCCGGTAATCGGAGCCCATCTTGTCGATCTCGTCCAAGAGGAACAGCGGATTCGACGACTTCGCCTTCTTCATCGCCTGGATGATCTTGCCCGGCATCGAACCGATATAGGTCCGGCGGTGACCGCGAATCTCAGCCTCGTCACGCACACCGCCCAGGCTGATACGCGAGAACGTACGGCCCGTGGCACGCGCGATCGACTTGCCGAGCGAGGTCTTGCCGACGCCCGGAGGACCGACCAAGCACAGGATCGGGCCTTTGATCTTCTTCTGGCGCTGCTGCACGGCCAAGTATTCGAGGATGCGCTCCTTGACCTTCTCGAGACCGTAATGGTCTTCGTTCAGCACTTTCTCGGCCAGCTTGATGTCGCGCTTCACCTTGGTCGGCTTGTTCCAAGGAATCGACAGCAGCCAGTCGAGATAGTTGCGCACGACCGTCGCTTCCGCCGACATGGGGCTCATGGTGCGAAGCTTCTTCACCTCGGCCATCGCCTTTTCGGCGGCTTCCTTGGAGAACTTGGTCTTCTTGATCTTGTCTTCGATTTCGGCCACTTCGTCGCGGCCTTCCTCGCCCTCGCCGAGTTCCTTCTGAATGGCCTTCATCTGCTCATTCAAATAGTACTCGCGCTGGGTCTTCTCCATCTGGCGCTTCACGCGGCTGCGGATGCGCTTTTCCACCTGGAGAACGCCGATCTCGCCTTCCATGAAGGCATAGACCTTCTCCAACCGCTCGGCGACGGTCTGGCATTCGAGGATTTCCTGCTTCTCAGGAATCTTCAGTGCCAGATGCGAGGCGACCGTGTCGGCAAGCTTGGCTGCGTCTTCGATCTGGTTGATCGAGACGAGGACTTCCGGCGGGATCTTCTTGTTGAGCTTGATGTACTGCTCGAACTGCGAAACGACGGAGCGGGCAAGCGCCTCGATCTCCTTGCCTTCGATGGGCGCATCGACGATCACCGCCGCTTCGGCCACGAAGAACGTATCGTTATCGACAAATTTGGTGATGCGCGCGCGCTGACCGCCTTCGACCAGCACTTTCACAGTGCCGTCGGGCAGTTTCAGCAGCTGGAGAACGGTACCAACCGTGCCGACCTCATAGATATCGCCGGCGCCGGGGTCATCCTGGGCGGCGTTCTTCTGGGTGGCCAAGAGGATTTGCTTGTCCTCCTTCATCACGTCTTCGAGGGCCCGCACTGATTTCTCGCGGCCAACGAAGAGCGGCACGATCATGTGTGGGAACACGACGATGTCGCGCAAGGGGAGGACTGGGTAGTTCTGGGTCTTCGGCGTTGTCTCGGACATGATAGGTTTTTGCGCCTTTCTCGATAAGCAGCAGACTAGCCCCTGGGACCTACGACCCGCAACTGCGCGACCGTTAGCCTCACTCGTTCAAGCACGGAACATGCGGCGCACCGTGGCCTCGAACTCTCGGGAAGAAAGTACCGCCCTTCCGTTAACAATCTGGTCAATCCTTAACGCGCATTCAAGGGGTACGGCATGGATGGGCCAGTGCCTTGGAATCATGACCTATTTTTACAAGCAATTCTCGGGCCGCGGCGCCCAAGCCGGGCGACTCCGGCACTGATCGCCGGACTGGTTTGCTGCAAATACAAGGTTTGGCGGCGCATCATTCCAGTGTGACGCGAGGTGAAGTCGGGGGAACTTACGCCACCCCCGGGCCATATAGCTGACGCGCCCGGCCCTCGAATGCCGCCACCATGCGCTTCACTGCCTCGTGAAAGAGCACGCCGATCAATTTCTGCAGCATGACCGATTTGAACTCAAACTCGAGATAGAAGCCGACGCGGCACTTGCCGTCGCCGGTATCGGTGAAGGTCCAGTGGTTCTTCAAGTATCGAAACGGGCCGTCGACGAATTCGACATCGATGCGCATGTCGGGGCGGTTGAGCCAGACCTTGCTGGTGAATTTCTCGCGCACCATCTTGAAGCCGATCATGAGATCGGCCAGCACCATGTCAGGCCGCGTCTCGCGAATGCGGGCACCGGTGCACCAGGGCAGGAACTCGGGATACTTCCCGACATCCGCCACCAAATCGAAAATCTGGTCGGCGCGATAAGGAAAAATTCGGTCTTCGGTATGAATGCGCGCGGTCATAAGGGATTGATATCAGCTGGCTGCCGCCAATTGTGCTTCACGGGCGGCGCGAAGGCGCTGGAAATCCTCGCCGGCATGGTGCGACGAACGGGTCAGCGGCGATGACGCCACAAGCAGGAAGCCCTTCCCCTGCCCCATCCGCTTCATCTGGCCGAACTCGTCCGGCGTCACGAAACGGTCGACATGGTGATGCTTCTTCGTGGGCTGCAAGTACTGGCCGATGGTCATGAAGTCGACTTCGGCAGCGCGCAGATCGTCCATCACTTGGCCCACTTCATCCAGCGTCTCGCCAAGTCCTACCATGATGCCGGATTTGGTGAAGAGCGAGGGGTTGATCTCTTTGGCGCGGTTGAGGAGACGCAACGAATTGTAATAGCGGGCACCCGGCCGCACATTGCGATAGAGCCGCGGTACGGTTTCGAGGTTGTGGTTGAAGACGTCGGGTGCCGCGTTGGCGACGATCTCGATCGAACCTGGCTTCCTGAGGAAATCGGGGGTCAGCACCTCGATCGTGGTCGAGGGCGTCAGCGCGCGAATGCGCTTAATGGTCTCGGCGAAATGGGCGGCACCACCGTCTTCGAGGTCGTCACGATCGACCGAGGTGATGACGATATGCTTGAGCCCGAGGCTCGCACAGGCTTCGGCGACATGCGCCGGCTCATGCGGATCGAGCTTGTCCGGGCGGCCGGTCGCCACGTTGCAGAAGGCGCAGGCGCGGGTGCAGACCGACCCCAGGATCATGACGGTCGCATGCTTCTGCGACCAGCATTCGCCGATATTGGGACACGCGGCTTCCTCGCACACCGTGTTGAGGCCGAGCTTGCGCATGAGGGTACGCGTGTTGTTGTACTCCTCACCGCCCGGCGCCTTGACACGGATCCAGTCCGGCTTGCGCTGGACGGGCGTGTCGGGCCGGTTCGCCTTTTCAGGGTGACGTTGCGCCGCGCTCGGTTCAGTCAAGTTCGTTCCTCAATCGACAAAGCCATCGTCGGGGCGGCCACCGCGTTCGACCGGCCAGGTCGATAGAGCGAACACCCAGAGCATGATGAAGTTCAGCACCGGCACCAGGCCAGTGAGGACCCACCAGCCTGAATAGCCAGCCTTCTGGACGATCCGGACATAGGGGTAAAGCATGGCAAGACTGAACAGGATGATCAGCAGATGCCAGATCGAAAAACCTGATTCCATGAACTACCCCCCTTTTCTATGCCACGAAACTAGATATGGATCGCCCGGCCGTAGGCCGCAAGAACGCTCTCATGCATCATCTCAGACAACGTCGGATGCGGGAAGACGGTGTGCATCAGTTCCTGTTCGGTCGTCTCCAGCGTTCTTGCCACCGTATAGCCCTGGATCAGTTCGGTCACCTCGGCGCCGATCATATGGGCGCCCAATAGCTCGCCAGTCTTGGCATCGAACACAGTCTTCACCAAACCTTCGGGCTCGCCCAGCGCAATCGCCTTGCCGTTGCCGATGAAGGGGAAGCGACCGACCTTGACCTCATGGCCCTTATCCTTGGCGGCCTGTTCGGTGAGGCCGACGGAGGCCACCTGCGGCATGCAATAGGTGCAGCCCGGAATGTTCCTGGTGTCGAGAGGGTGCACGCCTTTGACGCCGGCGATCTTCTCGACGCAGATGACGCCTTCATGGCTGGCCTTGTGGGCGAGCCAAGGTGCCCCGGTGAGGTCGCCGATGGCATAGACGCCGGGTTCGCCGGTGGCGCCGTAGCCGTCGGTGATGATGTGGGTCTTCTCCACCTTCACCTTGGTGCCCTCAAGGCCCAGATTCTCGACATTGCCGACAATGCCGACCGCGAGGATGACCCGGTCGAAGGTCTGATCCTCGGTCTTGCCGCCAGCCTCGATCGTTGCCGTCACATTGTCGGCGCCCTTCTTGAAGGCCTTCACATTGGCGCCGGTCATGATCTTCATGCCCTGCTTCTCGAAGGACTTCTGCGCGAAGGCCGAAATCTCGGCATCCTCGACGGGGAGGATGCGCGGCATGACCTCGACCACCGTCACCTTGGCGCCGAGGTTATGATAGAAACTCGCAAACTCGATGCCGATGGCGCCGGAACCGACGACCAGCAGCGATTTCGGCATCACGGTCGGCACCATCGCTTCCTTATAGGTCCAGATGAGCTTGCCGTCGGGTTCAAGCCCCGGGAAGACGCGGGCACGCGCACCGGTCGCAAGGATGATGTTCTTGGCGGCAAGATCGGCGACCGGCTTGCCGTCCTTCTCGACCTTCACCTTGCCGGCACCGGCGAGCTTCCCTTGCCCGTCGAAGACCGCGACCTTGTTCTTCTTCAGCAGATGTTTGACGCCGCCAGAAAGCTGGCCCGCCACTTTGCGCGAGCGGTCGACGATCTTGGCGAGGTCGAAGGTGACATTGCTGGCCGAGAAGCCATAGGCGTCGGCGTGCTTCAGGAGATGGCCGACTTCGGCCGAGCGCAGCAGCGCCTTGGTCGGGATGCAGCCCCAATTGAGGCAGATACCGCCCAGATGCTCGCGCTCGACCACCGCGGTCTTCAAGCCGAGCTGGGCCGCGCGAATGGCCGCCACATAGCCGCCCGGGCCACCACCGATCACGACGAGATCGAAAGACGTATCCGACATTGCGAGCTTCCCTCTATTGGGCCGTCAATTCCTGGATGCAGGCGAGTTCCGCCGCATCGGTCTGTTCTTCCGTGATGTCGCTCGGCTTCAGCTTGCCGTCGACCGCATAGGTGTCGATCACGCGGTTCACGGCGCAAGCGCAAACCTGGTTCATCTGCTCGGGCGGCAGGCTGGTTGCCGACTGTGCCTTCTTCAGCACCTCCGGCATGCGCACCTTGCACCCAAGCACCATGGCTTCCATCTGTTGCGCCCGCGCCTCCGGCGTCGAGACGTCGATCGCGCGCTGCATGCCCCAGACGAATGCCAACGCCGCCAAGACGATGACGGCAACAACCGTGACCAGCAGAATCCGCGCGAAGATCTTCATCGCCCGGCCTGTCCCTATTTGCCCTGACACTGGGCAAAGAAGGGCTTCATCTTCGAGGCCCCCGGTTCGCTTTCCGGGTTGTTGGCAAAGGCGATGATTTCACCTGCCGACAGATGGCTGACCACCGCCTGGGAGGTGCAGGCGCAGTAATTCTCGATGCTTTCGCCGAGCCCGCCTTGATCCAGTTTCTTGCCACGCGCCTGGGCCTGGGTCTTCAGGGCGCTGTCGCACTCTCCGGCAAAGTAATCGAAGAACTGCTTTTCCAGCGGCGGGCGCAAATCATCCGCGCGTGCCGACACCGTTGCTGCTGCCAGAATGGCTGCACTCACCATCAAACCAATCCGCATCATTACACCAGCATCGCCAGCGGCTGTTCGATGAGGCGCTTGAACGCGGCGAGGAATTCGGCGCCGATCGCACCATCGACGGCACGGTGGTCGACCGAGAGCGTGCAGGTCATGACATTTGCGACCGTGAGCTGGCCGTTCTTCACCACAGCCCGCTCTTCGCCGGCACCGACGGCAAGGATGCAAGCCTGCGGCGGGTTGATGACGGCGCTGAACGACTTGATGCCGAACATGCCGAGATTGGAAACAGAGAAGCTGCCGCCGGTGTAGTCCTCCGGCTTCAGCTTGCCTTGCTTGGCGCGGCCGGCGAGTTCCTTCATCTCCATCGAGAGTTCGGTGATGCGCTTCTTGTCGGCATGGCGCAGGATCGGCGTGATGAGGCCGCCCGGAATGGCAACCGCCACCGAGATGTCGGCGGATTTGTACATCTTGACGCCGTCATCCGACCACGAGGCATTGGCCGTCGGCACCTGCATGAGCGCCACGGCCGAGGCCTTGATGACGAAATCGTTGACCGAAACCTTGTAGGCGCCGGGGCCGTCCTTGGGCGAGGCGGCGTTCACCTCCTCGCGCAGTTTGAGCAGCTTGTCGATTTCGCAATCGACTGAGAGATAGAAGTGCGGGACGAACTGTTTCGATTCCTGCAGCCGGCGCGCGATGGTCTTGCGCATCGAGGTATGCGGGATGAGGTCGAATTCCGGCTCGCCGAATTGTGCGGCACTGGAAATCACCGGCGCAGCGCTGGGCGCCTTGGCAGCCGCCGCCGGTGCGGGCTTGGCGCCACCCTTGGGCGCGCCTTCAACATCAGCCTTCACGATGCGGCCGTTGGGGCCGCTGCCCTTGATGGCGGAAAGATCTATGCCCTGCTGTTCGGCAATGCGCTTGGCAAGCGGGCTTGCGATGACACGGCCGCCGCCGGTCGCGGGTGCCGCGGCAGGCTTCGCCGCGGGGGCGGCGTCGGCCTTGGCAGGCGCAGCGGACGGTGTGACGGATGGCGCAGGCGCTGCCTTGGTTGCCGGTGCCGCGCCAACGGCGCTGGCGTCCTCGCCCTCTTCGATCAGGACCGCGATGACATCGTTCACCTTGACGCCCTGGGCCCCACCGGGAACCAGGATCTTGGCGAGCGTGCCTTCGTCGACGGCTTCGACTTCCATCGTCGCCTTGTCGGTTTCGATCTCGGCCAACACGTCGCCGGCCTTGACCGCGTCGCCTTCCTTCTTCAACCACTTCGCCAGATTGCCTTCCGTCATGGTCGGCGACAGGGCGGGCATCAGGATATTGATCGGCATCAAGCCCTCCCTGGCTTAGCGGTAGCAGACGCGCTTGGCGGCATCGACAACCCATTCGGGCTGCGGCAGCGCCAGCTTTTCGAGATTGGCGGCGTAAGGCAGCGGCACGTCGGCACCGCTGACACGCAACACCGGCGCGTCGAGATCGTCGAAGGCCTGTTCCATCATCACCGAGGCAATCTCGGAACCGATGCCGGAATAGGCCCAGCCCTCTTCCACCGTCACCAGGCGATTGGTCTTCTTGACCGAGGCGATGATCGTCGCGGTATCGAGCGGACGAATCGTGCGCAGGTCGATGACCTCCGCCTCGATACCGTCCTTGGCGAGGATGTCGGCAGCAGCAAGCGCCACGGCGACCATCTTGGAGAAGGCCGTGATCGTCACATGCTTGCCGGGGCGCACGACGCGCGCTTTGCCGATTGGCACGATGAATTCGGGGTCGGTCGGCACCTCGAACGATTGGCCATAGAGAAGTTCATTCTCGAGGAAGATGACCGGGTTGGGATCGCGGATCGCCGACTTCAAAAGGCCCTTGGCATCGGCCGCCGAATAGGGCGACACAACTTTGAGGCCCGGCACATGGGCGTACCAGCTGGCATAGCATTGCGAATGCTGGGCGGCGACACGGGAGGCGGCACCGTTGGGACCACGGAAGACGATCGGGCAACCCATCTGGCCGCCCGACATATAGAGCGTCTTGGCAGCCGAGTTGATGATGTGGTCGATCGCCTGCATGGCGAAGTTGAAGGTCATGAACTCGACGATCGGGCGCAGGCCACCAAAGGCCGCACCGACCGCAAGGCCGGCAAAGCCGTGCTCGGTGATCGGCGTGTCGATGACGCGCTTCGGGCCGAACTCTTCGAGCAGGCCTTGGCTCACCTTATAGGCACCCTGATACTCGGCGACTTCCTCGCCCATCAGGAAGACCTTGGGGTCGCGTCGCATTTCCTCGGCCATCGCGTCGCGCAGGGCCTCACGCACGGTATGCGTCGCCGTAGCGCCGGTATATTCGGGTTCGGCCGCCACTTGATGCTGGACGATCGTCGGCGCCTGGGGTGCTGCCGCCGCTGCATCGGCCTTTGCTTCCACCTTGGGCGCCGCACTCTTCACCGGAGCTGCACCGGCAGCTTCGTCTTCCCCGCGCAGGATCGCAATGGGCGCGTTCACCGCCACATTCTCGGTCCCGGCTTCCACCAGGATCTTCTCGAGGATGCCTTCGTCGACGGCTTCGACTTCCATCGTCGCCTTATCGGTTTCGATCTCAGCCAGGATATCGCCGGGCTTCACCGCATCGCCGGCATTCTTCAACCACTTGGCCAGCTTGCCTTCGGTCATGGTCGGCGACAGAGCGGGCATCAAAATTTCGGTCGGCATGTCTGCTCCCTCCCCTTACGCGTCTACCAGAATGTCGGTCCACAGTTCCGACGGATCCGGCTCGGGCGAGGATTGGGCGAATTCGGTGGCAGCTGAAACGATGTCCTTGATCTCGCGATCGATGTTCTTGAGGCCGGCTTCATCGATCACCTTCTCGGCGAGCAGGCGTTCGCGGAGGCGATCGATCGGGTCGTGCTCCTGGCGCATCTTGGCGACTTCTTCCTTGGTGCGGTATTTCGCGGGGTCGGACATAGAATGGCCGCGATAGCGATAGGTGTTCATTTCAAGAATGAAGGGGCCTTCGCCGGAGCGGGCATGCGCCAGCGCCAGCGCCGCCGCTTCCTTCACTTTCACCACGTCCATGCCATCGACCTGCTGGCCGGGAATGCCGTAGGCGGCACCGCGATCGCACAGCTTGAGGCCAGCGGCCGAACGCGCCACGGAGGTGCCCATGGCGTATTGGTTGTTCTCGATCACATAGACGACCGGCAGCTTCCAGAGTGCCGCCATGTTGAAGCTTTCATAGACCTGGCCCTGATTGAGCGCGCCATCGCCGAAATAGGCCATGTTGACGCCGCTATCTTCGCTGTACTTGTGCGCGAAGCCGAGGCCGGTGCCGATCGGCACCTGGGCCGCAACGATACCGTGGCCGCCGTAGAATTTCTTCTCGCGGCTGAACATGTGCATCGACCCGCCCTTGCCCTTCGAGTAACCGCCACGACGACCGGTCAGTTCGGCCATGACGCCCTTGGGGTCCATGCCGCAGGCCAGCATGTGTCCGTGATCACGGTAGGAGGTGATGACGCTGTCCTGGGGTTCTGCGGCCGCCTGCATGCCGACCACCACGGCCTCCTGGCCGATATAGAGGTGGCAGAAGCCGCCGATGAGGCCCATGCCGTAAAGCTGGCCGGCCTTCTCCTCGAAGCGTCGGATCAGCAGCATGTCGCGATAAAATTGGATGAGTTCTTGTGGAGTAACCTGCGCGCCGGCTTTGGATGCCATGCGGGACGCTGACTTGGCCATTCGACCCCCCTGACTGGGTTTTGGCGTTTACTATAGGCCGCTGAAACGGGCTGTCGACCGCTGCTGCGTACCCCGATGAATAAGCGGATTATCGTGGTTAACATGCTTCAAATCAACCGCGATCAAATTATTGATTTTATGACATAAATCGCACTTTAACCGATTTTCAGTTAACTCTACGCCATCGCCAGCGGATTTGAGTGCGGTGCAGCATAGGAAAACGCGCCGAAAAAGCGCGCTCACAGCATCTGAAGCGGGGATTTCTGACCTAGTTGACGGCCGACGAGGCGGGCGCTGGCGCGGTGTCGTCCTGACCGTTCAGGAAGATGATGAGATCATCCGGGTGGGCGTAATTGAGCATCACCCGCGCGCGTTCCTCGAGCATGTCGAGGTCAAGGGAGTTATTGGACAGCAGGGTCACACGCCGTTCCATGGCCGTGCGGTCGTCAGCCGCCTGGACGGCCTCGGCGGTTGCTGCCTTGAGCTCCTGATTGAGGCGCAGCCAGGCCAGGATGCCACGATCACCATGGATCGCGTGGAACACGAAATAGGCGGAGAGACACGCCCCCAAAAGGGGCAATGCAACCTGGCGCAAACGACGCCGTATTTCGCGGCCAATTTCCATGAGCCTAGCGAATCACACTCCGATTCCCACCGTCAATAGAAAAGCGATTCAAGACGTTAGAAACGGTGGCTTGAGTCGAAAATGAGAGTCGCGCCTTCACACCAAGCTCACATGCGGATTTTTTCGATGCCAGCCCGACCGCCATAGAGCGCGGCGGATCCCAGCCCCTCCTCGATGCGCAGGAGCTGATTGTACTTGGCGATGCGGTCGGAGCGGCTGAGCGACCCGGTCTTGATCTGCCCGCAATTCGTGGCGACCGCGAGATCGGCAATGGTCGAATCCTCGGTTTCGCCCGAGCGATGCGACATGACCGCCCGGTAGCCCGATTTGTGCGCCATTTCCACGGCTTCCAACGTCTCGGTCAGCGTGCCGATCTGGTTGACCTTCACCAGAATGGCATTGGCGACACCCTTTTCGATGCCACTCTTCAGCCGGACCGGGTTGGTGACGAAGAGATCGTCGCCCACCAGCTGCACCTTGGCGCCGATCTTGTCGGTCAGCGCCTTCCAGCCGTCCCAGTCGTCCTCGGCCATGCCGTCCTCGATGGTGACGATCGGGTAGGCCTTCACCAGCTGCTCGTAGAATGCAACCATGCCGGCGGCGTCGAGCACCTTGCCCTCGCCTTCCAGATGATACTTCCCGTCCTTGAAGAACTCGGTCGAAGCTGAATCGAGGCCCAGCGCCACGTCGGCTCCCGGCTTGAAGCCAGCCTTCTCAATCGACTTCACGATGAAAGCCAGCGCCTCATCGGCGCTCTTGAGGTTCGGCGCGAAGCCGCCCTCGTCGCCGACATTGGTGTTGTGGCCGGCCTTCTTCAATTCCGCCTTCAGGGCGTGGAAAATCTCGGCCCCCCAACGCAGCGCCTCTGAACCGCTCGGCGCCGCCCAGGGAAGGATCATGAATTCCTGGAAGTCGATCGGGTTGTCGGCGTGGGCGCCGCCGTTGATGATATTCATCATCGGCACCGGCAGGGTACGGGCCGAGGTGCCGCCGACATAGCGATAGAGCGGCAGGCCGGCATCGGCCGCTGCGGCCTTGGCCACCGCCAGGCTGACACCCAGGATGGCATTGGCACCCAGACGCGCCTTGTTGGGCGTACCGTCGAGCTTGATCATCAGGCGGTCGATCTTGACCTGGTCTTCGGCATCGAGACCTGAGATCGCCTCGAAAATCTCGCCATTGACGGCCTCGACGGCCTTGAGGACGCCCTTGCCGAGATACTTGCTCTTGTCCCCGTCGCGCAGCTCGACCGCCTCATGGGCGCCCGTGGATGCCCCCGACGGCACGGCGGCACGGCCACTGGCGCCGCTTTCCAGGATGACATCGACCTCCACCGTGGGGTTGCCGCGGCTGTCCAGAATCTGGCGCGCGTGCAGGTCGATGATGGCGGTCATGGGCGACTCCCTGGCAGAAAAGTGTTGGATATATCTGCCGAGTTATAGGGGGCCGACGGCGCCCTATAAAGGGAAAATGCCGTGTAACGTCAGATTGCGTCGATACTCTTCAGCGCGGCGGCCACCGTTTCATCGAGCGCCGCCTTCTCGGTTTCAGCAATTCGGCGCATCAGCGGATCGACCAGGGGTACCACCTCTTCCAGCGTCTCGCCCAGGGCAATGCCCAAATGGTGGCAGACATCATGGATGGTGAAGGTGCTGAGGTCGCGGGCGAGAATCCAGCGACCATTGTCCGATTTGGCAATCAGGCGATGGGATTTGAGCGTGTCCAGCAACCAGACCAGGCGCCCTGGGTCGGCGGCAAGACTGTGGACCAGTTGTTCCGTGCGAATGCCGGCGCCATGGGAATGCGCCTTGGCCAGTTCGGCAAATGTGCCAAGGGACAGGCTGAGCATATCTCCCCGGCGCAGCGTTTCGCCGACCTGCCGGCGCCCTGATCGCCATTCGGGCAATGCCGCCGCTATTTCCGCGCCGATCAGCACGGTGACCCAGACGAGATAAGTCCAGATCAGGAAGATCGGCACCGTTGCCAGGGCACCATAGACGACCTGATAGGAGCCGAAGAATTGGAGGTAGAGGCCAAAGCCGCGCTTCAATATCTCGAACAGCACCGCAGCGGTGATGGCGCCGATGCCGGCGTCGACCAACCGCACCGGGCGGGTTGGGATCAGGCGATAGAACAGGGTGAAGCCCGCTGTCTCGAGCAGGAACGGCAATATGGCGGTGACGATCTTCAGGCCAGCGGAGAGGCCATAGAACTCGCCCTTATTGGCCAGAGAGAAGACATAGGTCGAGATTGAAAGGGAGGCGCCAAAGAGCAGCGGCCCCAAGGTGATGATCGCCCAATAGACCGGAAAGCGATGCAGCTTGTTGCGCGCGTTGACGACACCCCAGATCTTGTCGAAGGCCGTCTGAATTGTATTGATCAGGAGGATCGCCGTGACGCCGATACCGATGACACCGGCAACGGATGTGCCACCGGCATTGTTGATGAACGTGCCGAGGTAGTCGTTCACAACATTGGCAAGATCGGGAGCCAGATTCTGGGCGAGGATGATGATGAAATCGTCACGCAAGTCGCGGAGCGGCGGAAAGGCCGCGAACATCGCCAGGCCGATCGCCAGGGTGGGCACGATCGCGAGGAGCGATGTATAGCTGAGCCCTGAGGCAACGCCCGTGCAGCCGTCCGCCTGGAAGCGTCGCCACACATAGGGCACGAAACTCATCGTGGCACCCTTCGCGCGGACGGCGATCGCGCGCGCGCGATCAGCGGCCGGCACTTCCCTATCCTGTGACTGATCCTGCACTTGCTCCGACGAGCCTTCCATCACGACGCCTTCCGAGGTGAATCAGTCCTAACAACTTATAGCATGCTGTGGGTCCATGCCGCGAATGTCGGGAAGTCGGACTTTCCGCCATCATCACCAACGCCAATACCGACTGTCCTAGAATAATTCCAAGTAACAACGACAAGGAATATTAACCTGTTTTTAAGCACAGAAATCATTTCTTTACCAGTTGCGCGCAGGCTGAACGTGACTCCAATTGCATTGAGAGCTGTCATGTTCCAACCGCATCGTTTCAGTACCATCGCATTCGCAGCCAGCGCGCTGACATTTTCCGCGATGACCGCCGCTTTCGCCCAAGAAGCCACAACGACGGCTGCACCGGTGGCTGCGGATCCGGCTGCACCGGCAACTGCGCCCGCAGCGGCAGCGGCAGCAGCACCTGCGGCGGCAGCGGCACCTGCAGCGACAACCGCTAGCGTGCCGGCGCCGGCGGCACCAGCTGCTGCACCAGCCGCAGCGGAACAGACGGCCGCGTCGGCAGCACCTATTTCCGCCAGCATCATCACCCCCGAGATCATCAAGGATATGCGTGATCGCATCTTGCAGCCCGTCGCGATCATGTCGATCGAGGCGGCGAGCAAGAAGCATGAAGGTGTCGATCAGGCGACGATCGATAAAATGGACGAGGCATGGAAGGCAGAGGCGAAGTCGGACGACCAGCCCTTCATCGCCGAGATCCTGAGCAGCCCACTCTCCAACTATCTCCTTTACATCCAGGCAAGCTCAGCCGGCCTTTTCACCGAGATTTTCGTCATGGACAAATTCGGCCTCAACGTTGGGCAAAGCTCGGTCACGTCAGATTACTGGCAAGGCGACGAGGACAAGTATCAAAAGACATTTGCCGTCGGACCCGATGCCGTCTTCGTTGACGAACCGGAATTTGACGATGCAACGAAGACCTGGCGGACGCAGGTCAATTTCACCGCCGTCGATCCGGCGACCAAGGAAGCGATTGGCGCCGTGACCGTTGAATTCAATCTGACCGAAATGCAGCGCAGGCTGCAGAGCTGATAGAAGCGGAGAGAAGAAAATGAACTTTGCCAACCTTTCCGTTGCCAAGAAGCTCATCATCGCGTTTTCGCTGCTGGGTCTGGTCATCATCATCTCCGGCGCGATCTCGATCATGCTGACAGCGCGTATCGACGAAGCCAATTCGGTCAATGACGCCGCCGAACGTCAGGCAAGCTCGATCAATGCGACACTTGCCGAGGCGTCGAAGATGCAGACGGCCATTCGCGGCCTGCTGGTTACCGGCAGCTCGGACTATACAAAGAGCTATCAGGCCTTCAGCGCGAATTTCGATCAGTTGCTGCAGGCAGCGATTGCCAACGCGGCTGGCGACCAGAACCTCCTGGCGCCACTCGATAAGATTGGCAGCGCCATGAAAGACTGGCGCGACGGCCCCGCCGCCCAGCAGTTGAAGCTGATGCGTCACCCATCAACGGTCAATGAAGCCCGCGCCATCGAAGTCACCGGCGCCGGCGAAGAACTGACGGACAAGCTGGAGGCTGCCGGCAAGGAAGTCTCGGAAGCCATCAAGGCGAACTCCGCCGCGGCGAATGCGCAGATCTCAACTGCATTGGCCTGGACCCTGCGGACGGTCATCACCAGCGCTGTGGTCATGCTGGTGGCTGCCGTCCTGTTCTTCTTCGTCCTGTCGCGCCAGATCGGCGCACCGATCCGCATGATCACCGACACGATGAAGGAACTGGCTGCCGGCAACACCTCGGTCAACATCCCCTATGCCGAGCGCGCTGACGAGGTCGGCAACATGGCCGGCGCCGTTGCCGTCTTTGCCGACAACATGCGCCGCAATGAAGTCCTGCAGGCCGAGGCTGCCCAGCAGCAGCAGTCCCGCGAAAAACGGGCGGCGCAGATGTCGGAGCTTGCCCGTGGCTTCGACCAGGAGGTCGAAACCATCCTGCAGGCGCTGGTGAAATCGGCTGACGAGCTGGATCATACGGCCGAATCGCTCAACAAACTGTCGAGTGATTCGCTTGAGCAGGTCCAGAAGGTCGCTGCTGCCGCAACTGAGGCCAGCGCCAATGTGCAGACGGTTGCTGCCGCAACCGAAGAGCTGTCGAGTTCCATCATGGAGATCAGCCGACAGGTCTCCAGCCAGGCCGAGATCGCTGCGACCTCGACGCATTCGATCGAAGACACAACCGAGCGTGTTTCGCACCTGACCGAAGCCTCGACCAAGATCGGCGATGTGGTTCGCCTCATCACCGAGATCTCGAACCAGACCAACCTGCTGGCGCTCAACGCGACGATCGAAGCCGCGCGTGCCGGCGAGGCTGGCAAGGGCTTTGCCGTCGTCGCCAATGAGGTCAAGAGCCTGGCAAACCAGACGGCGCGTGCCACGGAAGACATCGCCGTTCAGGTCCAATCGATCCAGACATCGACGCAATCGACGGCGGATTCGATCCGTTCGGTCGGCGATCAGATCCGTCAGATGAAGGATATCTCAAGCGGCGTCGCGGCTGCGGTCGAAGAGCAGAACGCTGCGACCAAGGAGATCGCCCGCAACATCCAGGAAGCCTCGGCCGGCAACCAGGAAGTTTCGGAAAAGGTCGTCTTCGTGGCGCAAGCCGCCGGGCAGACGCAGAACGCCACAGCGACTGTGCTGTCTGCCGCCAGACTGCTGGGTCAGAACACGTCCCAGATTCGCACCACGATCGAGCGCTTCATTCAGGACGTCCGCGCGCTCTGAACCAACGACTAAAGAGAAGGCCGGGCACCCGATCGGGCGGCCCGGCCTTTTTCTTTGCTGCTGCCAGATCTGGTCAGGAAGCGGTCGACTTGAAGAACCGGTGATAGAAATAGCCGGTCGATGCCCCGAGGATCGCCCAGAAGACCAGCCCCGCGATCGTCGCTGCGACGATGAAGCGGTGCGCCAGTTCCTCAGGCGCCACGCTCGCATATTCCGCCGGCTGCGGCGCGCCATAGGCGTGCGGCAGCACGATCAGAACAAGTCCCAGGGCAGCGGCCCAGGCGCGCTTGGCAATGAAGATGCAGCCAAGTCCCAGCGCCGTCAGCACCGCCGTCGCCACCCACCAGACCTGACGGTCAGCGAGGGGTGCGGCTTCGGTACCCGGCACTTCCGGCGGCAGGCCGAGATTGGGTGAGGCAACGATCGCCGCGAAACCGGCCAGGCCCCAGAACAGCCCCGTCCGCCAGGTCATGTTGCCGCCCCAGATGCGGTAGGCGGCAACCAGCAGGAGCGAAAAGCCGATGCCGGTGAGGACATCAGCAATGGCCGTCGAGAGGGTCCGCTGCCAGCCATCGGCGGGCGACCAGGCGTCGCCGCCACCATGGTCATGCCCTTCGGCCGCATGGTCGTGATCGTGGCCCGTTTCGCCGGCCGGCGCCTCGGCGGCAGCAGCTGGTGCTTCTGCCGGCCCGGCGTTCTCGTAGACCTCAGCCGCCAGGATAAGCGGCGTCGTGCTCACCTGGTGGACGGCCGTAATGGCGATGCCGCTGATGAGACCAGCCAACAGAGCGACCAGAAACAGTCGCCGGAACGTCTCCATGAACCCGCCCCTTAGTGGCAGGGGAAGGCGTTGGCGTGGCGCGTGTCGTGGGCGGCGTTGTGAACCGCTTCGATATGCGAGAAGCCGACACCCCAGACCATGACGAGGCCGAGCACGGCAGCCATGAAGGCGCCTGCGAGGGCTTCGGTGCGGGCAGTGGTCTTGGTGGAAACGGCGCTTGAGGCAAGCTGGGCGTTGGTCTGCATGATGGATCCCCTTGAGTTCTGGTCTGGCCGGCAGGGGGTTACCGCTACTGAAGTGACCGGTGCCAGTTGGTACCAGATCCACCACACCGCGCGGACACCCCGTCCGGAATACGGATTCGTCTCGTCGCTGGCAGGTCTCCTGACTCGCGAGTACCAGGCGGCGCCACCTTCCCAACCGGATCCGGCATGTTACCCATGCCCGCCACCGGTCAGTGGTTATCTCGGCGTCCGCTCCTCGCTTACAGTTGCGGGGGCAGTCACGGTTTTGGCCCCTTTTGGGTCGTCCGCACCGTGTTCCCTATTAATCCCCAGGAATCTATCCATCGGGGAACCTTCGACTGGTGGATCATTCGCCCAGGGCATCGACGGCGTCAAGAAATTTGTCCAATCCCCGACGGATGAGCGGCGTAATTTCTCTTATAGCGACGCTTGTTGCAGAGCCAGCGACGGCCGGAGGCCCCACTTACGGGCCCTGGCAAGGCACGCGCGGTAGTCCTCGACCGCGGCGCAGGTCGAGAGTCCCCGTAGCGAAATGGCCGCCGTGGCATGGGCCATTTCGAGTGCCGAGGCGATCTCCCACCCTTCGTGAAGGGCGTAGAGCAGCCCGGCAGCGAACGCGTCCCCTGCCCCATTGGCGCTGACAATCTCGGATTGGGGAATATTGAAGGATGGCGCCGAGGTGACGGTGCCATCCCGCTCCAAGGCAATCGCCCCGGCCGGGAAGTGGACGACGATGAGGCGCATGCTGCCCTTGGCCATGACGGCCTTTGCCGCCTGGATGCAGGCGCCGATCTCGGTCAAGCCGTCCGTCGACGTCTGCAACTGAGCGAGGGCGCCGATTTCGAAATCATTCACCACGAGATAATCGAGATACGGCAGGCAGGGCAGGACGAGGGCCGCGATCCGTTCGGGGGCGATGCTGAAGAGTTCGAGATTGGTGAGCAATCCGACGTCGCGTGCGCGCCGCAGCACGTAGACCCACCCATTCGGATCGCCCTTCCACGGTTGATCCATGAGCTTGTGTGCGCCGGGGAGCCCCAGATGCAGGATCCGTGCATCGACTCCATCGAAACTGAAGTGATCCGGAGTCAACAGCGCGCCGGTTCCCTGAAAGAAGATGTGGGTCCGCCGGCCGCTGCGCTGCGAGACATAGGCATCGGTGAACTGGGTCGCCGCATCCGCCGTTACGGCCATGCGGCTGCGGTCGATGCCATGGGCGTCGGCTTGGGCAAGCAGGAAATGGCCATCTGCGTCATCGCCCACGAGACCGATGGTTGCCACTGGAAAGCTGGGATCGAGCTTTCGGATATCGATGGCAAGATTGCAGCCGGAGCCACCACCATAGAGTTCGGTCGCCAGAATTTCGGCGACGCCATCTTCATGTGGCCACGCATCGATCGCCCGGTTGCGATCGACGCACCAGGTGCCACCCGTCACGATGCCGCGGCGAGACGTTGTCATGTTTCATCTCTACAATCGGTCGCGGCGGGAATCCAGGGGGGAATGCCGCCAGGGAAATGCCGCCGGGGGAATGCAGCCAGGGGCAATTCCTTCAGGCAGCCTGCTTCAGAACCGCCTCGGAGATGGCGGCATCCTCCTCGAGCGAGCGGGCCGGTCTGATACCCTTTTTGGCCAAGATTCCATGGTAGGCGCGGACCGCCTCCGCCGGTGTCACCGATCCATCAGCGACATTGCGCATCATTTCGACCATGGCCAGGGGATCTTCGGCCAGGTTGATCTTGCGCCCGAACAGAGCCACGCGCGCGCCGTAACGCTCGGCCTGGCACAACAGTTCGAAGCAGTCGCGCGTGGTCCCGGCGCCGCCGCCCAGCACACCGACGATCATGCCCGGATCATAGCTCGCCAATTCCTCGAGGGCGTTCGGGCCATTATAGGCAATCTTCAAGAACTGCGGGCGATCAGACTTGCTGACACCGGCCAGGCAGCGAACAATGCTGTCGTTGACGTAATGTGGCATGATGTCGGGCGACAGATCGCGTCCCGCGTTCGGGTTGAACACTTCGAGGAAGTACTTGAAGCCATGCTGCGCCGCGTCGGCGCGGAAATCGGCAAACGCCTCCAATGAACATTGGTCGGCGTCGAGGTCGTTGTTGAAGGTGATCGAATAAAGGCCGAGGTCGGTGCCGATCACCCCGGCCCCTTCGCGCAGACTGGATCCGCCATGAAGGACGCGTGGCAAGGCGGCCGAGCGGAAGGGTCGCGACGGATGCTTGTTGTAGGTGCCGCCACGAACGACCCAGATATCGGTCGTATCATTGGCGCGAATGGCAGGCTTCACCGGGCAATTGCGGAATACGCCTTCACTCGCCAGCTGCTCCAGATTGGACACCGACATCAGCATGATATCGACGATGTCCTGCGCCACAATGGCGCGAATCTGGTCCAAAAACTCGGCCCGCGTGCGATAGCGCGACCAGGTGCCATCGGGCTGCCGGTTCGGCCCCATCGCCGGAATGCTCGGTCCCATGTCGGCGTCCTTCGCGTCGGCGATAATGAAGTCGCTGCGCTTGTATTGGCCGGCGCGAATGCGGGCGAGTTTCTGATCAAGACGCGTCGACATCAATGACTGCCTCCTTGGGCGATCTTGCGAAGTTCCGGCAATACGCTGCCGAGGTTGGCCGCGGCGGCAACGCCACCGAAACCGAGATAAAGCTCACGGAACATGGGATAGAGACGCTGATAGACGGCGTGCGCCGCCGGATCAGGCTGGAACGTCCGGAACGGTAGACACATGGCCGCCTGGGCCGCCGCCACATCGGCATGAAGGCCTGCCGCCATGCTGGCAAAGATGCCGGCGCCAAAGCCGGTCGGTACGCCGTCCGGCACCAGAACGGGTTTCCCCAGGACATTGGCATAGACCTGGTTGAGCACCGGGTTATGCTGGGGGATGCCGCCGCCATTGATGATGCGCTCGATCGGCACGCCACCTTCCGCCATGCGCTCGAGGATCAGGCGGGTATGGAAGGCGGTACCCTCGATGGCGGCAAAAAGCTCGTCCTGTGCCGTATGCAGCAGGTTCCACCCCAACGTGATACCGCCGAGATCCGGACGCACCAGCACCGTGCGGTCGCCATTGTCCCAGGTCAGGCGCAACAGGCCCGTCTGCCCGGCGCGATAGTTTTCGAGGCCGCGCGACAGTTCAGCAATCTTGGTATTGGCGCGCTTGGCAATGGCATCAAAGATGTCACCCGTCGCGGAAAGCCCAGCCTCGATACCCATAAGGTGCGGATCGACACTGCCCGGCACGATGCCGCACAGCCCAGGGATCAGCCCGACATCCTTCGCCGTCGCGATGATGCAGGTCGATGTGCCGACGACGTTGACGACGTCGCCGATCTTGCAGCCAGCGCCGAGCGCGTCCCAATGCGCATCAAAGGCGCCGACCGGGATCGGAATGCCGGGCTTCAGCCCCAGCTTCTCGGCCCAGCCCGGCGCAAGCTTGCCGGCAATCTTGTCCGACGTGCAGAACGTGCCATTGATCTTGGCGCGGATGCCGTCGAAGAGCGGATCGACCCGCGTCAGGAAGTCTTGCGCTGGCAAGCCGTCCCAACGCGGGTTCCACATCCATTTATGGCCCATCGCGCAGACGCTGCGCTTGACCATTTTGGGATCGGTAACGCCGGTCAGCGTCGCTGCCACCATGTCGCAATGTTCGAGTGCCGTGACGAATTGCCCGCGCTTCTCGGCATTGTGACGCAGCCAATGCAGCACCTTGGCGAAACCCCATTCATGCGAATAGACACCGCCGCACCAATCGATTGCCTCGACGCCGTCCCGATGGGCCTTGGCCGTGATCTCCTGCGCCTCAGCTTTGGCGCGATGATCGCACCACAGGTAGTATTCGCTGAGCGGCTGCAGCCCCTCACCCACCATGACGACACTTGAGCCTGTCGTATCGATGGCGAGCGCGACGACGTCCTCTCCCTTGACGCCGCTGCCAGCCAGCACCTTCTTGAAGGCAGCGGCGAGCGCCGCCATCTGGTCATCGTGCGATTGCGTGGCGTAGTCGGGGTCATCGCGCCGGCGGTGCAGGGGATATTCGGCGCTGCCGTGGCCGAGCGCCCGCCCGACGTCCGAAAACAACGTCACGCGAACGCTGAGCGTTCCGAAATCAACGCCGGCGACAACCGATGGCATGCTCATAGCGCCTTGTCTGATGAAGCCTGGCCATAGGTGGCCTTGGCGCCATGCTTACGAAAATAGTGCTGGTCCAGCAAGGATTGGGAGATCCCGCGGGTCTCGGGCCGCAGCGCCACCGTATGGACCGCCATGCGCGCCACCGATTCAAGCACGACTGCATTGTGTACGGCATCGGCCGCGTCCCTGCCCCAACAGAAGGGTCCGTGCCCGGCGACGAGCGCTGCCGGCATCGACATCGGATCCTTGTCGCCAATGGCCTCGACAATCACGACACCGGTGTTGAGGACGTAGTCGCCCTCGATCTCCGCATCCGTCAGCACACGCGTGACCGGTACGGGGCCATGAAAATAATCTGCATGGGTGGTACCAAGCGCCGGAATGGCGCGCGCGGCTTGCGCCCAGATCGTCGCATATTCGGAATGAGAATGAACGACCCCACCGATGCCGGAAAACGACTTGTACAGCAGCAGATGCGTCGCGAGATCCGATGACGGTCGCATGTCGCCATAGACCTTCTTGCCATCAAGGTCAGTGAGGACGATATCGTCGGCCTTCATTCTGTCATAGGGCACGCCACTCGGCTTGATCGCGACCAGGCCTTGATCGCGGTCGATGCCGCTCACATTGCCGAAGGTGTAGAGAACCAGACCGCCCTTCACCAAATCGAGATTGGCTTCCAGCACCTGTTCCCGCAACGCTTTCAGCATGTTCTACCTTCAGATAAGAAAAGGCCGGCCGCGACCTTTCATGGATCGCGACCGGCTGGTAACAGTTAGTGCGAGGTCCAGCCCTTGTAGGAGCCGAGATTCTCGTTTGTGATCAGGACCGGATCAAGCAGGATCACCTTGGGGTCCGGCTTCTTGCCCTGCAGAATGCCGGCAGCCAGCTCCAGCGATTGGCCGGCCATGGTGTAGGGGTCCTGCGACGAGGACGCCTTGATCAGCGAGGTGCCGGTCTTCAGTTCGGCCTCGATATCCGGGGCGCCGTCGACCGCGGTGATGATGAACTCGCTGCGGCCCAACTGCTTGGCAGCAAGGCTGGCACCGATGCCGGTCGGGTCATTGATGGCGAAGATACCGTCCACTTTGGAGAAGCGGGTCAGCAGGCTCTGCGTCACGGCAAAGCCGCCGTCGCGCGAACCCTTGGCATCCTGATCGTCAGAGAGGATCTTGATGTCGGGATTCTTGGCGAGGACTTCCTTGCAGCCTTTGACGCGGTCGGTGACCGAGGTGACCTGCGGGCCATTGACGATGAGCACATCGCCTTTGCCCTTCAGGTGATCGACGATGTACTGGCAGGCAAGCGCACCGGCCTTTACGTTGTCGGTCATGACGGTGACATCGGCCCCGTTGGCGCCCACGTCGAAGGCAGCGACCACGATACCAGCGGCCTGGGCCTTCTTGATCGCCGGTTCGATGGCGACGGGATCAACGGCGTTGATCATGATGACGTTCACGCCGGCAGCGATGAAATTGTCGATCTGGGTGAACTGCTTGTTGAGATCGTAGTCGGATGAAACGGACGTCACTTCAACATTGGGGTTGATCGCCTTGGCTTTGTCTTCGATGCCCTTGATGGTGGCGACGAAGAACGGGTTGCCGAGCGAGCCTACCGAAATGCCGACTTTCTTCAATTCCTGTGCAGCCGCGGGGGCCGCGAGGCCGACCGCAACCACCAGCCCGAGGGCAAGACGCGAGAGTTTCATGTTTCCTCCTGTTGCATTTTACCTGGCCCGGCCGGTTATCCGGCCGAACATGGCTTTCTATCCAGCGACCTCGTTGAGCGCCGGCATTCTTGGTCCCGTCATGTCCGCCCACCTTCCCGCAAACGATAGCGGTCGAGTGCCACGGCACCGATGATGACCAATCCCTTGATGATGTATTGCCAGATATCCGAGATACCGAGCAGGATCAGGCCGTTCGTGAGAACGGCAATGATGAGGGCACCGATCAGCGTGCCCCAGATCGAGCCGATACCGCCGGTGAAGCTGGTGCCACCGAGGATCACGGCCGCGATGGCGTCGAGTTCGTAGCTCTGCCCCAATTGCAGGCCATTGGCCGCAAAGAGCCGCGCCGCCGACATGGCGCCGCCCAGGCCGGATAACAGACCCGCCATCGAATAGACGAAAAGCAGGATCTGCCACACCTTGATGCCGGCCAAGCGTGCTGCATCCGGATTGCCGCCGACGGCGTAGATGCGGTTGCCGAGCACGGTGCGACGCAGGATCACCCAGGATATGATCACGACGGCAAAGGCGATGATGACCAGCCAGGGCACGCCGAACAAGGTGCCGTTACCAATGAACGCGAATGGCAAGTCCGGATTGAAGACGGTCGTATCCTCACCCAGCAGGCGCGCGACACCGCGGACAGCCGTCAGCGAGCCCAATGTCACGATGAACGGCGGCAATCGCATGGCTGAAATAAGGATGCCATTGATCAAACCGAAGATGAGGCCGACCAACAACGCCGCCGGTACACCGAGCAGGCCGTAATCGGGAATCTTCGAACAGATGATGGCGATCATGGCCGAGGCCGCCAGGATCGAGCCGATCGAAAGGTCGATACCACCCGTGAGGATGACGAAGGTCATGCCGGCAGCGAGCACGATATTGATCGCGGCCTGCTGGGCCACGATCGACAGGTTCATCCAGCTCATGAACCGGTCGGTGGACACTTCGAAGAAGATCGCGAGTATGACCAGGATCGGCAGCATGCCGACAACCTGCAGGATCGCGCGCATCCGCTGCTTCCGGGCAAGTGCTGCTTTCTCGGGATCCGCCGTTGCACCTGCCATTGCTCTGTCGCTCATTGTGATGTCCCTTTGCCTCGGTCCACCATCAGGCCGCGCTCAATGAGGCGGCGCTGGTGGCAATATCCATGATCTTTTCCTGGGTGATCGGCGCTTCCGGCCGCCCCTCGATCTGGCCCACGATATGGCCATCGCGCATCACCAGCACGCGATCGGAAATACCGACGATTTCAGGGAGCTCGCTCGAAATCACCACGACGGCCGCACCGCTGCGCGCCAGGCCGTCGATGATCTGGTAGATCTGCGACTTGGCGCCGACATCGATGCCGCGGGTGGGTTCGTCGAGCAGCAGCACGCGAGGCTTGGTCTCCAGCAGGCGCGACAGCAGCACCTTTTGCTGGTTGCCACCGGACAGCGACCCCACGGTGACCGCGGCGTTGAGGGTGCGAATGCCCAGTGACCGGATCGCCTCGGCCGCGCGCTGGCGCGCCGCCTTGAGATTGAGCAATCCGGCCGGCAAGGCGTCCGTGCCCAGCACGCTCATCGAGATGTTTTCGCGGATCGTCATGTCGAGGAACAGCCCCAAGGCCTTGCGGTCTTCGGTGAGATAGACGATCCCGGAATTGATCGCCTGCAAGGGCGATTCCACCTTGCATTCCTTGCCGTCGACCAGAATGCGGCCGCTGGCCCGGATATCGGCACCGTAGATCAGGCGCGCGAGCTCGGTACGGCCCGAGCCAACGAGGCCAGCCAGCCCCACGACTTCGCCGGCACGAACCGAAAAGCTGCAATCGCGGATGAAGTGGCCGTCGCCGACGCCCTCGACCTCGAGGACCGGCTTGCGGTCCTCCGTCGGGTGGCGATGTTCCTTGGTATAGAATGACGAGAGTTCACGCCCGACCATCATGCGCACCAGGGCCGGCGCGGTGATTTCTTCCTTGTCCAGGGTGCCGATCAGCGACCCGTCGCGCAGCACGCTGACGCGGTCGGCCAGTTCATAGACCTCGGCCATGCGGTGACTGATGTAGATGATGGCGATACCTTCGCTTTTCAGCTGGCGAATGATCGTGAAGAGCCGCGTCGCTTCGCGCGCGGAGAGGCTGGTGGTAGGCTCATCCATCACCAGGATGCGCGGATGCCCGGCAAGCGCCCGGGCGATCTCGACCAATTGACGCTCGGCGATCGAAAGGTTGGCAACACGGTCCGATGCCTTGAAAGGCGCGGCGAGACGCTCGAGCAGCGGCCGCGCCGCGGCCTCCATTGCCTTGCGATCGATGAAGCCCAGGCGCTTTTTCTCCTCACCCAGAAAGATGTTCTCGGCGACGCTGAGATTGGGTGAGAGCGACAACTCCTGATAGATGATGGCAATGCCATGGCGACGCCCGGCGAGCGGTCCGTTGATCGATACGACCTCGCCCCGCAGACGAATCTCGCCCCCCGGATCTGCCTGGTAGGCGCCCGATAGAATTTTCATCAGGGTGGATTTGCCGGCGCCATTCTCACCCATCAGCGCATGGATTTCGCCGCCGCGCACGGAAAAGGAAACATTCGAGAGCGCGCGAATGTTCGCAAAGCTCTTGGCGATGTTGCGCATGTCGAGTTCCGGCACCTCGCCGGAAACGTCGCCCGCGCGCGGACCCGCTTCTGCCGTCATGGATGAACGGTCCCTGTCATGCCGTTTCCTCAGTCATCATGGCAGCTTTTGATCGCCGCTCTATTTGTGATATAGAAACTTCCGTATCGAAAGTCGAATGTCAAGATGGATTGAATTCACCGCCGATCTTGCGGTATTTCCCCCAGAAGCCTGCGAATTCGGAGTTTCGATTTGTGCAGTGCGAAAGATTTGGAGCCGACGCGATGACGGCTGAAACGCTCGATGACGACATCAGTGCCCTTCCGCAGGGCACGGAATCTTCAGCTTCTGACGCTCGGCGCGAGCAGCTGCTCTCGTTCATTCAAACGCATGAATTCGTCCGCATCTATGATCTCGCGCGTCAGTTCAGCGTCTCCGAAGTCACCATCCGCAGCGACGTCGATATTCTGGCGCGACGCGGCGGCATTCGGCGCGTGCGCGGCGGCGCCATGCGCGTGGTCGAAGCGGTGCCGGAGGTCGATTACGAAGCCCGCGTCTCAAGCTATCTCCCGGAAAAGCGCCTGATCGGCCAGGCCGCGGCGGCCATGCTCTCCTCCGGCGACAGCCTTATCCTCGATGTCGGCACAACAGCGATGGCCATCGCGCACGCCATTGCCGACCGCGAAGACTTGATCAACCTCACCATCTTCACGCCGGGCCTCAATATCGCCCTCGCCCTCGAACGCGCCATTCCCCGGGTCGAGGTGATTGTCACGGGCGGCACCCTGCGACCGCAGCAGCACTCGCTGGTGGGGCCTGTCAGCACGCTGATCCTCGAGCGCATCCGCGCCTCCTTTGCCTTCATCGGCTGCAATGGCGTCGACCCCTCCTTCGGCATCATGGGACTGAGCCTGCCTGACGCCGCCTTGAAGCAGGCGATCCTCAAGGCGTCGCGCCTGGGCATCGTCGTGACCGATGCCAGCAAGTTCACCCAGACGTCGCTGGTGCGCGTCTGCGGCTTCGAGGATGTCGACATGATCATGACCGCCGGCGCACCCGACCCCTCGGCCGTGGCCGCCGTGCGCGAAAGCGGCGTCGAGCTGAGGATCCTCAACTAGGCCGGCCACCCAGCCGGTGGCTCTTGTCGAATCCGCTGCCGCCGGTCACTCTTTCGCCAGCCGACAATCATGGGGACCGCGTCGATGCGTGCCGCTCTTTTTGAAACCGCCCGCCAGCCGCTAGAGGTGCGGGAAGTTCCCGACCCCATTTGCCCGCGTGACGGCGTCGTCGTCGCGGTCGAGGCCTGCGGGGTTTGCCGTTCCGACTGGCATGCGTGGAACGGCGCCGACCCGGATGTGACGCCACCGCATGTGCCAGGGCACGAATTCGCCGGCATCGTCGTCGATGTGGGCCCGGAATGCCGGCGCTTCAAAAAAGGCGACCGCGTCACCGCTCCCTTCATCATCGCCTGTGGCGAATGCCCGGACTGCCGGGGTGGCGATCCCACGATCTGTGCGCATCAGTTCGTCATCGGATTCTCCGCCTGGGGCGCCTTTGCCCAGTTCACCGCGGTGCCGCATGCCGATTTCAACTTGGTCCTGCTGCCGGAGATGATCGGCTTTGCCGAAGCGGCCGCCATGGGTTGTCGGCTCACCACTGCCTTTCGCGGCATCGTCGACCGCGCCGATCTCAGGCCGGGCGAGTGGCTCAGCGTTCATGGCTGTGGTGGCGTCGGACTCTCGGCCATCATGATCGCAGCTGAGCTCGGCGCACAGATATTGGCGATCGACGTCAATGACGCAGCCTTGGAACTGGCAAAGTCGCTCGGTGCGACGGCAACACTCAACGCCGCAACGTCATCCGATGTTGCCATGGAGGTGCGCGCCATCACCGATGGCGGCGCCCATGTCTCGATCGACGCACTCGGCATCACGACGACCTTCCATAACTCCATACGCGGCCTGCGCAAGCTCGGCCGGCACGTGCAGATCGGCATGCCGCTCGAGAAGCATGCGGCACCCGTCATCCCGCTGCTCGAGACGGTCTATTCGCGCCAGATCAGCATCATGGGCACGCGCGGCATTGCGGCCAGCCGCTTCCCGGCATTGTTCGGCATGATCAAGGCCGGCAGGCTGGATCCCGCCCGCCTTGTCACCAAGCGCATTCCGCTGACCCAAGCCGGTGAAGCCATGGCAGCCCTCGACGGGTTCCAGGGTGTAGGCGTCACCGTGATCGATCGCTTCTGAGCGGAATGAGAAAACCCCCGGGCCATGCGGCGCCGGGGGTTTTCAAGATTGGTTGCGGGAAGAGGATTTGAACCTCTGACCTTCAGGTTATGAGCCTGACGAGCTACCGGGCTGCTCCATCCC
>NZ_JAXCLX010000005.1 GCF_034044635.1 Dongia rigui
TGAAGGCCTGCGCTTCGCGATCCGCGAAGGCGGCCGCACCGTCGGCGCCGGCGTCGTCGCCAAGATCGTCGAGTAAGGCCGTCAGGCCCAAAGGATCCAGGAAATGGAAAGCCAAAATATCCGCATCCGCCTCAAGGCGTTCGATCATCGTGTGCTCGACCAGTCGACCAACGAGATCGTCTCCACGGCGAAGCGTACCGGTGCTCAGGTTCGCGGCCCGATTCCGCTGCCGACCCGCATCGAGCGTTTCACCGTCAACCGTTCGCCGCACGTCGACAAGAAGAGCCGCGAACAGTTCGAGATCCGCACCCATAAGCGGCTGCTCGATATCGTCGATCCGACCCCGCAGACGGTGGACGCGCTGATGAAGCTCGACCTCGCCGCCGGCGTGGACGTCGAGATCAAGTTGAAGAATTAAGAGGAGGGGCACCTATGCGAACCGGCCTCATTGCCCAGAAGCTGGGCATGACCCGCGTCTTCGCCGAAGATGGCGCGCACGTGCCCGTGACCTTGTTGAAGGTCGCTGGTTGTCAAGTCATCGCGGTCCGGACCGAAGAATCGAACGGCTACAACGCCGTTCAGCTCGGTCTCGACAAGGCGAAGGTTAAGAACGTCTCGAAGGCCCAGCGGGGCCATTTCGCCAAGGCGAAGGTCGAGCCGACCAAGAAGATCGCGGAATTCCGCGTCGACAAGGATGCGCTCCTCGAAGTGGGCGCCGAACTGTCGGCTGATCATTTCGTCACCGGCCAGTTCGTCGATGTGACCGGCACCACCATCGGCAAGGGTTTTGCCGGCGGTATGAAGCGCTGGAACTTCGGCGGTCTGCGCGCGACCCACGGCGTCTCGGTCTCGCACCGCAGCCTTGGTTCGACCGGTCAGCGTCAGGATCCGGGCCGTACCTTCAAAGGCAAGAAGATGGCCGGCCACATGGGCGACGAGCGTGTCACCACGCAGAACCTCAAGGTCGTCGGCACCGATCCCGCGCTCGGCATCGTCATGGTGAAGGGCAACGTTCCGGGCCACGAGGGCTCCTACGTCCTCATTAAAGACGCCGTGAAGCGTCCTTTGCCGAAGGACGCGCCGTTCCCGGCCGCCCTTAAGGGCAAGGCCGAAGCGGCGGAGTGAGGAAATCATGAAGCTCAAGGTCATCGACATCAATAACAAGCCGCAGGGCGAGATCGAGTTGGACGACACCACGTTCAACGACATCTTCGGCCGTCCGGTTCGCAAGGACATCCTGGCCCGTGTGGTCAACTGGCAGCTGGCCAAGCGCCGCTCCGGTAACCACAAGACCAAGGAAATCGGCGACGTTTCCGGCACCACCAAGAAGCCGTATGCCCAGAAGGGCACCGGCCGCGCCCGCCAGGGTTCGCTGCGCTCGCCGCAGTTCCGTGGCGGTGCGACCATTTTCGGCCCCGTCGTGCGCAGCCATGCCCACGATCTGCCGAAGAAGGTTCGCGCCCTCGGCCTGAAGACGGCTCTCTCAGCCAAGGCCAAGGAAGGCAAGCTGATCGTCCTCGACAGCGTCGGCGCCGACGCCAAGACCAAGGACGTGGTCGAGAAGTTCAACGCGCTCGGCTGGAAGTCGGTTCTTCTCATCGAAGGCCCGGCGGTCACCGAGGGTTTTGCCCGCGCCGCCCGCAACATCCCGCATGTCGACGTGCTGCCGCAGCAGGGCGCCAATGTGTATGACATCCTGCGCCGCGACACCTTGGTTCTCACCAAGGACGCTGTGCAACATCTGGTGGAGCGCCTGAAATGAGCCGCGCACGTAAGATGGTTACGCCCAAGGTGAAGCTCTCTGAAGCAGCGATGCTGGAGATCATCCGTCGCCCCCATGTGACCGAAAAGTCGACCATGGGGTCGGAGCACAACCAAGTCACCTTCAAGGTGCCGCTCGATGCCAGCAAGCCGGAAATCAAGGCTGCGGTCGAGGGCGTGTTCAAGGTGAAAGTGGACGCCGTCAACACCATCCGTGTCGAAGGCAAGTCCAAGCTGTGGCGCGGCCGTGCCGGCAAGCGCCCGGATTTCAAGAAAGCGATCGTGACCCTCGCCGAGGGCCACAAGATCGACGTGACGACGGGGATCTAAGCCATGGCCTTGAAGACATTCAAGCCGACCTCCGCCGGTCGCCGCCAGCTGGTGCTGGTCGACCGTAAGGAGCTCCATAAGGGTGAGCCGGTTAAGGCTCTCACCGAGGGTCTCAAGAAGTCGGGTGGTCGCAACAACTATGGCCGTATCACGGCCTTCCGTACGGGCGGCGGTCACAAGCGCCGTTACCGTATCGTCGACTTCAAGCGCAACAAGTTCGACGTCGCTGCGACGGTCGAGCGTTTGGAATACGATCCGAACCGCACGGCGTTCATCGCCCTCATCAAGTATCAGGACGGCGAACTGGCCTACATCCTGGCGCCGCAGCGCTTGAAGGCCGGCGACCAGGTCGTCTCCGGCGAGCGCGTCGACGTGAAGCCCGGCAATGCGATGCCGCTGCGGTCGATCCCGGTCGGCACCATCATCCACAATGTCGAGCTGAAGCCCGGCAAGGGTGGCCAGATGGCCCGTTCCGCCGGCACCTTCCTGCAGCTGGTTGGCCGCGACCAGGGCAATGCGCTGCTGCGCATGCCCTCGGGCGAAGTCCGCATGGTGAAGTCGGAGTGCATGGCGACCATCGGTGCGGTCTCCAACCCGGATCAGCAGAACACCTCGATCGGCAAGGCCGGTCGCGCCCGTCATCTCGGCTACCGCCCGACCACGCGCGGTATCGTGATGAACCCGGTCGATCACCCGCACGGTGGTCGTACCAACGGTGGTCGCGCCTGGGTCACCCCCTGGGGCAAGCCGACCAAGGGCAAGAAGACCCGTCATAACAAGAAGACGGATGGCCAGATCCTGCGCCGCCGTCACGCAGCTAAGAAGTAAGGAGGGCGACAGAATATGACTCGCTCCGTTTGGAAAGGCCCGTTCATCGACGGCTATCTGCTGAAGAAGGCAGAGACCAGCCGCGCCTCGGGCCGCAACGAGGTGATCAAGACCTGGTCGCGCCGTTCGACCATCTTGCCGCAATTCGTCGGCCTCACCTTTGGCGTCTACAATGGCCAGAAGTTCCTGCCGGTCCTCGTCAACGAGAACATGATCGGCCACAAGCTCGGTGAGTTCTCGCCGACCCGGACCTTCCACGGCCATGCCGCCGACAAGAAGGCTAAGAGGGCCTAAAGATGAGCAAACAGAAGAAAGCACGCGCGCTGAAGGATACCGAGGCGAAGGCCGTTGCCTCGGTCGTGCAGACCACGCCGCGCAAGCTTAACCTTGTTGCACAAATGATCCGCGGTCTCGGCGCCCAGCCGGCCCTGGCGGCCCTCACCTTCTCCAAGAAGCGTGCGGCCCAGGACGTCAAGAAGGTGCTGCAGGCGGCGATCGCCAATGCCGAGAACAACCACTCGCTCGACGTCGACCGGCTGTTCGTGGCCGAAGCCTATGTCGGCAATAGCTTCCGTCTGAAGCGTTTCCACGCCCGCGCCCGCGGCCGTGGCGTGAAGGTGGTGAAGCTCTGGAGCAACCTGACCGTGGTCGTGCGTGAGCGCGCCGAAGTCGCCGAGGAGGCAAAGTAATGGGTCAGAAAGTCAATCCGATCGGGCTGCGCGTCGGTATCAACCGCACCTGGGACTCGCGCTGGTTCGCCGATAAGGACTATGCCCAGCTCCTTCATGAGGATCTGCGCCTCAAGAAGTACCTGACCGACCGCCTGAACCAGGCCGGCGTCGCCCGCGTCGTCATCGAGCGTCCGGCCAAGAAGGCCCGCGTCACGATCCACACGGCGCGTCCGGGTGTCGTGATCGGCAAGAAGGGCGCCGACATCGAGAAGCTGCGCGGCGACCTCTCGAAGATGACCGGTTCGGAAGTCAGCCTCAACATCGTCGAAATCCGCAAGCCGGAAATCGATGCCAAGCTGATCGCCGACAACATCGCCCAGCAGCTGGAGCGCCGCGTTGCGTTCCGCCGCGCCATGAAGCGCGCCGTTCAGTCGGCGATGCGCCTTGGCGCCCTCGGCATCCGTATCAACTGCTCGGGTCGTTTGGGCGGCGCTGAAATCGCCCGTCTCGAATGGTACCGCGAAGGCCGTGTGCCGCTGCACACCCTGCGCGCCGAGATCGATTTCGGTGAGGGTACGGCAAAGACGACCTACGGCACCTGCGGCGTCAAAGTCTGGGTGTTCAAGGGTGAGATCATGGCCCACGACCCGATGGCCATGGACAAGCGCGTTCTGGAGCAGCAGGCAGCCGGTGGCTCAGGCCATCAGGGCGGCGGATCCGATCGCCGGTCCGAGCGAGCGTAAAGGAATAGGAAGATGCTTTCTCCAAAGCGAACGAAATTCCGCAAGGCCCACAAGGGCCGTGTTAAGGGCGTGGCAAAGGGCGGCTTCTCGCTCGACTTCGGTGCCTATGGCATGAAGGCGATGGAACCCGGCCGTATCACGGCGCGCCAGATCGAAGCGGCCCGCCGCGCCATCACGCGTCACATGAAGCGTGTCGGCAAGGTGTGGATCCGCATTTTCCCGGACGTGCCGGTCAGCCGCAAGCCGGCCGAAGTGCGCATGGGTTCCGGTAAGGGCAGCCCCGAATACTGGATCTGCCGCGTGAAGCCGGGCCGCATCATGTTCGAAATCGACGGCGTTCAGAAGTCGCTGGCGGAAGAGGCGTTTACGCTGGCCTCCGCCAAGTTGCCGATCAAGACGCGCCTCGTCAGCCGTCTCGGCGAAGAATAAGGAACGAGGTACTTGATCATGAAGGCGAAAGACGTCGCCCTGAAGACCGAGGACCAGCTCAAGGCTGACCTCGTCAACCTGAAGAAAGAGGCCTTCAACCTGCGCTTCCAGCGCGCGTCGGGCCAGCTCGAGAACACCGCGCGCGTGCGCGTTGTTCGTCGTGACATTGCCCGTATCGAAACTTCGCTGCGCCAGAAGGCGCTGGTGAAGGCGTAAGGAGAGAGAGAATGCCCAAGCGCGTTCTGCAAGGCACCGTGGTCAGCGACAAGACCGACAAGACCGTCACCGTTCTGGTCGAGCGTCGCGTCATGCACCCGGTCTATAAGAAGTTCATCCGCCGTTCGAAGCGTTACGCTGCGCACGATGCGGACAACAAATGCAAGGTCGGCGACGTGGTGTTTATCCAGGAATGCCGTCCCTTGTCGAAGACCAAGCATTGGGAAGTGGTCGATGCTGCCACTGCCCAGGCTTAAGTCTGAAATCGCGTAATTGTAACGAGAAGGATCTCGAACCATGATCCAGATGCAAACGAACCTGGATGTTGCCGATAATTCCGGCGCGCGCAGGGTGCAGTGCATCAAAGTGCTGGGTGGCTCACATCGCCGCACAGCCGAGGTCGGCGACGTCATCGTCGTGTCGATCAAAGAAGCCATTCCGCGCGGCAAGGTGAAGAAGGGCGATGTCCATCGCGCCGTCATCGTGCGCACCGCCAAGGAAATCCGCCGCGCCGATGGCAGCGCCATTCGTTTCGACCGCAACGCCGCGGTCCTCATCAACAAGCAGGGTGAGCCCATCGGCACCCGCATCTTCGGCCCGGTGACTCGCGAGCTCCGCGGCAAGAAGTTCATGAAGATCATCTCGCTCGCTCCCGAAGTGTTGTGAGCGCGAGAGGCAAGGTGCTGAAAATGGCAACGAAGCTTAAAGTCAAGAAGGGCGACAAGGTGGTTGTGATCACCGGTCGCGACAAGGGCAAGACCGGCGAGATCATCGAGGTCAACCCCGCTGAAAACCGCGTCAAGGTGCGTGGCGTCAACCTGGTGAAGCGTCACCAGAAGCAGTCCATGCAGACCCCGGGCGGCATCATCGAGAAGGAGGCGACCATCCACGTCTCCAACATCTCGCATGTTGACCCCAAGACGCAGAAGCCGACCCGTGTCGGCTACCGGACCGAAGGCGAGGAGAAAGTCCTCTTCGCGCGCGGTTCGGGCGAAAAGATCCGTTAAGGGAGCGCTAGGAAATGGCTCGCACCCGTTTGCAAGATCACTACGACACCGTCGTCCGTCCGGCCTTGATGAAGGAGTTCTCCTACAAGAACGCCATGGAAGTGCCGAAGATCGAGAAGATCGTCATCAACATGGGTGTTGGTGAAGCGGCTGCCGACAGCAAGAAGATCAACGTGGCCGTCGAAGAGTTGACCGCCATTGCCGGCCAGAAGCCGGTGGTGACGAAGGCTCGCAAGTCGATCGCCGTCTACAAGCTGCGCGAAGGCATGTCGATCGGTACGAAGGTGACGCTCCGTCGCCAGCGTATGTACGAATTCCTCGATCGCTTGATCACCATCGCGCTGCCGCGCGTCCGCGACTTCCGCGGCGTCAACGGCAAGAGCTTCGATGGTCGTGGCAACTACGCGCTCGGTCTCAAGGAACAGCTGGTGTTCCCGGAAATCGACTACGACAAGGTCGATGCCATCCGCGGCATGGACATCATCATCGTCACAAGCGCCAAGACCGATGCTGAGGCCAAGGCGTTGCTGAAGGGCTTCCAGATGCCCTTCATCAATTAAGCCTGAGCCGGAGGAAAAATTATGGCTAAGACTAGCTCTGTTCAGAAGAACAAGAAGCGCGAGAAGATGGCGAAGCAGTACGCTGCCCGCCGCGCGCGCCTCAAAGCCGTGGCTGACAACGAGGACCTGCCGATGGAAGAGCGCTTTGCGGCGCGCCTGAAGCTGGCCGAACTGCCGCGCAATTCATCCAAGGTCCGCATCCGCAATCGCTGCGAGCTGACCGGTCGTCCGCGGGCGACCTATCGCAAATTCAAGCTTTCGCGCATTGCGTTGCGCGAGCTCGCTTCGACCGGCCAGATTCCTGGCATGGTCAAGTCGAGCTGGTAAGGAGCAAGAGATCATGGCAATGAACGATCCCTTGGGAGATCTCCTGACGCGCATCCGCAACGGCCAGAAGGCCCGGATGTCCGCAGTGACCAGCCCCGCTTCGCGTCTTCGGGCCAACGTGCTCGATGTGCTCAAGCGCGAAGGCTATATCCGCAACTACAGCGTCGACGGCACGAAGCCTGGCGGCGAGATCACGGTCGAGCTCAAGTATCACGAGGGTCAACCCGTGATTCAGGAGATCGCCCGCGTGTCGACCCCGGGTCGCCGGGTCTACTCGCGCATCTCGGATCTGCCGCGCTACTATAATGGCCTCGGCATCTCCATCCTTTCGACGCCCCGTGGCGTTCTCTCGGACAGCGAAGCGCGTACCCAAAACGTGGGTGGCGAAGTGCTGTGCCGGGTGTTCTAAGCGAGGAGATGGAAAATCATGTCTCGCGTTGGTAAAAATCCCGTCGCCCTGCCGCAAGGTGTCAGCATTGATCTCGCCGGCGGTCTCGCCACGGTGAAGGGCAAGCTCGGCACGCTGAAGCTCCCGATCTCGTCTCATGTCGAGGTCAAGGTGGAAGGTGACAAGGTGTGGGTGAAACCCATCACCGAAACGAAACAGGCTCGCATGAGCTGGGGCGCAACCCGCGCCAATCTCAAGAACATGGTCGAAGGCGTCTCCAAGGGCTTCACCAAGAATCTTGAGATCAACGGCACCGGTTACCGCGCCGCCGTCCAGGGCAAGAACCTGCAGCTGAATCTCGGCTACAGCCACGACGTGAGCTATCCGATCCCGGAAGGCATCACGGTGAAATGCGAAAAGCCGACGTCGATCTCGATCACCGGGTTCGACAAGCAGAAGGTCGGCCAGGTGGCCTCGGAAATCCGTGAATACCGCAAGCCGGAGCCCTACAAGGGCAAGGGCATCAAGTATTCGGACGAGACCATCCTGCGCAAGGAAGGCAAGAAGAAGTAAGGACTGGACATGTCGAAAACGAAAGAACTTTTCGAGCGCCGCAAGGCGCGCGTCCGGACCTCGCTCCGGAAGAATGCGATCGGCCGCCCGCGTTTGTCGGTGTTCCGTTCGGGCATGCATATCTACGTTCAGATCATCGACGACGTGAACGGCAGCACGCTTGCCGCCGCCTCGACGGTGGACAAGGAACTGAAGGGCAAGCTCAAGACCGGCGCCAACATCGACGCTGCCAAGGCTGTCGGCAAGCTCATCGCCGAGCGCGCTGCCACCAAGGGCATCAAGGAAGTCGTGTTTGATCGCGGCGGTTACATCTATCACGGTCGGGTCAAGGCCCTGGCCGACGCTGCCCGCGAAGGCGGGCTGGCGTTCTAAGGAAGGGACCGAAAATCATGGCCAAACCAGCAAAGAGCGAGCGTCGCGACCGCGAGCGTCGTGACCGCGAGGCAGAGCCCGAGCTCATTGAAAAGCTTGTCGGCATCAACCGCGTTGCAAAGGTGGTGAAGGGCGGCAAGCGCTTCGGCTTTGCCGCGATCGTCGTCGTCGGCGACGGCAAGGGCCGCGTCGGCCACGGGTCGGGCAAGGCGCGCGAAGTGCCGGAAGCCATCCGCAAGGCGACCGAACATGCCAAGCGCGGCATGATCCGCGTCGCCCTGCGCGAAGGCCGCACCCTGCATCATGACGTGACGGGCCATTTCGGCGCCGGCCGCGTCGTGCTGCGCGCTGCCGATGCCGGTACCGGCATCATCGCCGGCGGTCCGGTCCGCGCGATCTTCGAAGCGCTCGGCGTCAATGACGTCGTCGCCAAGTCGGTCGGCACCTCGAACCCGCACAACATGATCCGCGCCGCGTTCGACGCGCTCAATCATTGCTCCTCGCCCCGCTCCGTGGCTGCCCGCCGCGGCAAGAAGGTGAGCGACGTGATTGGCCGCAAGGACGCCGCCGCCGAAGCCCGCGAATAACGGGGGAACTGAAAAATGGCTGACAAAGTCAAGATCACCCAGGTCGCCAGCCGCATCGGTCGCAAGTTCGACCAGCGCGACACGCTGAAGGCCCTCGGCCTCGACAAGATGAACCGTTCGCGCGTGGTTGAAGACACGCCGTCGATCCGCGGCATGATCCGCAAGGTCCAGCACCTGCTGCTGATCGAACCGGTGAAGTAAGGAACAGAAACGATGAAGCTTCATCAGCTTTCCGATAACCCGGGTGCGCGCAAGAAGCGCATCCGCGTCGGCCGCGGTATCGGTTCGACCAAGGGCAAGACCGCCGGCGTCGGTGGTAAGGGCCAGCATGGTCGTTCCGGCGTCGCCATCAACGGCTTCGAAGGCGGCCAGATGCCGCTCTATCGTCGCCTGCCGAAGCGCGGCTTCAACAACATCTTCCGTCTCGATTTCTCGGAAGTGAATCTTGGTGCGCTCCAGGACGCGATCGAATCGAAGCGTCTCGACGCCTCGAAGCCGATCAACGGCAAGGCCCTGAAGGCCGCCGGCCTCATCGGCCGCGTCCGTGACGGCGTCCGCCTGCTCGGCAAGGGCGAACTGAAGGCCAAGATCAACATCACGGTCGTCGGTGCCACCAAATCGGCGATCGCCGCGGTCGAGAAGGCCGGCGGCAAGGTGACCGTCAAGGCGCCGAAGAAGCCAAAGGCCGAAGAAGCCCAGGCCTAAGGAACAAAGTTCGGGCCTCCGCCGACATCCGACAGGATGACAAGCGGGGGCCCGATCCCCATATACCACCCGGATTTCTCCGTTCCGACGCGCCGATAGGTAAAGTATGGCCTCCGCTGCTGAACAACTTGCCGCCAATATCAATTTCGGCGCCTTCGCCAAAGCCGAAGAGCTCAAGGCGCGCATCTGGTTCACGCTTGGTGCCTTGATCGTCGCGCGTGTCGGCGCCTATATCCCGCTGCCGGGTATCGATTCGGCGGCTTTTGCCGCGATCTTCCAGCAGCATTCGGGCGGCGTGCTCGGCATGGTCGACATGTTCGCCGGCGGTGCCATCAGCCGCATGACGGTGTTTGCCCTGGGCATCATGCCGTACATCTCGGCCTCGATCATCATGCAGCTCCTTACCTCCGTCTCGCCCCAGCTTGAGGCGTGGAAGAAGGAAGGCGAGTCGGGCCGCAAGAAGATCAACCAATACACCCGCTACGGCACGGTCATCCTCGCCGTGGTCCAGGCGCTCGGCATGGCCAATGGCCTGCAGAACATGGCCGGCCCCTCGGGCGGTGCCGTCATCAATCCCGGCATGATGTTCGTGCTGGTCACGATCGTCACGCTGACCGGCGGCACCATGTTCCTGATGTGGCTGGGCGAGCAGATCACGGCCCGCGGCATCGGCAACGGTATCTCGCTGATCATTTTCGCCGGCATCGTCTCGCGCCTGCCGACGTCCTTGGGTCAGCTCCTCGAGCAGCTCTGGGCCGGCTCGATCTCGGGCTTCCTTGTGCTCACCTTCGCCGTGCTGGCCGTCGTCGTCATCACCGGCATCGTCTTCTTCGAGCGCGCGCAGCGTCGCCTGATCGTCCAGTATCCAAAGCGCCAGGTCGGCAACCGCATGTTCGGTGGCGAATCCTCGCATCTGCCGATGAAACTGAACGCCTCGGGCGTCATTCCGCCGATCTTCGCTTCGTCGATCCTGTTGCTGCCGCTGACCATCGCCGGCTTCACCGGCAACCAGGAAGTCGCCAGCTCTGGTGGCATCTTCGGCGACACCATGCAGTGGATCCTGGTCCATTTCGGCCACGGCAAGCCGCTCTATATCCTCTCTTACATCCTGCTCATCGTGTTCTTCGCCTTCTTCTACACGGCGATCGTCTTCAATCCGGAAGACACGGCCGAGAACCTGAAGAAGCATGGCGGTTTCCTGCCCGGCATCCGTCCCGGCAAGAACACGGCCGATTACTTCGACTACGTGCTGACGCGCCTCACGGTCATCGGTGCCGCCTATCTCGCGGTCATCTGCGTCCTGCCGGAAATCCTCATCGCCAATTACGCCATGCCGTTCTATTTCGGCGGCACCAGCCTGCTCATTGTCGTGTCCGTCACCATGGACACCGTCGCTCAGATCCATTCGCATCTGCTGGCGCACCAATATGAAGGCCTGTTGAAGAAGTCCAAGCTGAAGGGGCGGCGGGGATGAAACTGATATTGCTGGGCCCGCCGGGGGCGGGTAAGGGGACCCAAGCAAAGCGTCTATTCGATCGTCATCACCTGGTTCAGCTGTCCACCGGTGACATGCTGCGCGCCGAGGTGGCGGCGGGCACGCCGCTGGGGGTCGAGGCCAAGAAGCTGATGGAAGCCGGCCAGCTGGTGCCGGACGCGATCGTCATCGGCATGATCGAGACGCGCATCGACCAGCCGGAAGCCAAGGACGGTTTTGTCCTCGACGGTTTTCCGCGCACCGAAGCCCAAGCTGTCGCCCTCGACGAGATGCTGGGCCGGCACAAGGCCCGGATCGACGGCGTCATTGAACTCGCGGTGGATGAGAACGCGCTGGTTGAGCGCATCTCCGGCCGCTATGCCTGCGCCAAATGCGGCGCTGGTTATCACGATAAATTCCAAAAGCCGAAGGTTGCCGGCGTTTGCGATTCCTGCGGCGGTACCGACTTCACGCGCCGCAAGGATGACAACGCCGAAACGGTCAAAGCCAGGCTGGTCGCCTATCGCCAGCAGACGGCCCCGATTCTCCCCTATTACAAGGGTAAGGGCTTGCTGCATCAGGTGGACGGCATGGCGGAACTTGATGAAGTCACCAAGCAGATCGAACAAGTATTAACGAAGATCAAGCATTAACCATTTGATTTCGTTAATAAATTAGAATCGCCGCAAACGCGGTCGGATGGTTGACGGGCAAGCATTTAGCCATATAATGCGCGCCTTCTCGACCCACCCGGCTGAACCCTGGGGTTCGGGCGTTTCGACTTGCGTCAATCCAGGGATTGGCGTTGATCGTATGAATTAAGGAGAGCCGACGTGGCGCGTATTGCTGGCGTGAACATCCCGACGCAAAAGCGGGTGATCATCGCACTGACCTACATCACCGGTATTGGCCCGAAGAAGGCTGAGGAAATCTGCGCGAAAGTCGGTATTCCGGCCGAACGCCGCGTCCATCAGCTGACTGACGCCGAAGTCGGTAAGATCCGTGAAACCATCGACCAGGACTACATGGTCGAGGGCGATCTGCGCCGTCAGGTTGCCATCAACATTAAGCGCCTGATGGATCTCGGCTGCTACAAGGGCCTGCGCCATCGCAAGGGCCTGCCGGTCCACGGCCAGCGCACCCACACCAATGCCCGCACCCGCAAGGGCAAGGCGGTTGCGATCGCCGGCAAGAAGCAGGCGACGAAGTAATCTTAAGGATCGGACGATAAAATGGCGAAAGCTGCAGCAGCTGCACAGGCGGGTCGCGTTCGTAAGCGCGAGCGCAAGAACATCACGTCGGGCATCGCCCACGTGAATGCCTCGTTCAACAACACCATGATCACCATCACCGACGACCAGGGCAACACGGTTGCTTGGGCTTCGTCCGGCGCGCAGGGCTTCAAGGGTTCGCGTAAGTCGACCCCGTATGCCGCCCAGGTCGCTGCCGACGTCGCCGCGAAGAAGGCGATGGAGCATGGCGTGAAGACCCTCGAGGTCGAAGTGAAGGGTCCGGGTTCGGGCCGCGAGAGTGCGCTCCGCGCCCTGCAGGCTGCCGGCTTCACCATCACGTCGATCCGTGACGTGACGCCGATCCCGCATAACGGCTGCCGCCCGCCGAAGCGCCGCCGCGTCTAAGAGAATATCGGTTCCGGCACTCTCGGGTGCCGGCGCCATGCACGACGTGTGCGGGAAGCAACGCTTCCCGCCATACGCGTTTCTAGGGCATCCCTCTGGAAACCACCGCCAAATCGGATCGCCGGATCGGGAACGACAGAATGGTTTCCGGCCGGATTTGAGAAAGGATACGACCCGTGATTCAGAAGAACTGGACTGAGCTGATCAAGGCGAACAAGAAGTTCGACGCCGGCTTCGACGGCAAGCGCGCCGGCACCCTCGTGATGGAACCGCTTGAGCGCGGCTTTGGCCTGACGCTCGGCAACGCGCTGCGCCGCGTGCTGCTCTCCTCGCTGCAGGGTGCGGCCGTGACCGCGATCCACGTCGATGGCGTTCTCCACGAGTTCAGCTCGATCCCGGGTGTCCGCGAAGACGTGACCGACATGGTCCTCAATGTGAAGCAGATCGCGCTTCGCATGGGCGGCGATGGCCCCAAGCGCATGCGCCTCAAGGCGCAAGGCCCGGGCGAAGTGAAGGCCGGCCAGATCGAGGTCGGCCATGACATCGAAGTGTTGAACCCGGATCTCGTGCTTTGCACGCTCGACCAGGGTGCCAACCTTTCCATGGAATTCACCGTCGAATCCGGCAAGGGCTATGTGCCGGCCTCCAACAACCGTCCGGAAGATGCGCCGATCGGCCTCATTCCGGTCGATGCCATCTTCTCGCCGGTGAAGAAGGTTTCCTACAAGATCGATAACAGCCGCGTCGGCCAGGTCACCGATTACGACCGCCTGTCGCTGTCGATCGAAACCAACGGTGCCGTGACGCCGGAAGACTCGCTGGCGATCGCCGCCCGCATCCTCCAGGACCAGTTGCAGCTCTTCATCAACTTCGAAGAGCCGACCGCTGCCGTTGCCGAAGTCGCGACCTCCGAGCCGCCGTTCAACCGCAACCTGCTCCGCAAGGTCGACGAGCTCGAGCTCTCGGTCCGTTCCGCCAACTGCCTGAAGAACGACAACATCGTCTATATCGGCGATCTCGTTCAGAAGACCGAAGCGGAAATGCTGCGCACGCCGAACTTCGGCCGCAAGTCGCTCAACGAGATCAAGGAAGTTCTCGCCCAGATGGGTCTCCATCTCGGCATGGAAATCCCGAACTGGCCGCCAGAGAACATCGAAGACCTGGCCCGCCGTCTCGACGAGCCGTATTGAGTTTTTAAATCAGCATGGACCGGCTGACAGGCCGGTCCATGTATCTGGGTCATGGTGACCCGCCCCTGCCGTGCCTGAAGAGCAAGCTTTGCGCCGGATTTGGGATTGCCATCGGATCTACGACGGCCGCCGAGACACTCGCCGGCACAACGTCGCAGGCCAGACACGAAGGAGCTAAGATTATGCGTCATGGTATGAGCGGCCGTAAACTCAACCGCACCAGCAGCCACCGCAAGGCGCTGTTCATGAATCTCTCGCAAGCGCTGATCAAGCACGAGCAGATCACCACCACGCTGCCCAAGGCCAAGGATCTGCGTCCGATCGTGGAAGGCCTGATCACCAAGGGCAAGAAGGGTGGCCTCGCCAACCGCCGCCTGCTCATCGCCCAGCTGCAGAACGAAGCGCTGGTCGAGAAGCTGATGACGGTTCTGGCGACGCGCTACAAGACGCGCGCCGGCGGCTACACCCGCATCCTGAAGGCGGGTTTCCGTCATGGCGACATGGCACCGATGGCCGTGATCGAGTTCGTCGATCGCGACGTCAGCGCCAAGGGCCAGGATTCCGGCCCGAAGCAGGACAAGGCCGCGGCGGACGCCGCCTGACCCGGCGGGCTTGTCAAAGCCGAACAGTTACGGAAAGGGCGGCCTTGCGGGCCGCCCTTTTTGCTATCATCTAATAACCGCACCAACATGACCGTTCATTCCGGACACGAGACGTCAGGCATTTCATGAAAACGATCTGGGCCGCCTTCTCCGCGTTTCTGCTCTTGAGCGCCCCCGCCGTGGCGCAGGAAACCGTGCCTGCGAGCCAGGCGCAGATCGACCTGACCTTTGCCCCCCTGGTGAAGGCGGCGGCACCCGCCGTGGTCAACATCTATACCCGCACCGTGATCAAGCAGCGTGCGACGTCGCCCTTCTTCGACGACCCGTTCTTCCGCCAGTTCTTCGGCGACCAGTTCAAATCGGGGCAACCGAAGGAGCGCGTGCAAGGTGCCCTCGGCTCCGGCGTCATCGTGCGCACCGACGGCCTTATCGTCACCAACAACCATGTCATCAATGGCGCGGACCAGATCCGCGTCGTGCTCAATGACAAGCGCGAATTCGAAGCCAAGGTGGTGGCGGCTGAAGAACGACTCGATCTCGCTCTGCTCAAGGTCGACACCAAGGGCCAGGCTTTGCCTGTCCTCTCATTGCGCGATTCCGACGATCTCGAGGTGGGGGATCTGGTGCTCGCAATCGGCAATCCCTTTGGTGTCGGGCAGACCGTCACCTCGGGCATCGTCTCGGGCGTCGCCCGCACCAATACCGGCATCGGCGATTTCGGCTATTTCATCCAGACCGATGCGGCGATCAACCCAGGCAATTCCGGTGGCGCGCTCATTTCCATGGACGGCAAGCTGGTCGGCATTCCGACAGCGATCTTCTCCAAGACCGGTGGCTCGGTCGGGATCGGCTTTGCCATTCCCAGCAACATGGTGGCGGCGGTCGTGAAGGCCGAAGGCAATGGCGGCAAGCTGGTGCGGCCCTGGATCGGCGCCGCCGGCGAAACCGTCACCAACGACATCGCCCAGAGCCTTGGCCTGCCGACGCCCGGCGGCGTCGTGGTGCAGCAGCTTTATGCCAAGGGCCCGGCCGAACAAGCCGGCATCAAGCCCGGCGACATCATCACCGGCGTCAACGGCCGCGAGGTCGAGGATCCGGAAGGATTGCGCTTCCGGCTTGCGACCCTGCCAGTCGGCGAAAAGGCGACGCTCAACCTCATCCGCAAGGGCAGTGTCGTCGACCTCCCTGTCGATCTTATCGCTCCGCCGGAGAAGCCGACCAACGAGACCCTGCTGGAGGGGCGCCAGCCCCTCTCCGGTGCCTTGATCATCGACCTGTCGCCGGCAACCGCCGATGAGCTCAACATCAGTGCCTGGGACGGCGTCGCCATCGCCAAGATGAAGCGCGGCAGCATCTCCGATCGCGTCGGCTTCGAAGCAGGCGATATCATTGTGAAGATCAACGACAAGGACATCAAATCAGCGGCCGAACTCGCGGATCTGATGTCGTCGCTGCCGGCGCCCTGGACCATCACCGTCAATCGTGGCGGCAAGGTCAAAACCTTCGATCTCGATTGACGCGGGGGGCTGGGATCGTGAGCGGTCTTTTCGAATCCCAGGCACCCCGTCCGCTCGCCGATCGCCTGCGCCCGCAGAAACTTGCCGACATCGTCGGCCAGGACCACCTCATTGGTCCCAACGGGCCGATCTCCCGCATGCTGGCGGCGGGTCAGGTCTCGTCGATGATCCTCTGGGGTCCGCCCGGCTGCGGCAAGACGACGCTGGCCAAGCTCCTCGCCGACGGCATCGACCTCCATTTCGAACTGCTCTCGGCGGTCTTTTCCGGTGTCGCCGATCTCAGGAAAGTGTTCGAAGCGGCCCGCGAACGCCGCCGCATGGGCAAGGGCACGCTCCTGTTCATCGACGAGATCCACCGCTTCAACCGGGCACAGCAGGACGGCTTCCTGCCCTATGTCGAGGACGGCACCATCGTGCTGGTGGGCGCCACCACCGAGAATCCGTCCTTCGAGCTCAACGCCGCGCTGCTCTCCCGCTCCCAGGTCTTCGTTCTTAACCGCCTCGATGCCGCGGCCGAAGAGTTGCTGCTGACCCGCGCCGAAGACCTGATGGGATACCGCCTGCCGCTGAATGCAGAGGCCAGGGCAGCGCTGCTCGACATGGCCGATGGCGACGGCCGCTATCTCCTCAACCTCGCCGAGGAGCTGTTCCGCCTGCCGCCGGACGTTGAATTGGATCCAGCCGGTCTCGGCAAAGCCGTGCAGCGGCGGGCGCCGCTTTACGACAAGGCGCAGGAAGGTCATTACAACCTCATCTCCGCCCTTCATAAATCGTTGCGCGGATCGGACACCGACGCTGCCCTTTATTGGTTTGCGCGCATGCTGGATGGCGGCGAAGACCCGCTCTATATCGCAAGGCGCCTGGTGCGTTTCGCGGTCGAGGATATCGGCCTTGCCGACCCGCAGGCACTGCACCAGGCGATTGCCGGCTGGGACACCTATAAGCGCCTCGGCTCGCCCGAGGGGGAGTTGGCCCTGGCCCAGGTGGTCATCTATCTGGGTACGGCGCCCAAATCGAATGCCGCCTACAAGGCATATAAGGATGCACGACGGGCAGCCAAGGCCAATGGCTCGCTGATGCCGCCCAAGCACATCCTCAATGCGCCCACCAAGCTGATGCAGCAACTGGGCTACAGTGCCGGCTATGAGTACGACCATGATGCCGAGGACGGCTTTTCGGGCCAGAACTATTTTCCAGACAGCATGCGGCGCGAGCGCTTCTATCGTCCGGTCGAGCGTGGCTTCGAACGCGATTTGCTCAAGCGCCAGGAATATTGGGAGAAGCTGCGCGCCAAACGCCAGCAGCCCCGGGCAACGGCGGCCAAGGATGATGACAACGAGGCGTGATCCACCAATTCACACCTAGACTGTCTGGTTCAGTCGGCTGCGGCGGCGTTAACGAACGCAAGGCGCCCGGCGCGCAATTCGCGCCAAAAGGCAAGTGAGAAGAGGTATCGAAGGTTTGCAGGGAAGGCGGCTTCGATATGCAAGATGAAGGGCTTGTACGCGGATATCCGCTTGGTTACGGTCCGCGAAGAAAGCTCCAATAGCGGGCAATCCCAATGGGGGATGCGACCCTTCGGCATGAAGCCACAAGGCAAGCCGGGATCGCATTCGGGGTGGTGGCGGCCATACCGCTGCATTAAGGGCGAGTTGTCAGAATGCAAGATTATCTGTCGCCGGAACGCGATCGTGTAGCTCTCATCACCATCGACGCTCAGCGCGATTTTGTTCTGCCCAATGGCCCGGCCACGGTCAGTGGATCCTTGTCCGCCGTGCCGCAGATGCAGCGCCTGACGCAAACCTTCCGCCAGCTCGGCGCGCCGATCGTGCATATGGTGCGGCTTTATCGTTGTAATGGTTCCAATGTGGATCTCTGCCATCGGGCGCAGATCGAATCCGGCCAGCGCATCGTCATGCCCGGCACATCGGGCTGCGAACTGATCGACGAGTTGAAACCCGATACGACGCAGCGCATCGAGCCGGAATTGCTGCTCGACGGCAAGCTGCAGGAGATCGGGCCCAAGGAATGGATCGGCTACAAGCCGCGCCTCTCGGCATTCTTCCAGACGCCGGTCGAGGAACATTTGAAGGCGCTCGGTATCAGCACCATCGTCATCTGCGGCACCGATTTCTCGACCTCACCGCGCTCCAGCGTCTATGCCGCCGCCAATCGCGACTTCCGCATGGTGCTGGCGACCGATGCGATTTCCGGCGCCACCGATGCCGGCCTCAATGAACTGGCGCAGATCGGCGTCTATCTGATGGCGACCGACAAGCTGCTCGATTGGCTGTCGCGCAGTCGGCAAGCTGCCTGATGACTCATATCCCTGGCCATTCGTCATGAGTGGCGTCAAGCAGTTCACGGTGACCGCGTCCGACGGCGACCAACGCCTCGACCGCTGGTTCAAGAAGAAGTTTCCGCATCTCACCCATGGCCGGCTGGAAAAGCTGCTGCGCAAGGGCGAAGTGCGCGTCGACGGCAAGCGCGCCAAATCCGCTGATCGTCTCGAGGCCGGCATGGTCGTGCGCGTCCCGCCCTTGGGCGACGCCAATGAGCCGCGCCCCGATCTCGATGAGCCGAGAGGCCCCAAGCCCATCACCGAGAAAGAGGCGGAGGCGCTGCGCAAGACGGTGCTCTTCAAGGATGCAGATGTCATCGTCATCAACAAGCCGGCGGGCCTTGCCGTCCAAGGCGGCACCGGCCTTGATACCAATATCGATGCCATGCTCGATGCGCTGCAATTCGATGCCGAGGAACGGCCGCGTCTGGTGCACCGCCTCGACCGCGACACCTCCGGCTGTCTCGTGCTGGCGCGCAGCCAGGCTGCGGCCAGGAAGCTCACGGCGGCGTTCAAGGACAAGACGGCGCGGAAGATCTATTGGGCTGTCACGGTCGGTGCCCCGAAGATGAACGAGGGCAAGATCGACGCGCCTTTGGCCAAGCAAAGTGTCGCCGCCGTCGGCCGCCGCGCCGCCGAGCGCGTGCAGATCGACGAGGAAGACGGCAAGAAGGCCGTCACCTATTACGCCGTCGTCGAGCGCGCCCATGACAAGGCCGCCTGGCTTGCCTTGATGCCGCTCACCGGCCGCACGCACCAGCTGCGCGCCCATTGCGTGGCATTGGGCACGCCGATCCTGGGCGACGGCAAATATGCCGGCGCCAAGGCTTACTTCGCGCGCGAATCCCTCCACAACCAGCTGCATCTGCACGCCCGGTCGATCCGCATTCCGCACCCCACCCGCGGCATCATCAATGTGACGGCGCCGCTGCCGCCACATATGCAGAAGACCTGGAAGTTCTTCGAATTCGCCGACGAGCCGGATCACGATCCGTTTGCTGGCCTCGACATCTGACGATGACCCAGCCGCCGGTCGGCCATTACCGCCTCGTCATCTTCGATTGCGACGGCACGCTGGTCGACAGCCAGCACAACATCATCAGCGCCATGCAACAGGCCTTCGGCGCCGCCGGCCGTCCCCTGCCGACACCGGACGCCATCCGCCGCCAAGTCGGGCTGACGCTCGAGGTGGCGATCGGCCGCATGCTCCCGGAAGCGGATGAGCAGAGCGTGGCGGACCTCGCCGAAAGCTACCGCGTCGTCGTGCGGGCCTTGCGCGCCGGCGAGGGACTGGCCGAGCCGCTTTATGACGGCATCCGCGATCTCATCCTGGCGCTCGATCATCCGGAGATCTTCTTGGGCGTCGCCACGGGCAAGAATCTGGTGGGGTTGGAGCATACACTGGCCCTTCACGGGCTCCGGGAGCGGTTTCATACCCTGCAGACGGCCGATCGGGCCCTTTCCAAGCCACACCCGGACATGATTCACCGCGCTATGGCGGAAACCGCCTGCGAACCGGCCCAGACGGTGATGATCGGCGATACCAGCTTCGACATGGAAATGGCCCGGGCGGCCGGCGCCACGGCCATCGGCGTCTCCTGGGGCTATCACCCGGAAGATGAACTCATGGAAGCGGGCGCCCATGTCGTCCTCGCCCATCCCGGCGAGTTGATCCCCCATTTGCAAAGCCTTTCGGCCAACCGCTAAAATCCCTGCCGGGTTGCCGGGCAGGGCAGATTTCGCCTTATCCCCAGCACCACTGAATAGGCGGAGAGAAGCCAATGCGGCTCAAGACAATCCTGGCCGGTTTGCTGATGCTGGCGGTGGGCCTGGCGGCGACGCTCGTCGCCATCGTCAAATCGACCGATTTCAACGCCTATAAGGACCTGATTGCCGCGCAGGTCAAATCCGCCACGGGCCGCGATTTGGTGCTGGCCGGCAATGTCGAGCTGGGCATCTCGCTTACCCCCACGCTCAGCATCAATCAGGTCACCTTCCGCAACGCCGATTGGGGCACCGAGCCGGCGATGCTGAAATTCGACAAGCTACAGGCGGAGATCCAGCTGCTGCCGCTGCTCTCCAACGAAATCGTCATCAACAAGATCGTCCTCAGCGACGCCGATGTGCTGCTGGAGACCAATGCGGAGGGTGTCGGCAATTGGGTGATGACGACGGGCGGGCAAAGTGGCTCGGCGCCGTTGCCGCATGTCGGCCAGGTCCAGATCGAGCGGTTGAAGATCCGCTATCATGAAGGCGAAAGCGGCTTCAGCCGCGAACTCAACATCGACAGCCTCACCGCCAAGACGACCGGGCCGGGGGCGCCGATCGATTTGGCCTTGAAGGCCGCGATGGCGGGCGAGACGCTGACCCTCGAAGGCCAGATAGGCGCTCTGCGCCAATTCACCCAAGGTCCGCTGCCGCTCGAACTCAAAGGCAGCGTCAACACGGTCGCCTTCACGATCGACGGCCAGATTGCCGATCCGGCGCAATTCGAAGGCATCGATGTCGACCTGTCACTCGCATCCGACAGCCAGGTGAAATTCGGCGAATTCAAGCTGCCGGGCACAGGTCCCTACCGGGTCGCCGGCCATCTCACCGGGGCCAAGGGGCAGTACAAGCTCTCGACCGCCAGCGGCCGTGTCGGCGACAGCGACTTCACCGGCGATCTCGCCTACAGCCGCGGCGAGGCGCGGCCCCTGATCGACCTCAAGCTCGCCTCGACCCATCTGAACAGCAAGGATTTCGGCCTCGAACCCGTCCTTTCCGGCCCAGATAATGGTCCCAAGGACGGCCGCGCCTTCTCTGCCGAGCCCTGGGACATTCCGCAACTCAACATGCTGGATGCGGATGTCATTTGGACCGCGCAGGAATTCTCGCATGGCCCCTATCCGTTGAAGAATGCGAGCATCGAACTGCATTTGCGCGATGGCAAGCTGACGCTCACCAACGTCACCGGCAACCTGGTCGATGGTCGCTTCTCGGCCGGCGGCACACTCGACACCATGCAGTCGCCGGCACCCCTGGTGGCGCGCATGCGCGCCGACGACGTGGCGGCCGCACCGTTGCTGGAGACCATGGGGCTTGCCGGTGTGCTGCAGGCCAAGAACGCCAATCTTGAGGTCGAAGTGGCGGGGCCGGCATCTTCCTTGCGCAACCTGCTGGGCGGTGCCAATGGCAATGTCCTGTTCGAAACCGGGGCAGGACGATTGCAGAATGATTTCGTGCGCCTGCTCTTTGCCAATCTCTTCAGCGTCATCTCGGTCGGTGGCAGCGGCGATGCCTCCGCGGTCAATTGCCTGGTGACCCGCTTCGACATCAAGAACGGCGTCGCCACCTCGCGCGGGCTGGTGCTGGATACGCCGGGCGCCACGGTTCTCGGCTCCGGCAATATTGATCTGCGCAACGAGCGCCTCGATCTCCATCTCGACACCCAGTCGAAACAGATCAACCTCGCTAACCTCGCGGTACCGATGAATGTCGGCGGCTCTTTGTCCAAGCCCAGTGTCACGCCCGACGCCATCGGCACGGTCGAAAACACGGCGGGTTTTGCGACACGGGCCGCCAATTTCGCCACCTTCGGCGCGCTGGAGGCGGTGACCGGCCTGGGGCAGAGCCAGGACCTCGGCCCCAACCCTTGCCGCACGGCACTCGACGCCGGCCAAAAGGCGGGGAAATCGGCGACGCCTGCCGAGAAGATCAAGAATGGTGCCGGACAGGTCATCGAAGGTGTCGGCGATGGCGCCGGGCAGGTGATCGAAGGCGTCGGTGACGGTGCCAAGAAGATCGGCAAGGAAACGGGCAAGGCGCTGGAATCGATCGGCGACGGCATCAACAATATCTTTGGGAACTGAGCATGCAGAATGCGGCGCCGCGGCGCTTCTATAAGACAGTCGCCGCCACAAAGGGCACCGACGGCTGGAACGTGACGCTGGACGGCAAGCTGCTGCGCTCGCCGGCCAAGAAGGAATTCAACCTGCCGACGGCCGGCCTCGCGCATGCCATCGCCGCCGAATGGGATGCCCAGACCGAACATGTGCGCCCCTTGGCTATGCCGCTGATGCAACTGGCGGCAACGGCAATCGACCGCATGGGAGCTGACCGGGCGCGCATCGTTGCCGAACTCGCCGGCTATGCCGGGACCGATCTGGTTTGCTACCGCGCGAGCGAACCACCCAGCCTGGTGGAGCGCGAGGCGCAAGCCTGGGATCCACTGCTCGCTTGGCTGCGCCGCCGCTATGACGTTTCCTTGGTGACCACCAGCGGCATCGTCGCCGTGGCGCAACCGCCGGCGACGATGGAAGCGCTAACAAAGGTGATCGGCGGCCATGATGACTTCGCCTTGGCAGCCCTCGCGACGCTGATTCAGACGGCCGGCTCGGTGATCATCGGCCTTGCGGTAGCTGAGGGCGAGATTACGGCCGAGCAAGGCGCCCATGCCGCACAGATTGACGAGCTTTATCAGACGGAACGCTGGGGCGAAGACAAGGAAGCCGTGGACCGGCGCGTGGCGCAGCTGGCGGAAATGGTGGCAGCTCGGCGCTTTCTTGATCTCCTGACTCAGGAATAGGCGCGTTTTCCGCGCATTATTCTGCGCTTCTTCCTTGGGTTCACGAAATCTTCGTGCTATCCAGATTGCGCTTTTCGCACCTGCGGAAAAACGGCGGGGCGATCTCTTTTGTTCGGGGGGCTGGTCCATGCAGGAAATCCTGAAACAGCTGGAAGAGAAACGCGCCGCGGCGCGGGCGGGTGGCGGCAAGAAGCGCGTCGAGGCGCAGCATGCCAAGGGCCGTCTGACAGCGCGTGAGCGTATCGAGCTGCTGCTCGACCCGGATTCCTTCGAAGAATGGGATATGTTCGTCGAGCATCGCTGCCATGATTTCGGCATGGGGGCGCAGCGCGTGCCGGGTGATGGTGTCGTCACCGGTTATGGCACCATCAATGGCCGCCTCGTCTTCGTCTTCAGCCAGGATTTCACCGTCTTCGGCGGCTCGCTCTCCGAGGCCCATGCCGAGAAGATCTGCAAGGTGATGGAGCAGGCGATCCGCGTCGGCGCCCCCGTCATCGGCATCAACGATTCCGGTGGCGCCCGCATCCAGGAAGGTGTGGCGTCACTCGCCGGTTATGCCGAGGTTTTCCAGCGCAACATCATGGCGTCGGGCGTCGTGCCGCAGATCAGCGTCATCATGGGGCCTTGCGCCGGTGGTGCGGTCTATTCGCCGGCCATGACCGACTTCATCTTCATGGTGAAGGACAGTTCCTACATGTTCGTGACGGGTCCCGATGTGGTGAAGACCGTGACGCATGAAAACGTCACCTTCGAACAGCTGGGCGGTGCGCTGACGCACAGCCAGAAATCCGGCGTTGCCGATCTCGCTTTCGAGAACGATGTCGAGGCACTCTTGGAAGTGCGTCGCTTCGTCGACATGCTGCCGGCCTCGAACCGCGCCAAAGCACCGCAGCGCCCGTCGCCCGACCCCATCGATCGTGATGAGCTGTCCTTGGATACGCTCATTCCGGCCAATCCCAACAAGCCTTATGACATGAAGGAGCTCATCACCAAGGTGGTGGATGAGGGTGACTTCTTCGAATTGCAGCCGAATTTTGCGCGCAATATCTTGACCGGCTTTGCCCGCATGGGCGGCGAAACCGTGGGCATCGTCGCCAACCAGCCGATGGTCTTGGCCGGTTGCCTGGACATCGATTCATCCCGGAAAGCCGCGCGTTTTGTGCGCTTCTGCGATTGTTTCGAGATTCCCATCGTGACCTTCGTCGATGTGCCGGGTTTCCTCCCCGGCACCACGCAGGAACACGGCGCCATCATCAAACACGGCGCCAAGCTGCTCTTTGCCTATGGCGAGGCAACGGTGCCGAAAGTCACGGTCATCACACGCAAGGCTTATGGCGGTGCCTATGACGTCATGAGCTCGAAGCACTTGCGCGGCGACGTCAACTTCGCCTGGCCGACGGCAGAGATCGCCGTGATGGGCCCGAAGGGTGCCGTCGAAATCATCTTCCGCGCCGATATCGGCGACAGCGCCAAGATCGCCGAGCGGACCGAGGAGTACCGCCAGAAATTCGCCACTCCCTTCGTGGCTGGTGCCCGCGGCTTCATCGACGACGTCATCATGCCGCATTCGACGCGCAAACGCATTTGCCGCTCGCTGGCCATGCTCAGGGATAAGAAAATCGAGAATCCCTGGAAGAAGCACGACAACATCCCGCTTTGATGAGCCGGATTAGAGTGGGTGGGGGAGAGCGGGAAAATTGAGCATGTTCAAAAAGATCCTGATTGCCAATCGCGGTGAGATCGCCTGCCGCGTCATCAAGACCGCCAAGGCCATGGGCATCAAGACTGTGGCTGTTTACTCAGAGGCCGATGCCGACGCACTCCATGTGCGCATGGCCGATGAAGCAGTGGCGATCGGCCCGGCAGCGGCGCGCGACAGCTATCTCGTCATCGAAAAGATTGTCGAGGCCTGCAAGGCGACCGGCGCGGAGGCGGTCCATCCCGGCTATGGCTTCCTCTCCGAGAACATGAAGTTCGCCGAAGCCCTGAAGAAGGCGAAGATCACCTTCATCGGCCCCGACCCCCATGCCATCCACGCCATGGGCGACAAGATCGAATCGAAGAAGCTCGCCAAGGAAGCCGGCGTCAACATGGTGCCGGGCTTCCTCGATGTCATCAAGGACGGCGACCACGCGGTGAAGATCGCCCGCGAGATCGGCTATCCGGTGATGGTGAAGGCATCCGCCGGTGGTGGCGGCAAGGGCATGCGCGTCGCCTATAACGATGCCGAAACCAAGGACGGCTTCCGCTCGGCGACGGCGGAGGCCAAGGCCAGCTTCGGCGATGACCGCATCTTCATCGAGAAATTCATCGAAGAACCGCGCCATATCGAGATCCAAGTGCTGGCCGACGGTCATGGCAACTGCCTGTACCTCGGCGAGCGCGAATGCTCGATCCAGCGCCGGCACCAGAAGGTGATCGAAGAAGCGCCGTCGCCCTTCCTTGATGAAAAGACTCGCGCCGCCATGGGCGAGCAGGCGGTGGCATTGGCCAAGGCGGTCAAATACAAATCCGCCGGCACGGTCGAGTTCATCGTCGACGGCAAGCGCAATTTCTATTTCCTTGAGATGAACACGCGCCTTCAGGTCGAGCATCCAGTGACCGAAATGGTGACCGGCCTCGACCTCGTCGAGCAGATGATCCGTGTCGCTGCCGGTGAAAAGCTCAAACTCAAACAGGCGGATGTGAAACTGAAGGGCTGGGCGATCGAGGCCCGCGTCTATGCCGAGGATCCGTTCCGCAACTTCCTGCCTTCGACCGGCCGCCTGGTGCGCTACCGCGAGCCGGTGGCGGGGAGTTCCGTGCGTGTCGATTCCGGTGTCTATGAAGGCGCCGAGATCAGCATGTTCTATGACCCGATGATCGCCAAGCTCGTGGCCTATGGTCCCGACCGCCGCGCGGCGACGCAGACCATGCGCGAGGCGCTGGATGCCTATTATATCCGCGGCCTCAATCACAACATGCCGTTCCTTGCGGCCTTGCTGGGGCATGAACGGTTCGCTGCCGGCAGGCTCACCACCGGCTTCATCGCCGAAGAGTTTCCGGATGGCTTCCACGGCGTCGAATTGAAACCCGAAGCCCTTTCCGACCTCGTCGCGGTGGCGGCCGTCATCCATCATCGCTATGAGCTGCGCGCCCATGAACGCGCCCCGCATTTCCAGGCCAATGGCAGTGCCGTGGCCGGTAAATGGGTGGTGAAGCTGGGGGCGGAGAAGCATGAGGCGACGGTTGCCGAAACCGCGGCAGGTTTTGCCGTGATTGCCGGCAAGACCAGCCATGAGTTGGTCAGCGACTGGAAGCTCGGCGACGTGCTGTGGCGCGGCCGCATCGACGGGCGCGGCATCACGGTGCAGATCGACCGCGTCGGCACCGGCTATCGCCTCACCTATGCCGGTGCGCAAGCCCATGTGCTGGTGCTCAGCCCGCGTGCCGCCGAGCTCGATCGGCACATGCTGGTCAAGCAGCCGCCGGACATGTCGAAATTCCTGCTGTCGCCGATGCCCGGTCTCCTGGTTTCGCTGGCGGTGAAGGAAGGCCAGGAAGTGAAGGCCGGCGAAGAACTGTGCGTCGTCGAAGCGATGAAAATGATGAACATTCTAAAAGCCGAGCGCGACGGCACGGTCGCCAAGATTGCTGCCAAGGCAGGCGACAGCTTGGCCGTCGACCAGGTCATCGTCGAGTTCGCCTGATGGCCGACACGGCCAAGCTCTGTCGCATCGGCGGCAAGGTGCAGAATGTCTGGTACCGTGCCTGGACCGTCCAGCAGGCAGAGGCGCGGGGCCTCAACGGCTGGGTGCGCAATCTGTCGAATGGCGATGTCGAGGCCCTCTTTGCCGGCCCCGCCGACAAGGTCGCCGATATGATCGCTGCCTGCCATGAGGGCCCCAAAGCCGCGCGCGTGGCGAATGTGGCGGTCGAGGATTTCGCAGGGGACATCCCAGAGGGATTCACGCAAACATCCGACGCCTGAAACTTTTTCCCGGAGCGTCATCATGGATCTCGGCATCGCCGGCAAACGCGCCCTAATCCTGGGTGCCAGCCAGGGCTTAGGCGCCGCCTCGGCGGCGGCTCTGGCGGCCGAGGGTGTGGCCGTGACCTTGCTGGCACGCAGTGCCGCCAAGCTGCAGGATCGCGTTGCCGAAATCGCGGCCACGGGCGGCATCGCCATATCGCTGGTGGCGGATCTCACCCGATCGGCCGATCTTGCCCCCATTCTGGGTGACGCGCTGGGCTATGACATCCTGGTCCTCAATTCCCCGCCGCCGCCGCCGGTCAAGGCAGGCGCTGTCGACCGTTCCGTCTGGTCGCAGCAATTCGACGCCATGTTCCTCAACCAGATCGACCTCACAGCACATCTGGTGAAGGGCATGACGGGGCGCGGCTGGGGCCGCATCGTCTCCATCGCTTCGACCAGCGTGCAGGAGCCGATCCCGGGCCTGGTCTATTCCAACGCGCTTCGCGCCGGCCTGCAGGGCTATCTGAAGTCGCTCAGCGACGAGGTGGCGGCACAGGGTGTTACGGTCAACACGGTGGCGCCAGGCTCCTTCGCCACGGAGCGCACCCATTCGCTCGACGCCGCTTTCGCCCAGCGTAGCGGCCGCAGCCACGAGGATGTGGCGGCCGAAGGTGCCGCCGGCATCCCCGCGCGCCGCTATGGCGCGCCGGCGGAATTTGGCGCCATGGTGGCGTTCCTTTGTGGACAGGTCTCGTCCTACACCACCGGCGCCTTCTTCCGCGTCGATGGGGGATCGAGCCGCGGCGGGATCTAGTCCCCGAACACCTCGCTGAATGCGGCCTTCAGGGCGATATCCAGTTCCGCCATCGTCACCATTTGCCCGAGCTTGGCGAGCGAGGTGACGCCGAAGGCGCTCTCGCTGATGCCGCAGGGCACGATGCCGCCGAAATGGCTGAGGTCCGGATCGACATTGATGCTGATGCCGTGAAAGCTCACCCAGTGCCGCAGGCGAATGCCGATGGCGGCGATCTTGTCCTCCCGCACCCCATCCAACACCCACAGGCCCACACGTCCCTCACGGCGCTCCGCCGTCACATTGAAGCGGGCGAGGGTGCGGATGACCCATTCCTCGAGGTCGTGCACGAACTGCCGCACATCGGCGCCGCGCTCCTTCACATTCAGCATCACATAGACCACGCGCTGGCCGGGGCCGTGATAGGTGAACTGGCCGCCGCGCCCGCTCTCATAGACGGGGAAACGGTCGGGGCTCAGCAGATCGCCGGCCTTGGCGCTGGTGCCGGCGGTGTAAAGGGGCGGATGCTCCAGCAGCCAGAGGGTCTCCGGCGCGGTTCCGGCCCGAATCTCGGCAGCCCTTTTCTCCATGAATTCGACCGCATCCGGGTAGGGAACGGACAAATCGCTGATGCGCCATTCTGTTTGCGCCATTTTCACCACGGCAAGCCCTTTAAATCCTTGGGTTTTTTGTTTGCTTGATCACTGCGTGCCGATTTGCTATTCCCCGCCGCGCTGTCTGGCAAGGGTTCTCGTGATCCTTGGCCTGGAGATTATGTGCGGTCGTGGCGGAATTGGTAGACGCGCAGCGTTGAGGTCGCTGTGGGGCAACCCGTGGAAGTTCGAGTCTTCTCGACCGCACCATAATCTTCTCAATCATGGGGCCCTCACGCGGCCCGCTATCTTCCTGAATTGAAACTCAAAAAATCGGACTTCTCCCCCTCTTTGGGTGGCGTCGCCAAAACCCTTGGCTATAATCCCGGCGCATTAACGATCCGCGCCGGGTTGAGATAGGCGCTTTTGAGTATCTTTTGAGGGCAGGCATGGCGGACGACAGCATCAGAGCGGGGGCCCTCGATTATCACCGGAACCCCAAGCCCGGCAAAATCGCCATCGCCGCCACCAAGCCGCTGGCCAACCAGCGCGACCTCGCTTTGGCCTATTCGCCGGGTGTCGCCGCCGCTTCCGAAGCGATCGCTGCCGACCCAGCCACCGCCGCCGACTATACCAGCCGCGGCAATCTCATCGCCGTCGTGACCAACGGCACCGCGGTGCTGGGCCTGGGTGCCATCGGGCCCTTGGCCGCCAAGCCGGTGATGGAGGGCAAAGCCGTCCTCTTCAAGAAATTCGCCGATATCGACGTCTTCGATATCGAGATCAATGAGACCGATCCCGACAAGCTGGTCGACATCATCGCTAGCCTGGAACCCACCTTCGGCGGCATCAACCTTGAAGACATCAAGGCGCCGGAATGCTTCGAGGTTGAAGGCAAGCTCAAAGAGCGGATGAAGATCCCGGTCATGCATGACGACCAGCATGGCACGGCCATCGTCGTCGCTGCGGCCCTCATCAACGCGCTTGAAGTGGTGGGGAAGAAGATCGGCGACGTGAAACTGGTGACGTCCGGTGCGGGTGCTGCGGCTCTTGCCTGCCTCGATCTCCTCGTGGCGCTCGGCCTCTCCCCGGCCAATGTCACCGTGACTGATATCGTCGGTGTCGCCTATGAAGGCCGCACCGAGTTGATGGATCCGAGGAAAGCCAAATACGCACGCAAGACTGACGCGCGCACACTCGCCGATGCGATCAAGGATGCCGACGTGTTCCTGGGCCTCTCCGCGCCGCGCGTGCTGAAGCCGGAAATGGTGGCCGAGATGGGCGCGCGCCCGATCATCTTCGCGCTCGCCAATCCGACGCCCGAGATTCTGCCCGAAGAAGTGAAGGCGGTACGGCCTGACGCGCTCATCGCCACCGGCCGCTCCGACTATCCCAACCAGGTCAACAACGTCCTCTGCTTCCCGTTCATCTTCCGCGGTGCGCTGGATGTGGGGGCGACACAAATCAACGAGGCGATGAAGGTCGCCTGCGTCTACGCCATTGCGAAGCTGGCACGTGCCGAAAGTAGCGACATCGTCGCCTCCGCCTATGGCGGACTGGAAATGCAGTTCGGCCCGGAATTTCTGATCCCGAAGCCCTTCGACCCGCGGCTCATCGTCGAACTGGCGCCGGCGGTGGCGCGGGCGGCGATGGACAGCGGCGTCGCCACGCGCCCGATCACCGATTGGGATGCCTATCGCGCCGGGCTTGAGCAATTCGTCTTCCGCTCAGGGCTGGTGATGAAGCCGGTCTTCGAGCGGGCGCGCGCCGACAAGCGCCGCCTGGTCTATGCCGAGGGCGAAGAAGAGCGGGTCCTGCGCGCCGTGCAATCGGTGGTCGACGAGCGCCTGGCCTATCCCATCCTGGTCGGCCGCCGTTCCGTGGTCGAGCGCCGCATCGAGAAGATCGGCCTGCGCCTCACCGAGGGCCGCGATTACGAGCTCTGCGATCCAGAAGGCGACCCGCGTTATAACGATTACTGGAATTTCTATCTTCTCCTCACCGAGCGTCGTGGCGTCACGCCGGATTCGGCGCGCACATTGGTGCGCACACGAAACACCCTCATCGCCTCGCTGATGGTGCGCCGGGGCGAAGCCGACGCGCTCATCTGCGGCACGGTCGGGCGGTTTGAGCGGCATCTCGGCTACGTCAATGAAGTGATCGGCCGCAAGGCCGGCGTCAAAGCCTATTCGACGCTGACGGCTGTGTTGCTGACGTCCGGCACCTTCTTCATCACTGATACCGAAGTGACGCATAACCCGACCGATGAGGAAGTCGCCGAAAGTGCGGTCATGTCGGCAGCCTGGCTGCGCCGCTTCGGCATCGCGCCCAAGGCCGCTTTGTTGTCGCATTCCAATTTCGGCAGCTCGGATTCCGAATCCGCCCGCAAGATGCGCCGTGCCTTGGGCCTTATCCTGCAGCGCGACCCGGAACTGGAGGTCGAAGGCGAGATGAAGGGCGATTCCGCCGTATCGGAGACGGTGCGGGAGCGGCTCTTCCCGTCGTCGCGGTTGAAAGGCCGCGCCAATCTGCTGGTCATGCCGAATCTCGACGCCGCCAACATCACGCTCAACCTGCTGCGTCTCTTGGGCGAGGGCCTGTCGATCGGCCCGATCCTGCTTGGGACCAATCTTCCGGCCCATATCGTGTCGCAGAGCATTTCCGTGCGCGGCCTGATCAATATGAGCGCCGTCGCCGCCGTCGAGGCCCAGGACAAGAAGTCCCGCGAGACAGCAAGCCATGGCCGGCCCTGAGGTCGAGAAGCCGACCGGGGAAGAGGACCGTCCGACAATCGTCGAGACGGTGGACGAGGAAGAGCTTTACGGCCCGTCCGAGGAATTGCTGGAGAATATCAACGCCGCACTCGCCGCCGGCGATATTCCCGTGGTCGAATCGCTCATCGAGCCACTGCATCCGGCCGATGTCGCCGATCTCATCGAGCATCTGGAACCGGAACAGCGCAAGCTCTTCCTCGACATCACCCGCCATGCCCTCGAAGCCGAGACCATCTCGCATCTTGATGAGGCCTTGCGCGAGGAAGTGGTCGACCAGATGGCACCGGCGGAACTGGCCGAGGTCGTCACCGAACTCGACACCGACGATGCCGTCGATTTGTTGGAAGATCTTGATGCCGACACGCAACAGCAGGTGCTGGACAGCCTGCCGGCCGAGGACCGCGCCTATCTCGAACAAGGCCTGACCTTCCCGGAGGACAGCGCCGGCCGCCTGATGCAGCGCGAGCTGGTCGCCATCAGCGACCAATGGAATGTCGGCGAAACGGTGGATTATCTCCGTAACGCCGAAGACCTGCCGGATGATTTCTACGACCTTTATATCGTCGATGCAGATAAGAAGCCGGTGGGCTCGGTGCCGCTGTCGCGTGCCATGCGCTCGAAGCGCGACATCAAGCTGACCGACGTCATGGACGAAGAACTGCGCCTCGTTCCCGTCGATACCGACCAGGAAGCCGTCGCCTATCTCTTCCGTCAATATGGCCTGGTCTCCGCACCGGTGGTCGATGGCGACGGGCGCCTCATCGGCGTCATCACGGTTGACGACGTGGTGCGCGTCATCGACGAGGAGGCCGAGGAAGACCTCCTCAACATCGTCGGCGTGTCGGATACCGACTTTCATGCGCCGGCCTACAAGACCGCTTTCCTGCGCGTACGTTGGCTGGTGGTGACCCTGGTCAATACACTCATCGCCAGTTTCGTCATCTCGCGCTTCGAAGGCACCATCGGGCATTACCCGGCGCTCGCCGTCCTCATGCCCATCACGGCGGCGATGGGCGGCAATGCCGGCGTGCAGGTCATCACGGTGACCGTGCGCGCGCTCGCCACCCGCGACATCACGCCCAATTCCAATGTCATGCGCCTCATCTCCAAGGAATTGGCGGTGGGTCTCATGAACGCCGTGGTCTTTGCCATCATCCTGGGTGCCGTGGGTGGCTATTGGTTCGGCCATATCGGCCTGGGCTTCGTCCTTGGCGGCGCCATGATCTTCAACATGGTCTGGGCGGGCTTTGCCGGCACGGTGATCCCGCTCGTCATGGACCGCATCGGCCTCGATCCCGCGACCGGTGCCGGGCCATTCCTCACCACCACCACAGACTGCCTCGGCTTCTTCGCCTTCCTTGGGTTGGCGACCTTGTTCCTGACCTGAAGGGGTGGCAGGATGCCACTCACCAACATCTAAAAACTCGCCATGCCCGGGCCCAGCGTTGATTCCGTTGGCCGGGCATCCATTCTCTCAAGCGGCACCAGTGGATCCCCGGGTCTTCGCCCGGGGATGACGAGAAAAAAAGATCGTGGGAGAAACGCGCATGACATTCCCAACTCTCGATTTCGATCTCGGTGAAACCGCTGATGCGTTGCGCGAAAGCGTCGCCGCCTTCGCCGCGTCGGAGATTGCGCCGCGTGCCGATGCGATTGACCGCGAGAATGATTTCCCGGCCGACCTGTGGCGCAAACTCGGTGATATGGGCCTGCTCGGCATCACCGTGGAGCCTGAATATGGCGGTTCCGGCATGGGTTATCTGGAACACGTCATCGCGATGGAAGAAATCAGCCGCGCCTCGGCAGCCGTCGGCCTTTCCTATGGCGCCCACAGCAATCTCTGCGTCAACCAGATCCGTCGCAACGGCAACGAGGCGCAGAAACGCCGCTATCTTCCTGGCCTCGTCGATGGCAGCAATGTGGGTGCTCTCGCCATGAGCGAACCGGAGGCCGGCTCCGACGTCGTTTCCATGCGCCTCAAAGCCGATCCGGCACCCGGTGGTTTCGTGCTCAATGGCGCCAAGATGTGGATCACCAACGGGCCGGACGCCGACACGCTCATCGTCTATGCCAAGACCGATATCGCGGCTGGCCCCCGTGGCATCAGCGCCTTCATCGTCGAGAAAGGCGACAAGGGCTTCTCCCGCGCCCGCAAGCTCGACAAGCTCGGCATGCGCGGCTCGAACACGGGCGAACTCATTTTCGAGAATTGCTTCCTGCCCGCGGAACGGCTGCTGGGCACCCTCAACGGCGGTGTCCGCGTTCTCATGAGCGGCCTCGATTACGAACGCGCCGTGCTCTCCGGTGGTCCCTTGGGCATCATGCAGGCCTGCCTTGATCTGGTGATCCCCTATGTCCATACCCGGCGCCAATTCGGCCAGCCGATCGGCACCTTCCAGCTGATGCAGGCCAAGATCGCCGACATGTACACGCAAGCGAGTGCTGCCCGCGCCTATGTCTATGCGGTTGCCAAGGCCTGCGACAAGGGCCGGACCACGCGCAAGGACGCCGCCGGCGCTATCCTGTTTTCGGCAGAAAAAGCCACATCTTTGGCACTCGATGCCATTCAATGCCTGGGTGGCAACGGCTATATCAACGACTACCCGGCCGGGCGACTCTTACGCGATGCCAAGCTCTATGAGATCGGCGCCGGCACCTCGGAAATCCGCCGCATGCTGATCGGCCGCGAGTTGTTTGAAGAAACCGCCTGAAAGACCTTGTTGCCAAGAGGTTGTGCCATGGCTCTCGAGATGCGCAGCGAATGCGAGAAATGCGCGCGGCTCCTGCCGTATGATGCGTCCGACGCATACATCTGCTCCTATGAATGCACTTGGTGCGGCCCTTGCACCCACGCTATGAATCACATCTGCCCCAATTGCGGCGGCGATCTGCAGCGCCGCCCCATGCGAAAGAAGGACGATTGAGACCATGCCGCGTCAGCTGATTTCCTCCGGTTCCGCCTTTGAAAAAGTTGCCGGCTATTCCCGCGCCGTGGTCGATGGCGATTGGATCTTCGTGTCCGGCACGACCGGCTTCGACTATGCCAAGATGAGCATCTCCGACGATGTCATCGAACAGACCCACCAGACGTTCCGCAATATCGAAGCGGCGCTGAAACAGGCGGGGTCGAGCCTGAAGGACGTCGTTCGTGCCCGTTACATCATCGTCAACCCGGCGGATTGGGAAAAAGTGGCGCCGGTGTTCGGCCAGTATTTCGGCGAGGTGCGTCCGGCCTCGACCGCCATCATCTGCGGCCTGGTCGATCCCAAGATGAAGATCGAGATCGAAGTCACCGCCAAGCGCCAGTAAAGGTTACCCCTATGCCCACCGTCCTCATCACCGGCGCCAATCGCGGCATCGGTCTGGAACTCACCCGCCAATATGCATCTGCCGGCTGGGACGTCATCGCCTGTTGCCGCAAGCCGAAGGAGGCGGGCGAGCTGACGGCGTTGAAGGTCGAGGTCAAGGCCTTGGACGTGGCCGATGCCGCGTCGATCAAGACGCTGGCGACCGATCTCAAGGGCCGCTCTATCGACGTGCTGCTCAATAATGCCGGCATCCTCGGCCGCCGCATCGGCTTCGGGCACGCCGAACCGGATGAGTTTCTGGAGCTTCAGCGCGTGAATGCGCTGGCGCCGCTATTGATAGCCGAAGCCTTCGTTGCGCACGTGACGGCGTCCGGGCAGAAGAAAATCGCCGCCATCACCAGCGGCCTCGCGTCGATCACCAATGTGAATGATGCCGCCTCCTATGCCTATCGCGCCTCGAAGGCGTCGCTCAACATGGTGATGCGCAAGCTGGACTATGATCTCAAGGATCGCGGCATTGTTGCCGCTGCGATCAGCCCGGGTTGGGTGCAGACCGATATGGGCGGCACCGACGCGGCACTCAAGGTCGAAGACAGTGCCGCCGGCATCATCAAGGTGATTGCCGGTCTGGATGCGGCCAAGGGCGGCGGCTTCTTCGGCTACGATGGTGAAACGATCCCCTGGTGATGCAGACATGACGGCCGGCCCGATCGAATTCTATTTCGACTTCTCCTCGCCCTATGGCTATCTCGCCGCTCACAGGATCGAGGAGGTCGGCGCCGAGTTTGGTCGCGACGTTCTGTGGCGGCCCATTCTGCTGGGCGCGGTCTTCAAGGCGAGCGGCCAGTCGCCGCTGGTGAGCCAGCCTTTACGCGGACCATATCACAAGCACGATCTGCTGCGCACGGCACGGCGGCAGAAGCTGCCCTTCCGCTTTCCTGATGATTTCCCGATGGCGACCATCGCTGCGGCCCGCGCCTTCTATGTGCTCGATGCCAGCGCGCCCAAGGATGCCAAACGCCTTGCTCTGGCGTTGTTTGATACCGCTTTCAGCCAAGGCATCAATATCAGCGCCACGGCCACCGTCCTCGATGTTGCCGAGAAGTGCGGCCTCGACCGCGTCGCGATCGAAGCCGGCATCGCCGACAATACCGTGAAGCAGCGCCTCAAGGCCGAGACGGACGGCGCCATCGACCGCAATATCTTCGGCTCCCCCTTCTTCGTCGTCGATGGCGAGATGTTCTGGGGCAATGACCGTATCCCCGATCTCAAGGACTGGCTGCGGACCGGCGGCTGGTAACCCACACAGGACAAGACATCATGCTCGACCAAAAGCTTGCTGCCGACATCATCGCCGCTGTTGCTGCCGGGTTCGACCGTCAACTTGAAGAGACCATGGCGCTGACACGCCTGCCGTCACTGCGCGGGCAGGAGGCGACGGCGCAGGATTTCATGGCAGGGCATTATCGCGACCGTGGCTTGTCGGTCGATCATTGGCAGATCAATGTCGCCGATATCGAGCATTTGCCTGGCTTCTCGCCGGTGGCGGTCTCCTATGACAATGCCTTTAACGTGGTGGGCACGCATCGCCCGCGCGAAAAAAAGGGTCGTTCGCTCATCATGAACGGCCATATCGACGTGGTGCCGACCGGCCCCGCCGATCTCTGGACGCGGCCGCCTTTCGATTCCTACATCACGGGTGACTGGCTCTATGGCCGGGGTGCCGGTGACATGAAGGCCGGCCTCTATGGCTGCCTCGCTGCCTTCGATGCGCTGGATCGCTTGGGTCTGCGCCCAGCGGCCGAAGTCTATCTGCAATCGGTCGTCGAGGAGGAGTGCACCGGCAACGGGGCGCTCGCCTGCCTGCAGCGCGGCTACCGGGCCGAGGCGGCAATCATCCCGGAACCTTCGGGCGATTCGGTGATGCTGGGCCAGCTCGGCGTCATGTGGTTCCAGGTGAAGGTGCGTGGGCGCCCGACCCATGTCGGCCATGCCGGCACAGGTTCCAACGCCATCGAGGCGGCCTTCCCGATCGTCGCCAAGCTGCATGAGCTGGAGGAACGCTGGAACAGCGAGAAACACGCGCTCTGGGAAGGCCACAAGCATCCCATCAATTTCGTCGTCTCGCGCATCGAAGGCGGTGATTGGACATCGAGTGTGCCGGCCTGGTGCACCTTCGACATGCGTATCTCCTTCTATCCGGGCATGGAGCTTGCGCGCGTGCGCCGCGACGTGGAGGAAACGGTGCGGGCAGCCGCCAGCGGGCATCCGTTCCTTGCCAACAACCCGCCGGAGATCGTCTATCACGGCTTCCAGGCCGAACCCTATGTGGTGAAGAACGCCGATGCGGCGATGTCCTGCCTCGAGGCCGCGCATCGCCAGGTCTACGGTGCCGATCTCCCGAAGATCTTTGCCACCGCCACGACGGACGCCCGCTTCTTCGGCCTCTATGCCGACACACCGGCTCTCGTCTACGGTCCCGTCTCCGAGGATTATCACGGCTTTGACGAACGCGTCTCGGTGAGCTCGCTGAAGAACGTCACGGCCGGCATGGCCGTCTTCCTCGCCGATTGGTGCGGGGTGGAGAAGAAGTGACGCCAACCAAACCGTCATGGTCGGCGTAGGCCGACCATCCACGAGTTTGCATTAGACCAACAGAAAACAAGTCGTGGATCCTCGGCCTTCGCCGAGGATGACGAATTTACTTAGCCGAGAAGGCGCGTAGCCTTACGGCAGCAGGATATAGGTCTTCCTGACCGTCTCGTGGATCTCCCACACGCCGAGGCTGTCAGCGGGGAAATAGAGCGCGTCGCCGGCGTTGATCTCGATCACCTGGCCGCTCGAGGCGCGGAAGGTGGCGCGGCCGCTGATGAAATGGGCGAATTCCGCCTTGCGGATCTGGCGGTTCCATTTGCCCGGCGAGCATTCCCAGATGCCGAAATCTGGCTCCTTCCCCTTCTCAGTGGGCGACACGCCGCGCAGCTGCGCGACCGGCTCGCCCAAGGGTTCGGCGACCTTGCCCCAGTCTTCGAGGGCCGCCGAGGAAAGACCGGCGGTGTTGGCAAGGCGCTTAATCATCTTGGGGAACTCCTGAAGGAAGGCGGATTGGTTTAGGGCTTTTCTGGCTTGGCCTGGAAGGCCATGGCTTCGGCGAGGGCCGCGTTGAGGTCGGCGCTCGACATCTCGCTCTTATACTTGTCCCTGAGGCCGTTGACGTTCTGGACCTCGGCCGGATCCTCTATGAGGTGCGACGCGATGGTGAGCCAGACGAAGGCGGTCTTGAGATCGACCGGGGCACCTTGTCCGCGCGCATTCATGACCGCCAGGCCCAGCATCGCATCGGGCAGTCCCTGGCGCGCGGCGCGGCCATACCATTCGCGCGCGAGGGCGAAATTGGCCGGCCCGGCATCGCCATAATGGTAATAGCCGGCAAGCTTCCACTGCGCGACCGGGTCGCCCAGCGGCGCCAGTTCCTTGAGCTTCAGGAAGGCACCGACCTTGTTGCCTTCGAGTTCCATCTTGTGAACCTCGATGAGGTCCTCAGGGGTTGCCGCGGCAAGGGACGGTGCCGCCAGGAGAAGGGCGGCGGCGAGGAAGGATGGGATGAATCGGTACAGGGCGCGTTTCTGTGACATGGCCCGGAGAATTGCCGATCTTGGGCCGCCGCGCAACCACGCTTGAAGGCAGCCGCAAGCAGCCGTGACGGCGGTCACAACCCGCGCACGACTCGGCAAAATTGACCCAGCCCGCCGGCAAAATCTGCCGCAGCTTGAGAAGGGATGGGCATGTCCGGGGAAAAGCTGAAGCGGCCCCGGCCGGGCTAGATCCGGCCGCGGGGACCGCTCAGTTCGTCGTCCGCATGCTGCTGAACTGGTCGCTGGCGATGCTCTGCACCAGATCCTGCACGAATTCCGCCGTGGTTTCCTTGCCATGCTTGGCAACCAGGGCGAACAGCGCCGCAGATATCGACATGGTGCCGATCGTGTCAAACGGAACGCCCTTGTTGAAGGCATCTTCCCAATAGGCGTTGAACAGGTCGAAGCACAACTTTCGCTGCTGCTCGTCGGTGGTCGGGGGCGCGCTCATCATTTGCCCTTTGGTCATTGCGGTCTCCATAGCCATCTCCTTGAACGGTGGACCGCGCTCTTATCAGCAAACCCTGTGCCATGACCGATTCATGACTGTATCTAGGGGGTTCGCCTGTCCGTTCGACGAGTCGTTGTATGGATTAGAGCTTCCTGATTCATAACAAGTACTTAACGGCGTCTGTGCCCAGCCGGGGTGCGGGGAATTTTTTGCCGGGCGAACGGCCGCCGCTTCATCCCCAGAAGACGCCCTATCGCAAATAATCCGCCTGTTCGTGCACCTCGATCAGCGTCGGACCGTCTGCCTTGAACGCCGCCTTGATGGCCTCCTGCAGTTCGGCAAGGCTCGCTGGCTTCACGGCACGGGCGTGGAAGGCGCGGGCAAGGGCCTGGTAGTCCGGGTTCTTGGGCTTCACGCCCAGTTCCGGGATGTCGAGCTCCACCATGTCCTTGGCAATCTGGCCGAAGGCATCGTTGTTCCAGACCAGGATCGGCAGGCCAAGATTCTGTTCCACCGCCGTGCCCAGGTCCTGGACCGTGAACATGAAACCGCCATCGCCGGCCACCGCGATCACCTGCCGGTCGGGGCAGGCGATCTTGGCGCCAATCGCCGCCGGCACGGCATAGCCCAGCGTGCCGAAACCGCAAGGGTGGAACCAGCAGCGTGAGCGTTCCATCGGAAACAGGAAATTGGCGGTATAGGCGATCTGGGTCATGTCGGTGACGATGATGGCGTCGTCGGCCAAAGCCGCGCGCACCGCATCCAGCACCTTCACATGCTTCTGCTGCACAGGTGTCAGGCCCTGGCGCACCGAGCCGCGCAGTTCCGCGGCGGTCGCGAGGTCCGGCTTGCGCCCGGCCTTGATGCCATCGCAGAGCGCTTTCAGCGTCGGTCCGGCATCGGCCAGCATGCCGATCGTCGGCGTGTAATCGCGCCTCATCGTCTTCTCGTCGAGATCGATGCGGATGAGCTTGCCGTTCAAGGTCAGCATGTTGACCCAGGAATCCGTCTCCGCCATCTCGGTCCCCACCGCGATGACGACATCGGCATGGGTGAGCAGATTCTGCGTCGCCGGCAGCACCAGGGTCGAGCCCAGCGATTGGTGATGGCTGTCGGGCAGCACGCCCTTGCCGGCGGTGGTGGTGACGCACAACACGCCCGATTTCTCGACGAAGGCCTTCACCTCGGCCGCGCAATCCACCGTGCCGCCACCGACGATCAGCACTGGCGCCTTGGCATTGTCGATGAGGGCGATGGCTGCCGCAATATCACCGGCACTGGCCTTGGGGCGCGCTGCCTTCTGGCGCTGCGGTTGGCCGATCTCGGCGGTGGCGGACAGCATGTCGAGCGGGAATTCCAGCACCACTGGGCGCGGCCTTCCGGTCTCGAACAGCTTGAAGGCGTCGGCCATGGCAGCCGGCAGTTCTGCCGCATTCCTCACCGTGCGGGCAAAACCGGTCAGCGGCGCGATGGCGGCACGCTGGTCAGTGATTTCATGCAGGCGACCGCGACCTTTGCCGAGATCGCTGCTCGCATTCACGCTGCACACCACCAGCATCGGCACAGAGTCGGAATAGGCCTGGCCGATGGGTGTGGCGGCATTCATCAATCCCGGGCCAGTGATAAGGCAGGCAACGCCCGGCTTGCCGGATGCGCGCGCATAGCCATCGGCCATGAAGCCTGCACCCTGTTCGTGGCGAACGCCGATATGGCGCATCTTGCGATCAGCCAGGCCGCGATAAAGATCCAGCGTATGCACGCCCGGAATGCCGAAGACGGTATCCACGCCATAGGTCTCAAGCAAAGCCACCGCAGCATGGCCGCCGATCTGGTTTGCCTTCTGATGTGCAGTCATCGTTTCCCCTGATCCCACTCGTCTATGCGTTCAATCTTGAATGCCATGCCCATGAATTGGTCCGCCTGATTGATTTCTCATCAACCCCTGCGAACCGGGCATGGGCCCTTGCAAAAAGTGGCGGGACTTTAGCCGATGTAACCTGTATGCAGCAATAGACGGCACTCCCTCTTTCCGGCTAGAAATGCCGCTCAAGAGGTATCTTCATGGATCTGCTGCAACAGCTTGCCGCCATCATCCTGCCGGTGTTGGTGGTGCCGGGCATTGGCTATATCTGGGCGCGATCGGGCAACCCGTTCGACAACCGTTTCGTCACCCAATTGGTCACCAATATCGGCACGCCGGCGCTTGCGGCCGACGCCCTGACCCGCATCCATATGGATACCGGTGCCTTGGCCGAGATGGCGGGGCTGACGGCACTTTGCTTTGCCGGCTTCTTGGTGATCGGCATCGTCACCTTGCGCCTGATGCGCTTGCCGCATCACTCTTACCTGCCGGCACTCATCTTCCCCAACACCGGCAATATGGGTCTTCCATTGGCGCTCTTTGCCTTCGGCAATGAAGGTCTTGCCTTTGCCGTCGTCTTCTTTGCCATTTCCATCACGGCACAGTTCACCATCGGCATGTCGCTGGCCTCGGGCAGTTTCAACCCCATGCGCCTCGTCAAGATGCCGCTCATCTATGCGATCATCTTCGCGCTGACGGTGCTCTATTTCGGCTGGAAACTGCCCGCCTATGTCAGCAACACGCTGCAATTGCTGAGCGGCGTCACCATTCCGCTGATGCTGTTGGCGCTCGGCGTTTCTCTGGCGCAGCTGCGTGTGACGCGCCTGCCGCGCAATCTGCTGTTGTCGATCGTGCGGTTGGGGGGTGGGGCGGCCGTGGGCTTTTCCGTCGGCCATTTCATTGGTGCCTCCGATCTCGCAACAGGCGTGCTGATGATCCAGAGCACCATGCCGGTGGCTGTCTTCAACTATCTTTTCGCACAATACTACAACCGCGAGCCGGCCGATGTCGCCTCGATGGTCGTCATCACCACGGCGCTCTCCTTCGTGACGTTGCCGTTGTTGCTCTATTTCGTGCTGTAAGGCGTGAGCGTCGAACAACGACGCCACAGAATAAAGTTAGGGGAGAACACATGCGTATCGTCCGCGACTTTCCGCACAAGGTGCGGCACATCGAAAACATCTGGATTCCGTTGCCGGACGGTATCAAGCTCGCCGCGCGCATGTGGATCGCGGACGGCGCCGACACACACCCGGTTCCCGCCATCATCGAATGCGTGCCCTATCGCAAGCGCGACGGCCTGCGCTTTCGTGACGATGAGATGCACCCCTACCAGGCCGGCCACGGCTATGCGGTGCTGCGCATTGATCTGCGCGGCACCGGTGAATCCGAAGGCCTGCCAGACGACGAATACACCCCGGCCGAGCAGGACGACATCATCGCCGCCATCGCCTGGATCGCAGCGCAGAAATGGTGCAGCGGCAAGGTCGGGATGATGGGCATCTCCTGGGGTGGGTTCAACGCGCTGCAGGTGGCAGCACGCCAGCCCGAGGCATTGAAAGCCATCATCACTGTCGATGCCTCGGACGATCGCTACAATGACGACGTCCATTACATGCAGGGCATCCTGCTGCACGATAACTTCTCGTGGGCCGCGGCGATGTATGCCTACGCCAATCTGCCGCCGGACCCGGAGATTGTCGGCGCGCGCTGGCGCGAGATGTGGCTGGAGCGGCTGCGCCATTACAAATTCCCCTTCCGCATCTGGGGCGCGCATCAGAACCGCGACGCCTATTGGCGCCAGGGTTCCGTGATCGAGAACTACGGCGCCATCAAGGCGGCGGTCTTTGCGGTGGGTGGTTGGGAGGACGGCTATTCCAATGCCGTGCCGCGTTTGGCAAGCCATGTGACGGCGCCAGTGAAGGGCTGGGTCGGTCCCTGGGGCCACACCTATCCGCATAACGGCCTTCCCGGTCCCGCCGGCGGCTTCCTGCAGGAGGCCCTGCGCTGGTGGGATCAATGGCTGAAGGGCAAGGAAACCGGCGTCACGCACGATCCGAAGATCCTGGCCTGGATGAATGAGTCCTATGCGCCGGACCCTTGCGCACAAGCGCGTCCCGGTCGCTGGATCGCCGAGAGCGAATGGCCGAGCCCCCGCATCAAGACGCAGACGATCGGCTTCGGCCGTAACACGCTGGGTCACGCCTTGGAATCTGTGGCGCTCGCCGTGCAGTCACCGCAGACCTGCGGGCTCACCTCGGTCGAATGGTGCTCCTATGGCGGCAGCGATGGCGACTACCCGGCCGATCAGCGTCCCGATGACGGCATGTCGCTCTGCTTCGATGGCCTGCCGCTCGATGAACGCTGCGAGATATTCGGGGCGCCGGTGGTGGAACTGGCCTTTGCCGTCGACAAGCCGGTGGCACGGGTCGCTGTCCGCCTCAACGATGTGGCGCCGGATGGCGCCTCGACCCGCGTCACCTTCTGCGTCTTCAGCCTCAATCACAAAGATGACCAGGCGCACCCGCAAGACCTGGTGCCGGGCCGGCGCTACACGGCACGCATCCCCTTGAACTACATCGCCCATGCCTTCTTGCCCGGTCACAGGCTGCGGGTGGCGGTCTCGACCAACTACTGGCCGATGATGATGCCGGCGCCGGACGCTGTGACGCTGACGCTCTTCACCGATGGTTGCCATCTGGAATTGCCGGTGCGCCCCACACACGCCCCCGATCCCGCTTTCGATATTCCGCTACCTGAGAAGGCGCCGCATGCCCCCGGCCACGTCACCCGCGAAGGTTCGTCACGGCGCGAAGCGCGGCTCGACATCGCCACGGGCGGCATCACCCTCGTCAATCACAAGGATGCTGGCGGCTATCATTTCTCCGACATCGGCGTCACCTCGGATTGCAAGGCGCTGGAGATCTATTCCATCAGGCCCGATGATCCGCTGAGCTATGCCTGCGAGATCACCTATGAGCAGATGCTCAAGGGCCCGGATTGGGAGGCACGCACGGTCGGGCACACCACGATCCAGGCGCATGCCACCCATTTCCGCATCACCGCCCGCATCGATGCCTTCGACGGGCAAACGCGCATCTTCAGCGACGAAGAGGCTTACGACCTGAAGCGGGAATATTGCTGAGGCCTATTCCACCAGCGGCACTTCGACGCCGCTTGCCGTCTCGCCGAAATGATCGAGCAGGGCCGGCAGCATCTCGCGCATGGCGGTGCTGGGGTCGATGGCGGCGTCGGCCCGTTCCACGGTGCCGCGCCAGATGTAATGGCCACTCGCCCGTTCATAGACCGTCAGGTTGACGCGGAAGGTGCGATCGGTGGTGTTCAGCGGATCGCGGGGGTTGAGAAGGGTGTTGCCCTCGGTGCTGAACAAAGCTGCGTTCTTGGGATCGCTTCTCTCGGCATTGACCGTCCCCACCGACTGGTCGGATTTCAGGCGGGAGGTCAGCTGCGTCGCTACCGTCACCACATAAGCGCCGTCGCTACCCAGCGCGTAGCCGCGCCCAGTGAGATCGGCATCGAGCTGCCGCCAGGCATCGTCATCCATCTGGCTCTGGCTTTCCGGCTGGGTCTCGAGATGAGCGCCCGGCGGGATTGGTTGGTAGGCAACAGCGTCGATCCTGGCGCTGCTTTCCACTTTCGTCTCCTGGGCGGCGGCAGACCCCGCAGCTCCGGCCGCCAGTCCCCCCAGGGCGGCCACGACCACCAAGGCCGACAGAGTCCGGCTGGTCTTGAAGGGGCGCATCGATGGGATCGACATGGGGGCTATCCTTTGGTGGCGAAGCGGTCTCGGCCGTCACATAGCGGATTTCCGGCAACTCTGACAACACGTGGGAATTGCTTTCGTTTCCGCTCGGCCCCATCATAACCGCATTGGCGCCGATCGCCCATGCCGGTTTGGCATGGCCAACCCGCCTGAAACTAGCTGTTTGTCCAAATTGAAGGGAGTAGCCGGCATGCCCCCCGTTCAAGCGCTCAGCGTGGAAAATTCAGCGGCGGAGAACGGTCTGCTGGTCAACCGCAAGCACATCCCCTTCGAACTCGATGGCGGCGTGTCGGCTCGGGCGCGCATCGGCCTCATCGTGCTCGCCACCGACCACACATTGGAGCATGAGTTCCGGCAGATTTTCCGCATGCCCGGCGTCGCCCTCTATGCGACCCGCATCCGCAACGCGGCCGAGATCAACCCGACGACGTTGGCAGCGATGGAAGCCGGGTTGGCGGCGGCAGCCGATGTGATCCTGCCCGGCATTCCCCTGGATGTCGTGGCCTATGGCTGCACCTCGGCCTCGGTCGTGATCGGCGAAGAAAACGTCTTCAAGCGCATCCATGAGACCCGGCCGGAAGCCAAATGCACCACGCCCATCACCGGCGGTGTGCTGGGCCTGAAAGCCTTGGGCGCCAAGCGCATCGCGCTGCTCACCCCTTATATCGACAGCGTCAACCAGCGCTTCAAATCTTACATCGAGGCCAAGGGCCTCGAGGTGCCGGTGATCGGCTCCTTCAACCATGAGAACGACAACGAAGTGGCGCGCATCAGCACGAAGTCGATCTATGACGCGGCCCTCGAACTCGGCCGCCATCCGTCGGTGGATGGTGTCTTCGTCTCCTGCACGTCCTTGCGTGTCGCCGAGATCGCCGAAAGCCTCGAGCGCGAACTCGGCAAGCCGGTGACCTCGTCGAACCACGCCATGGCCTGGCACACCCTGCGCCTCGCTGGCATCACCGAGCCGATCGACGGCTGGGGCCGTTTGTTCCGGATTTGACGATGCGGGCAATTCTGCTTGGTGCGCTGTTGAGTTTTGTCGGTGGTGCGGCGTTTGCCGATGACGATTTCATTGTAGGCGATCCGAATGCCTGCCATTTGAAGATTGAATATGAAGCCAAGGAGCAGATGCTTCATCTGCGACCGCAGTTGCCAAGCGGTACCGATTGTCACGCCACATCCGATCTGGTCGAACAAGGGCTTGATACCGCGCTGACACGGTACTCGACACTGCCGATAAGTCTCATCTTTTTAGGTCGCCTTGAACATTATCCCTGGCTTTCCGAAGACTTGACTGAGAAAGCAATTGCCATGAGTGGGCCCTCAGGCAGGTGGGATGCCATTAAAGGCCATGCAAGAGATGGCAATGATAATGACTTCGTCTCGAAAGCCTTGTTTTTGCGGTTGCCGGTCTCCGCAGTAGGTGAGTTTGGTGAGCGACCGCTTGAGCCTTTTGTGTCGGTTCTCGCACAGCTTGGTTACTCGGTCTACGCCGTCTCTGTCGAAAAGGTGATGTTGAGATCGGTCACTGGGCGCGAAGGGCACTATCCCTATGACGCCCTGGTGCATGTCCGCGTCGACAAGGCACCGTAACCTCGTTCGTCATGGTACGCGAAGGCGTACCATCCACGAGTTTCTTTCTGGCGGAACTAGGTAGCTGCAAGCAAACTCGTGGATGGTCGGCCTGCGCCGACCATGACGAACGAGATGCAATCAATACCGGCTCATCAGAAACGGCTCGGCATCGATCTCCGGCTTCCGGCCCATCATCTGGTCAACGAGGATGCGCGACGAGCCGCACGCCATGGTCCAGCCCATATGGCCGTGGCCGGCATTCAGCCACAGATTGGAAATCGGCGACGGGCCCATGATCGGCGGGCCGTCGGGCGTCATCGGGCGCAGGCACGCCCAGTAATCGGGCCGGTCATACATCGCGGCTTTGGGGAACAGGTCGCGCGCCACGCGCAGCATGTGGGCGAAATTCCGCGGTTCGAATTCGGTGTCATAGCCGGCGAAATCGGCGGTGGCGGTAAGGCGCAACCTGTCGCCGAGGCGCGAGAACGCCACCAGATGTTCCTCATGCACGCCGCCGATGGTGGGGGCGTCAGCGGGGTCGGCGACGGGGAGGGTGACGGAATAGCCTTTCACCGGGAAGATCGGCAGATTGAAGCCGATCTGGCGTGACAGCAGCGGCGCATAGGACCCCAGCGCCAGCACATATTGATCGCCGCTCACCTGGCCCTTGTCGGTGGTGACGCCGGTGACGCGCTTTCCCTGCACGTCGATGCGCGTGATGGTCTCGCCGAAACGGAAGGTGACACCGAGGGCCTTTGCCCGTTCGGCCAAGCCCAGGGTGAATTTCCGCGCATCACCCGATTCGTCGCCCGGCGTATGCATGCCGCCGGCCAACTTGTCCTTGGCGTGGCGCAAGCCCGGCTCCAGCGTCACCAGCTGGTCTGGATCGAGGAAGTTCATCTCGACGCCCTGGTCCATCAGGAAGCGCATGCTCTCCTTGCCGGCGCGATAGGCGGCAGGGTCGCTGTAGAGATAGATGGCGCCCTTCGCCACGCGGTCCCACTCAAGCCCTTCCTCGCGCCCGACGCGCAAGGTCTCGGCCTGGGAATAGACGCAGAGCTTCATCTTCACCCGTGTCGCATGGCGGTTCCGCGCCAGGGTACAATTGCGCAGGAACTGGAGACTCCAGATCCACATGCGCGGGTCGAGGCGCAGCCGATAGCGCAAGGATGTGTCATTTCGCCACAGCGATTTCAAAAGGATCAGCGGTGCCTTGGGGCTGGCCCAGGAACTGGCATGGCCCGGTGTGACGAGGCCTGCATTGGCAAAGCTGGTCTCGCGGGCGGGTTCCGGCCGGCGGTCGATCACCGTCACCTCATGGCCTTCCTTGGCAAGATAATAGGCTGCCGTCACACCCAGCAAGCCGGCACCCAGAACAACGATCCGCATTGAGCCCCACCTGTTTATTTGCTTATTTGGCCGCAACATTGCCATAAACCGCGGCTAGAGCATAAGGTCTTGAGCATAAAGCTCTGGCCCAAGAAAAAAAGCGGAAGAGACTTCATGACCTATCGGTTTGCAGCATCCCTCCTCACCCTTCTCGTCATGGGCAGCGCCACAGCCATGGCGCAGAATGCCACGCCGCTGCCGAGCGGCCCGGCCCTCACGGTCGAGGAACTCAAAGGTTGCCTGTGCGAGGAGCCGCAGCTTGAGGCCATGCGCAAGGAGATCGCCACGCGCCGCGCCATGCTCAATGAGCGTCAGGCCCAGCTCACGGCCCTCGATGCCCAGATCGCCGAGCGGCGCAAGACGCTCGATCCCAACGATCTCATCGGCCAGGAACTGCTGAAGAACAGCATGGCGCAATCGGCCGCCTTGCGCGACCTCATCCAGAGCGACACGCGCCCGGCGCTCAATCAATCGGTGACCGATTACAACGCACTTGCCGCCAGATACACCGAGACCTGCGTCAATCGCCCGCGCTACGCCTATGACGTCGACGCCGCAAAGCAGAATCTGGTCTGCCCGCTTCCGTAAGGGGGCCTATTTCGTGACCTGATCGCCCGGCCCGCGGTGGTTGAGATAGAAGAGGTGCCGCATTTCGCGCCGGCCGCGGGTGACGTTGTCGAGGATGAAGCCGCTGGTGAGATTGAGTGCCGCAAGGATCATCAGGCCGGTGACCAGGATGGCGGTCGGCAAACGCGGCACCAGCCCGGTTTCGACATAGGTCACGATCAGCGGTATGGCCAGCAGGATCGAGGCCAGGGCGAGGGCGCCCGCCACGGCAGAAAAGAACCGCAGCGGCATTTCCAGGCGCAGCAATTGGAGAATCGTGAGGATGATGCGCCAGCCGTCACGATAGGTGTTGAGCTTAGAGGCCGAGCCCTGTCGCCTACTGCCATAGGGCGTCGAAATCTCGCCGCAGGGCATGATCAGCTGCAGGGCATGGACCGTGAGCTCGGTCTCGATCTCGAAGCCGTCGGAAATGGCCGGGAAGCTTTTGACGAAGCGGCGGGAAAAGACCCGGTAACCGGACAGCATGTCGGTGAAGGTGCGGCCGAAAATCATCGCCACCATGTTGGTGAGCAAGGCATTGCCGAACCGATGGCCGGGTCGGTAGGCCGCCTGCTCATCGCTGGTGCGGCACCCCACCACCATGTCGAGATGGTCTTTCAGCAGCGCCTCCACCATCGCCGGCGCGCTGGCGGCGTCATAGGTGTCGTCGCCATCGACCAGCAGATAAATGTCGGCATCGATATCGGCGAACATGCGCCGCACGACATTGCCCTTGCCCTGGGTGGTGACATGGCGCACCTCGGCACCGGCTTCCAGCGCCACGGCGATGGTGCGGTCCTTGGAATTGTTGTCGAAGACATAGACCGCTGCCTGTGGCAGCGCGGCGCGAAAGGCCTTCACCACATGGCCCACCGCCACTTCCTCGTTATAGCAGGGGACCAGCACCGCGATCCGACCGGCCTCGGTCGGCAGATCGGCCGGCATCGCGGCGCGCTTCGGTGCGCTGGCTTCGGAAATCGTCATGATGCCCTCCGCAGGCGCGTGCGTCCCGGTTCCTCGCCCGGCTTTTCGATTGCGCGCGCGCCGACGAGGCGCAGGCAGCCGGCCAGAATATCGGCCTCGATCCTCTGCATGCCGGGCGCCAGCAATCCATAGACCATGAAGGTCGCGGGCTGCAGGATCAGCCCCAGAACCTGTGCGGTCAGAAGATCGGCGTCGCCTGCCTCGATCTCGCCATTCTTCCTGGCATCGCTCACCAGCCGGTGCAGGACCTGGACCGGCGACTGCGTCTTCGATTTCAGCTTGGGCAATTCCTGGTGCTGGGTCAGCAGCAGGAAGCGGAACAGCAGCGGTTCCTCGTCGAAGAACTGGCAGAAGCGATGGATCATGGTGCGGAGGCGCGCGGGGAGATCACCTTTGGCCTTGGCCAGTTCGCCCAGTTCCTTGGCAAGGCCGGCATAGTTTTCGGAAAAGAGCTTCCAGGCGAGGTCTTCCTTCGACGCGTAATGCCGATAAAGACCGCCCTCGGCGATTTCGGCGAGGGCCGCGATATCGCGCACCGATGTGCCGAGCACACCCTTGGCGACGAAGAGTTCGAGCGCTGCCTGTTTGATCCGGTTTCTGGTCGCAAACCCGCGCGGCATGCCTTCCCCAAAGCAGCTGTGAACGATTGTTCACAGCTTGCCTCAACTGACGCGCATTGCCAAGCGTCAGCAAGACTGGCCTTCATATTGCGATGCAATGGAATTGAAGCGGTTTTGCCGCAGCTTTTATCCTTGCAAGCGCAGGCGCGGGGGCGAAAACTTGAACCCTACCGGCCCCGCAGAAGACCGGACCTCTCGCGTGATTTCACCCACAGCACAGGAGGTCAAGATGGCGACGAATTCGCAAGGCACTGGAACCCAAAACGGCAGAGAACAAAAGGCGCCGCGATGCGCGGCGCTCGTCGGACCATACTTGAGCGGCAAGACCGCTCTCCTCGAAAGCCTCTTGTTTGTGACCGGCGCCATCCATCGCAAGGGATCGGCAAAGGAAGGCAATACGGTGGCCGACAGCGCGCCGGAAGCGCGGGCCCGCAAGATGTCGGTCGAAGTCACCGCCGCCACCACGGAATATCTCGGCGAACGCTGGTGTTTCCTGGATTGCCCGGGTTCGGTCGAACTCGCCCAGGAAACGCGCAATGCCCTCATGGTCGCCGATGTCGCGATCGTCGTCGCCGAACCGCTCATCGACAAGGCGCTGATGCTGGCGCCAACCTTGAAATTTCTCGACGATCACCAGATCCCGCACATGCTCTTCATCAACAAGATGGATGTGTCGAGCCGCCAGGTGCGCGAAATGATGGACGCCCTGCAGGCCGTCTCGGCGCGCCCGCTGGTCCTGCGCCAGGTGCCGATCCGCGGCGCGGGAAAGGATGGCGGCGAGGTCACGGGCTATGTCGATCTGGTCAGTGAACGGGCCTATAAATACCACCCGGGCCAGGAATCCGACCTCATCAAAATGCCCGAGGAAGTGCTGCCGCGCGAACAGGAGGCCCGCAGCAAGATGCTCGAATCGCTGGCCGATTTCGATGACCATCTGATGGAGGAGATCCTCTCCGATGTGGTCCCACCCAAGGACGAGATCTATCAACAATTCGCCAAGGACCTCGCCGCCGATCTCATCGTGCCGGTGCTGCTGGGTGAAGCGGAAAAGGATGCCGGCGTGCGGCGCCTCCTCAAGGCCTTGCGCCATGAAGTGCCGGGGCCGGAAGCAACGGCGCAGCGGCTTGGCATATCGAGCTATGACGCCTCGACACTCGTCTTCAAGACCTACCACCAACCCCATGCCGGCAAGCTGTCCTTGGCGCGCATTTTCGGCGGACGGGTCTCGGAAGGCTCGGTCCTCAACGGTGTTCGCGTGGCGGGCGTGTTGAAGCCAAAGGGCAATGCTTTCGAGAAGGTGCCGCATGGCAATACCGGTGAAATCATCGCGCTGGCGCGCATGGAAGAGGTGAAGACCGGCGACCTGCTGACCGCATCGGGGAAGAAGAATCCTGATTTCAGTTGGCCCAAGCCGCTGGAGCCGCTCTTTGCGCTGGCGATGGATGCCGAGAACCGTGCCGACGAAGTGAAGCTGACCGCGGCGCTGGCAAAACTCACCGAAGAAGATACCTCGCTCGTCTTCACGCATGATCCGGACACGCATGAGATGCTGCTCTCCGGCCAGGGCGAGATTCATCTCAACATCGCCTTCGATCGGCTGAAGTCGCGCTTTGGCCTGCCGATGAAGCACCGCCGGCCGCAGGTCAGCTACAAGGAAACGATCCGCAACGGCGTGAAGCAGCATTCGCGCTTCAAGCGGCAATCCGGTGGTCATGGCCAATTTGCCGACATCCATATCGAGATATGGCCGCTGGAGCGGGGCAAAGGCTTTGAATTCCACGACCGTGTGGTCGGCGGATCCGTGCCGCGGCAATTCATCGGCTCGGTCGAGGACGGGGCGAGGGAGTCGCTTGTGCGCGGTGCCTTCGGTTTCCCCGTGGTAGATGTGGCGGTCGCGCTTTTTGATGGCCAGTTCCATGCCGTCGACAGTTCCGACATGGCCTTCAAGACCGTGGCACGGCAGGCGATGCAAGAAGCCCTGCCCCAATGCGGACCGGTGCTTTTGGAGCCGATCTTCTCGGTCGAAATATCTGCACCGGCCGAATTCACCGCGCGCGTCCACAATCTGGTCACCGGTCGGCGCGGGCAGATTCTCAACTTTCAGGCCAAGGAGGATTGGACCGGTTGGGAAGTGGTCGAGGCGCTGGTGCCGCAAGCAGAACTCCATGACATGATCATCGAGTTGCGCTCGCTGACCCTCGGCATCGGCAATTTCGCCTGCCAGTTTGATCATCTGCAGGAACTTACCGGTCGCCTGGCCGACAAGGTGATCGAACAGCGCCAGGGGCATTTGCAGAAGGGCGCTGCTTAGAGGTAAGAATTGTTCGCAGCCAGGCGCTGGTTCCGCCGCACCATCGAGCGGAATCGGCGCCTATTGCCGTCGGAAAGTCGCTCTGCTAAAAACCCGCCCGTCATTGGGGAGTAGCCGCTCTTCGTGTTCCGAAGAGGCCCGCGTCAACATACTTGGCCGATAGGCCATGGCGCTGGCAGTCCTGAAAGCTTGGCAAGACCTTTGACCAAACGCGCCTCCGAATTGGCCGGGGATGTGCGTCTGGTCAATTGTGTCTGAAATCGCCGGCCGGGATATGAAATCATGGAATCCTTTCTCGTATCGACCGGCGTCGTGACGCTCGCCGAAATCGGCGACAAGACGCAGTTGCTTGCCTTTCTCCTCGCCGCCCGATTCAAGAAGCCGGTGCCGATCATCCTCGGCATCCTGGCGGCAACTTTGGTCAATCACGGCCTTGCTGGTGCGCTTGGCGCCTGGATCACGGCCATGCTGGCACCTGAGATCCTGCGCTGGGTGCTGGGCGTCTCCTTCCTCGGCATGGCGGTGTGGACGCTGATCCCTGACGAGATCGAGGAAGAGGAAACGCAAGTAGCCAAGCGCTTCGGTGTGTTCGGCGCGACACTCGTCACCTTCTTCCTGGCTGAAATGGGCGACAAGACGCAGGTCGCAACGGTGGCGATGGCGGCGCATTACGCCACGCCCATCCTGGTGGTTGCCGGCACGACGCTCGGCATGCTGATTGCCGACGTGCCTGCGGTCTTCATCGGCGACAAGCTCGCGGCGAAGATTCCGATGCGGCCGGTGCACATCACTGCGGCCGCCCTCTTCGCCCTCCTCGGCGGGATGACGCTGCTGGGGCTGGGGAAGGGTTTGGGGTTCTGAGGTCGCCTGGGCTTTCCTCGATCGTCATCCCCGGAACCCTCGCCCCGGGGATGGGGCGCTTTTTGGCATTCAGTGAGACCTACTGCGCCAGTACCTTCACATAGGATCCCGGCGCATCCTCGATCGGCTTGAGCTTGCCTGCACCCGGCTGCCTTGCCGCCACGTCACCATCGCTGAAGGCGGCGATCCATTTCGCCCATTCCGGCCACCAGGAGCCCGGATGCTGTTGCGCCTTTTCCAGCCAGGCTTCCGGCTTCTTGGGGTAGGTCTTGCCATCGCCGATCCAGTGGCAGTATTTCCCGGCCGCCGGCGGGTTGACGACGCCGGCGATGTGGCCGGAGGCGGCCAGCACGAAGGTGACCGGGCCCTTATAGGTCTGCGTCGCTGCATAGGCCGCGATCCACGGCGCGATATGGTCCTCGCGCGTTGCCAGCACAAAGGACGGCTGGCGGATGGTGGTGAGGTCGATCGCCACACCGCCTAGCTCGATGCCGCCCGGCTGGATCAGCAGATTCTTCTGATACATGTTGCGCAAGTAGAAGCTGTGCATCGCCGCCGGCATGCGCGTGGAATCGGAGTTCCAATAGAGCAGGTCGAAGGGGAAGGGTTCCTTGCCGAGCAGATAGTTGTTGATGACGAAGGACCAGATCAGGTCATTGGCGCGCAGCATGTTGAAGGTCGCCGCCATGTCGGCGCCGTCCAGATAGCCGCGCTCGTTCATCTTCGTCTCAAGCGCCGTCAACTGCTCCTCGTCGATGAAGACGGACAGCTCGCCCGCTTCGGCAAAATCGATCATGGTGGTGAAGAAGGTGGCACTGGCGATGATATCGGACTTCTTCTTCGCCTCGAGATAGGCCAGCGTCGAGGCAAGCAGCGTGCCCCCCAAGCAATAGCCGATGACGTTGACGCTCTTCTCGCCGGTATCCTTTTGCATGGCCTCGATCGCGGCCAACGGCCCTTCCTTCATGTAATCGGCGAAGGTCTTCTGCGCCAGGCGTTCATCCGGGTTGACCCATGAAATCATGTAGACCGACTGGCCCTGGTCGACCGCCCATTTGACGAAGGAATTCTGCGGCTTCAGATCGAGGATGTAATACTTGTTGATCCAGGGCGGGATGACGAGCAGCGGTCGCTTGGCGACCTTCGCCGTCGTCGGTGTGTAGTGGATGAGCTGCAGGAGCTCGTTCTGATAGACCACCTTGCCCGGCTGCACGGCGACATTCTTGCCGATCTCGAACGCTTCCGCGTCGGTCATCGAGATCTTGAGCCGGCCGTTGCCGCGCTCGAGATCCTCGAGGAGATGCTCGAGGCCCTTCACCAGGTTCTCGCCGCCGCTTTCGATCGTGGTGCGAAGAACTTCCGGGTTGGTCATCACGAAATTGCTGGGTGCCATCGCGTCGACGAACTGACGCGTGTAGAAATCGACCTTCTTCGAGGTCTTGTCATCAAGCCCGTCGACCTTGCGCACGGTGTTCTGCAGCCAGCGGGCGGTCAGCAGATAGGATTGCTTGATGTAGTCGAAGACTTGGTTGTCGTTCCAGGCGGCGTCCTTGAAGCGGCGGTCGTCCTTGGCGGGTGTTATGACCGGCGCCGCCTCCTGGCCCATCATGCGCGCCGCGGTCGTCTGCCACAGGTTCATGTAATCCTGCCACAGCGAGACCTGGGCCTCGATCAGCTTGGCGGGGTCGCCCATCATTCGGGTGGTCATTTCGAGGAAGGCGCGGCCGAGATTGGCGGCATCCGGCCCGACGGTGAAATCCTGCGCGTGGCGGGCGAGGAAATCGTTCATCAGGCGCTGCGACTGTTCGGCGATTCGGCCGACGGTCTCTGCCATCGCCGCCGGGTCCGGCGCGGGTCCCGGGCCGTCATTAGGCGGCAAAACGCGATTTGCCTTCTCTTGCTCTGTCCTGGGGGGATTGCCGGAAGTGGTCTTCGCCATCGTGAAACCCTGGAAAGGACAAAAATAACAAAGATTTAGGTTCTAGCGCTTTTTCACGTCCATGATCTCGCTTGTTTGTTATAGTAGCGCAGTCTAAAAAATCGGAACTTTTATTTTGCGCCAGTGGTTTGCGCGCTTAGGATGAGGGGCCGGGCGGGCTATTGGTTCCCGGTCCGGCGCCGTGGGGAGGATGGAATGGTAGATTTTTCGGATTTGGCCGCATCGCGCGGTGTTGCCGTGGCCGAGGCCGTCGGGCGTTTTGCCCTGACCTCCGGTTCGGCGCTGCGGCCGTTCCTGCCGCATTCGCGCTATCAGATGCGTCGCTGGGCGACCGTCGCGGCCTTCATCACCATCGCCGGTTGCTCCTCCTTCGGCGGCGATACCCAGCACCCGGCCCAGGACGCGGCGGCCAAGCAGGCCGCAGCCGACGCCGCCAAGGCGAGCGGCGAGGCGGCCAAGGCCAGCGGTGAAGCCGCTGCCACGCAAAGCGCCAGTGCCGCCGCCTCTTCCGGTGCTGCTACTGCGGGCGTTCCCGACATCAACAGCGTGCCAAAGAGCGCGCCGGTCCCAGCCGATCTCGATGCCGGCGTGCAGCCTGGCCTCTCCGCCGACCGCACCAATGCCCAATATACCGATGAATCGCTGACGGCCCCCGGTGAAGCCGTGGCACGTCCGGCGGCTCCGGTCGCCGCGACACCGCCGGCACCCACCCCGGCACCGCTGCCGGCCGCCGCCACAGCCCCTGCCGGCACCCCGGCGCCGCAGATCGCCGGTGTCACCCAGCAGCCGCTGACCCCGCCGGTCGTCGGCCAGTATCCGGCCCCGCAGATGACGCAGGTTGGCACTGTGTCGCAAGGTTATGTCGGCACGCCCCAGCCCGGCTCGAAGCCCTTGGGCGGCGGCACCGTCGGCAACGGCTATATCGTTCAGCCTGGCGCCGTGCCGCAGGCCTCCGCCCCCACCGTGGTGGCGACGCCGGTCATGGTCGATTACTCGTCGGTCGCTGCCGGTGGCACCTATGGTTATGCCTCCTACAGCCCCTATCAGCGCAACAACCCGGCGCAGGCCTATTACCGCTCGCCCTATGGCGTGACCCAGCCGGTCGCCTATGGCGGTGCCGCGTTGCAGCCGGGTGGTTTCCAGCCCTATGCGCAGCCGGGCTACCAATCTTACGCGCCGGCCGCCGTGCCGCCGCTCCCCGCCGCCGGTCAGCCGGTCGGCGTGGTGTTCTTCAACAACGGCTCGGCAAAGCTCGGCCGCGATGACCAGCGCGTGGTGAAGCAGATTGCCGAGATGCACCGCTATTACGGTGGTGTCGTGCGCATCGTCGGCCATGCCAGCCAGCGTACCGGCAACATGAACCCCTACGCCCAAGACCAGGTGAATTACGCGGTCTCGATGAAGCGCGCCAACGCCATCGCTCGGGCGCTGACCCGTCGCGGCGTGCCGGCTGGCCTCATCCAGGTGGCGGCCGCCGGTTCGGCCAACCCGGTCGCAGTGGAAACCATGCCGGTGGGCGAGGCGAACAACCGCCGCGTCGAGATCTACCTGTCGGCCTATTAATTCCGGTTCTGAAAAAGTCGATCATGATCAATCTAGCGGGCTCGGCGCTGCCGAGAGGCGGCGCTTGTGGCCGCTGATCGAAAACCTCTTCGTATTGCTATCGCCGGCCTCGGCACGGTCGGGGCCGGCGTCATCGACGTCCTCCAGCAAAACGCCGAGATTCTTGCCAAGCATTGCCCGCGCCCGATCGTCGTCACCGCTGTTTCCGCGCGCGACAAATCAAAGGATCGCGGCCTCAATTTGAGCGGCGTCGATTGGGTCGATGACGCGGCCAAGCTCGCCGAGCATCCGAATGTCGATGTCGTCGTCGAGGTGATCGGCGGGTCCGAGGGCAAGGCCAAGGAACTGGTCGAAAAAGCCATCGCCAATAAAAAACATGTGGTGACCGCCAACAAGGCGCTGCTCGCCCATCACGGCACGGCGCTCGCTTTGGCCGCCGAACGCGCCGGCGTGGGCCTCGCTTACGAAGCGGCCGTGGCCGGCGGCATTCCGGTGATCAAGGCGATGCGCGAAGGCCTTGCCGCCAACCGCATCACCCAGGTCTACGGCATCCTCAACGGCACCTGTAACTATATCCTCACGCAAATGCGCGAGACGGGGCGTGAGTTCGCCGATGTGCTGGCCGAGGCGCAGAAGCTGGGCTATGCCGAGGCGGATCCCAGTTTCGATGTCGACGGCGTCGATGCCGCGCACAAGCTCTCCATCCTCACCTCGGTCGCCTTTGGGGTTGCGGTCAATTTCGCCGGCGTGCGCATTTCCGGCATCCGCAATGTCTCGGCCATGGACATCGCCTATGCCGACGAGCTCGGCTATCGCATCAAGTTGCTGGGGATCGGCCGCCAGACGCCGCATGGCATTGAGCAGCGGGTCCATGCCTGCATGGTGCCGGCCGCCAGCACCATCGCCAAGGTGGACGGGGTCTATAACGCCGTCGTCACCAGCGGCAATTTTGTGGGCGAGAACATCGCCATCGGCCGCGGTGCCGGTCGGGGACCCACTGCCTCGGCCATCGTCGCCGACCTCATGGACATCGCCCGCGGATTTATTTTGCCGGCTTTCTCCGCTCCGGCGGAAAGCCTGGAACCGGCAGCCCAGGCGCCTGTTGGGCTTCACGCCGGATCCTATTATCTGAGGTTGATGGTCGTTGATAAGCCGGGTGTCGTCGCCGACATCGCTGGTGTCATGCGCGACGAAAACGTCTCGCTGGAATCGATGATCCAGCGCGGTCGTTCGCCCAATGACCCGGTGCCGTTGGTCTTTACCACCCATGAAACCACCGAAGCGGCCGTCGGCCGCGTCGTAAAACGGCTTTCTGACATCAAATCGGTGCTGGAACCGGCGCATGTTCTGCCGATCGAGCCACTGAGTTAAGGAGACTAGTCTGATGGATCGCAATTTGGCCCTCGAGGCCGTCCGCGTCACCGAAGCAGCGGCCCTGGCCGCCTCCCGCCTGATGGGACGGGGTGACGAGAAGGCCGCCGACCAGGCCGCGGTCGACGCTATGCGTCGCGCCCTCAACGATCTGGATATCGACGGCACGGTCGTCATCGGCGAGGGCGAACGCGACGAGGCGCCGATGCTCTATATCGGCGAGAAGGTCGGCGCCGGCGGACCGAAGATCGACATCGCCCTCGACCCGCTCGAAGGCACCACGATTACGGCGAAGGGCGGCACCAACGCGCTGGCCGTGATCGCCATGGCGGAAGCCGGCGGGTTCTTGAATGCGCCCGACACCTATATGGAAAAGATCAGCGTCGGCCCCGGCCTCCCCGACAACCTCGTCGATCTCGATGCGTCGCCGGCCGAAAACCTCAAGGCGCTGGCCCAAGCCAAGAAGATGGAAATCAGCGACATCGTCGCCTGCATCCTCGACCGGCCGCGCCATGCCGACCTCATCGCCAAGGTACGCGCCACGGGTGCGCGCATCATGCTGATCTCGGACGGCGACGTGGCGGGCGTCATCGCCACCGCCAAGCCCGGCACCGGCGTCGACATTTACATGGGCCAGGGTGGCGCGCCTGAAGGCGTGCTGGCAGCTGCCGCCTTGCGTTGCATCGGCGGCCAGATGCAGGGCCGGCTCGTCTTCAGGAATGAAGACGAAAAGGCCCGTGCCGCGCGCTGGGGTGTCAAAGACCTCAACCGCAAATACGGCCTGATGGATCTCGCCAAGGGCGACGTGATGTTTGCGGCCACGGGTGTGACGGACGGCCCGATGCTCAAAGGCGTCCGCCGCGGCGGCACCTGGGCCACCACGCAATCCATGATCATGCGCTCCAAATCCGGCACCGTGCGCATCGTCGAGGCCCAGCACAACTGGACCATCAAGAAGCCGCAAGGCCTCTGATGTGTCGGGTGCGATAGCTAGCACCCCTCACCCCGACCCTCTCCCCACTTCGTGGGGCGAGGGAGTTCCGATCGAGCCCGCCCTAAAAGCCCCTCGCCCCTTTGGGGAGAGGGGTTGGGGTGAGGGGTTCTTGAGCCAATGACCACAACCGAAGCCTTCCTCGGCGTCGCGCGCTCGGCCTGCGGGCGGCTCTGGCGGCAACGCCCTTATGACGATCGCTTGGGCCTCGCCATCGCCCAGCGCGAGGGCGTGCCTGAGCTCATTGGCCAGCTGCTGGCCTCGCGCGGCCAGACGATCGACAGTGCCGCCGCCTATCTCACCCCGCGGCTTCGTGACCAGATGCCGGATCCGTCGCTGTTCCGCGACATGGACAAGGCGGCGACGCGCATTGCCGATGCCATCGCCGGCAATGAGCAGATGGCGATCTTCGGCGATTACGACGTCGACGGCGCCACCTCATCCGCCTTGCTGCTGCGTTTCTTCGCGGCGGTGGGCGCCAAGGCGCCAATCCTTTATGTCCCGGACCGCCTCACCGAAGGCTACGGCCCCAACGCGCCGGCGATGCGTAAGCTCAGCGATGCTGGCGCGAAGCTCGTCATCACGGTGGATTGCGGCATCACCGCCTTCGAACCCTTGGCGGCGGCCAAGGATGCCGGCCTCGATGTCGTCGTGGTCGATCATCACGTCGCAGAACCCCGCCTTCCCGTGGCGCATGCCGTGGTCAATCCCAATCGCCTCGATGAGGCGCCGGGCTATGGCCAGCTGGCCGCCGTCGGTGTCGCCTTCCTCGTGGTGGTCGCCACCAACCGCGTGTTGCGCACACGCGGCTATTACACCGACAGCCGCATTGAGCCCGACCTCATGCAATGGCTCGACATCGTGGCCTTAGGGACAGTGGCCGACGTGGTGCCCTTGACCGGCATCAACCGCGCGCTGGTGGCGCAAGGGTTGAAGGTCATGGGCGGGCGCCAGAATATCGGCCTCAATGCCTTGTCGGATGTGGCGCGCATCAATGAACGGCCCAGCGCCTATCATGCGGGTTTCCTGCTGGGGCCGCGCGTCAATGCCGGCGGCCGCGTCGGGCGCTCCGATCTCGGTGCCCGCCTCCTCTCCAGCAACGACGCCGAATTCGCACGCGAAATCGCCGCCGAACTTGATGCCCTCAACACCGAGCGCCGCGACATCGAAACCCGCGTGCTCGATGCCGCCATCATGACGGCCGAAGCTCATGCCGCGGAAAGCCCCTATCTCATCTTCGCCTGCGGCGAAAACTGGCATCCCGGCGTCATCGGCATCGTCGCCGGCAGGCTGAAGGAACGCTACCAGCGCCCCGCTTGCGTGGTGGCGGTCGAGAACGGCATCGGCAAGGGCTCCGGCCGGTCGGTCGGCAATCTGCATCTCGGCAACGCCATCATCGCCGCACGCGAGGCCGGTATCCTCACCAAGGGCGGCGGCCACGCCATGGCGGCGGGCTTCGAGGTCGACCAGGCGCGTCTGCGCGATCTGCAGACCTTCCTGCAGCAGCGCTTCGACACCGACATGAAAGGCGAAGCCCTGATGCCGGTGCTCGATATCGACGCGGCACTCCAGCCCCGGGGTGCTACCACCGATCTCCTCAACATGCTGGAACGCATGGGCCCGTTCGGCGCCGGCAACGCGGAACCACGCTTCGTCTTCCCCAATGTGCGCCTCGCCTTCGCCGATGTGGTGGGCGGCGCGCATCTCCGCCTCCAGCTCGAAGGCGCCGACGGCGCCAGGTTGAAGGCCATCGCCTTCCGCTGCCTCGACACGGAACTAGGTGCACGCCTCACCAGCGCCCGCGGCATGCGCCTCCACCTCGCCGGCCACCTCCGCCGCGACACCTGGCAAGGCCGCGACAACGTCCAACTCATCGTCGAAGACGCGGCGCTGGCAGGGTAGGCGCGGCGGACATCGCGGAAATGGCACACGGTTTGCGTGTACGGCGTCATGTCGCCAAACCGGAGGCCGTTTCATGTACGTGTCCAACTCCAGTGCCTATCATCTCATTTCTGGCCGGAATGGCGCAGTCGGAGCCACGGATAGTGGCTTTGCCGACCATTTGGCGTCAGCATACGCCGCCGCAAACGACCACGGCGTTGCTGATCCCGACCCGGTCAATGCGGCAGCTCTTGTGGCGGCAAGGCAGGCGGTGGCGGAACAGAAGTCCTGGATAGAGGGCAATTTTCGCCGCTCGAGCCGTGACCTCGCGGCGTCATTACCCGATGCCGATCGTGAAAAGCTGCAGATACTCGTGGATGAGGGCAAAATCAGCTGGGCCGAAATCGACGCCGGGTTCGACACCTGGATCAAGCAGGTGACGGCCTACCAGCTTGCGACGGACGGTGCGTCACTCGACAAGATGCCGGCCGATTGGAAGGCGCGGAAAGATGCCTGGGATGTCTACCAGAATTGGGATATGGCCCGGCGCGAAGGTCGAGCGGCAATCTCGGTTCGATACGGCGAAAAAGTTGCCGAACTGATGGCGGCCGATCCGGGCCCGACGGAAGGCACCGATACCGACCCACAGGCGACGGCAAAGCTCCTCGCCCGCCAGGGCGTCCTCGACAGATATCGACAGATCATGGACCAGGAACTCGCCAGCCTCGACGAACGCCTTGGCGCACAGCCACCTCGACCTAACGCTTTGCCTGTCGGTTTCAATCCCTACGAAATGGCGCAGTTCGAAGCGCGCCTCTCACCTGCTGACAAGATCGCTGCGGCCAAACTTGAAGGCATGGACTTCAATCTTTCCGACGCCCTCAAGGATGCCATCGACCACCTCGCCAGCGAGATCGTCGCTAATGTTGCTAGGCTGGCGGGAGACTGATATCGGCCGATTGGTGCGGAGTTACTGTCGGCGTGCCCTTCGCGCCGCCTTCTCCCGCCGATACGCCTCGACGAACTTGAGACTCCCCCAATAGCCCAGGCCGCCCACCAGTGCCGCCCACGGAATGCTGCCCACCAGCATGGTGAGGCCCCAGTCTTCGAGGAGGATCTTGGCGAGCAGTTCGGCGTTTTGCAGCAGGGTGCGGTCACCTTCGTGGAGGTCGCGGGCGAGGAGGGCGAAATCGGCGTAGCCGGAGAGATGGCCCCAATGGCCGAACATCATCTGCCCGGTGACATAGAGCAGGTAATAGATCGGCACGGCGGTGAGCGGGTTCGAGGCCCAGGTCCAGGCCAAGGCGAGGATCAGGCTGAAATGGAGTTTAGGCGCCCGCGCCGTCGCCGCCCACAAGGCGCCGGCAATGAGCGTGTGGAGGCCAATGGTCGGCGTGAAGGCGAGGATGAGGCCCAAAGCCGTGCCGCGGGCGGCGAATTGCGGCGGGTGGTTTGAGCGCAACAGCGGCAGCACCAGCTTGTGACGCAGCAGGCGATAGAGCCCGTTGCGGTTCCGGCTGCTGTGGTTGTGCTTGCGCCGGCTCACAGAGGGCTGCTCACAGATACCAGTCGTATTCCCGCGGGCTGATCGCGTCGTAGAATTTTTCGAGCTCCGCCAGGCGCGCATCGACATAGAGGTCGAGGCATTCCTTCTCGATATACTGGGGCAGGATCTTCGCCTTCGCGAGATGGGCGAGGGCGGGGGCAAATTTGAAGGGAATGCGCGGATCGGCCGGGCGCTTGAAATCGCCGGTCTCGGCGGGCTTGCCCGGATCGATCTCGTTCTCGATCCCGTAGGCGATGCCGGCCAGAATCGCCGCCATGGCGAGATAGGGGTTGGCATCGGCGCCGGCAACGCGGTGCTCGATACGCCGCGCCTTGTTGCCGCCGGCGGGAATCCGGAACGCGACGGTGCGGTTGTTATGGCCCCATTCCGGGCTCATCGGCACGTTGTTGCCGGCCACGTAACGGCGGCTGGCATTGGGGTTGGCGCCGAAGATCGCCATGCTTTCCGCCATCGTCGCCTGTAGCCCGCCGATGGCATGACGCAGCAGGGCCTCGCCCTTCGCCCCCGTCTCACCGAAGAGGTTCTTCCCGGCCTTGTCGATCAGGCTCACATGCACATGCATGCCGCTGCCGGCGGCGTGGAGGAAGGGCTTCGACATGAAGGTGGCGTTGTAGCCGAGCTCGCGCGCCGTCCCCTTGATGCAGCGCTTCAAAAGCACCGCGTTGTCGCAGGCGGCGACCGCGTCCGGCTGGTGCTTCAAATTGATCTCGAATTGTCCGGGCGAATATTCGGTGATCGCGGCCGAGGCCGGAATCCCTTGCGCCTCGGCATGGTGGGCAGCGCGCCGGATGAAGGTCGCATAGGCGTCGAGATCGTCCATGCTATAGGGCTGCTTCGATGTCTCGACCAGGCCCGTCACCGGATTCTTCGGCGGCATCGGCGTGCCACCCGCATCGCGGGCGGGATCGAGCAGATAGAATTCCAGCTCCACCGCCACCATCGGGATGACGCCCAGTTTTTCCAGCCGCGCCAGCGTGCCTTGAAGGGCCGCGCGCGGGCAGTATTTCGACGGGTTGCCGGCGTTGCTTTCGCCCTTGATGAAGGGGTCATGCATCTGGAGGAGGACCTGCGCCGTCGGATGATCGGCCCAGGGCACGGGGGCGAGGCGCCCGGGAATCGGCCGCGCCGTGCCGTCGGGATCGCCCATCGCTTCCGAGCGTCCGCCGGGATCGAGATCGTCGCCGGTCGGGTCGAGGAAGAGGAGGCAGCGCGGCATCTCGACGCCGCTCTCCCAGATCTTGCGCGCTTCGCCCACGGGGAAACGTTTGCCGCGCAGGAAACCGTTCATGTCATGGACGAAAACATCGACTTCCGACGTCTTGGGATAGCGTTTCAAGAAAGCATCGAACTCAGCCGTGCTGGTTGTCGTCGCATTCTTCTTCGCTGCCGCAAGCTTCGTTGCCGGTGTCCTGGCCATGATGGTTAATACCCGCAAGTTGAATCCGGGGCGACCCTAGCCACAGCAAGGTGATGAATCAAGCCAAGCCAGCTTTACGCCAGATCGGGGTGGGTGCGGCGATGGCGCTTCTTCATCCGTTCGGCACGGGCATGGCGATAGGCGCGCACGAATTTGAGGGTATAGCGATAGCTGAGCCAGCCGAGGCCGAACGCCCAAGGGAGCGACCCCACCAGCATGGTGACGCCCCAATCGAGGATCAGCACCCGTGCCAGCGCTTGCATCTGCTGGAGCGCCGAAAGCTCGGCGGTGAAGATGCCGTCCCACATCGCCCGAAAATCGGCAAAGCCGGAGAGGCGGTTCCATTGCCCGAACATGACCTGCCCGGTCAGATAGAAGACGTAATAGCAGGGGATGGCGGTGAAGGCATTGGTGACCCAGGTCCAGGCGATGGCGAGGAGCACGTTGAAATCAAGCCGCGGCGTACGGCGCAGCAGAAACCAGGTGATCAGCACCAACGGCGTCTGGATCCCGACCGAGGGGGTAAAGGCCCAGAACACGCCGACGAAGGAACCCCTGGCCGCATGCTGGGGCGAATGGCGGCTGCGCATCATCGGGATGGCGAGGCGATAGCGCAGCATGCGCGCAAGACGCTGCCACAGGGTCCGGGGGGATTGGAGGCGGGTTTTTACCTCCGGCATTGCAGAAGTCATCGCCCCAATTTGGGCTGCAGCCCGGCCGGGCGCAAGGGCCGGCGATGCCGCAGATAGGCGCTGGCCGTGACATATCCGATACCTGCCATGACCAGCGCCCAGGGAAGCGCGCCCAGCCACAAGGTGAGGCCCCAATCACCAAGGACCCGCGTCAGCCGCTCCAGCCAGGAAATGTCGGCGGCCTGCAGCGATGCAAAGGCCGTGCGAAAACTCTGAAAGTTCATCAGCTCACCGGGGCCATCCTGCAGCAATCGCCCGGTCAGGTAGAAGCCGAAATAGAGCGGCAGGGTCACCAGCGCATTGGTGAGCCAGGTGAAGGCCAGGCCGATCACCAGCGTGAAATCGAGGCGCAGAACATGACGGGCGGTGACCCAGGTGGCGAACACCAGCGGCATGCGCAGGCCGAAGGTCGGCGTGAAGGCCCAGAACAATCCCACGGCCGTGGCGCGCGCCGCCAGTTCCGGATGCCGCCGCCCACGCAGCAGCGGCACCAGGAAAAAAAGGCGCAAGGTCCGGCGCAGCCGGGTGGTGATGTCTCTGTTGCGTCGCATCGCCCCGATCTATGCGGGGCGATGATGACAGGCTGATGTCAGAGGTGAAGCAGGGGCAGGAACGGCAGATCGCCGTCACATGCCGATCATCGCTGCTGCCCGCTTCAGCTGTGCTGCGCCTTGAGGCTGGCGATAAGGTTGGCGGCTGTCGTGCCGATATGCTCGGCCAGGAGCTTGCGCGCAGCTTCGACATCGCGCGCGCGGCAAGCATCGACCAGCGCGCGGTGCTCGCGATAGCCGCGGGCGCGGCCGGCCTGCGACAGCGCCACTTCGAGGCGCAGATAGCGGTCGATATTGTCATGCACGCGGCGCAGCAGCTTCATCGTCACCGGCCGGTCCGCCGGTAGATACATCGTCTCATGCAGCCGCCAATTGAGCTCGCCCCAGCGCTTCAATCCGTCCGGTCCCATGCTGTCGTCAATGAGCTTGTCGAGGGCTGCGAAATCGGCCGAGGTGAGGCGCGGAATGGCGCGGGTGAGGAGCTTGTCCTCCAACACCTCGCGCAGTTCGAACAATTCCTCGACCTCCTCGGCCGAGAGGGGCGAGACCACGGCGCCCTTATGCGCCACGAGGGTCACGAAGCCTTCGGCCGCCAGCTGCGAGAGCGCCTCGCGCAAGGGAATCCGGCTGACGCCGAGCTCCTTGGCCACATGTTCCTGGCGGATCGGTTCGCCCGCCACCAGCCGGCCGCTCAAGATGCGGCTGCGCAGGACCGCGGCCACTTCGTCGGCCATGGTGCGCTTCTGGATGATCGCATCGTCCGCCATGTCTGCTCCTGGCGCCTTGGTCGCACGCTTATCTTCTACTATCGCTTGTGCCTCGGGGACTCGCCGGGACGCAAGGATGATGGCGCGCGTCAGTTATTGGATATTGTATACAATAAAGCGTTCACGCCAGCAATCATTCCCTCATGCCTGCCAGCCCCGGGCTATTTTCGGGTCGGTTCGGTTTGCAGGGCAGCAAGCGCCGATTGCAGGGCGGCGCGCGCCTTGGCGGCATCGGTGATGCGGGTGAGGTCGAGATGGAGGTCGAGCCCGGCCAGTTGTTCATGCACCACCGGCGCATTCCCGGCATCGCGCAGCCCATCGACGACATAGGGCACGACCTCGCGCGGAATGCCCTTCATGGTAATCGGCGCCAGCGGGTGCGCCAGAATGAGATCCTGCGTCAGCGCATAGGTCTCATAGCTCAGCACGATCTGTCCGGCCTCGGCGATGGATTGCAGCCGCGCCGCCAGATTGGCCTCGGCACCGATGATCGTATAGTCCATGCGGTCGCTGCTGCCGAAATTGCCGACATTGCAGAAGCCGGTATTGATCCCCATGCGGACGATGAAAGGTTCTTCCGTCCCCTCCAGGCGCCATTTGGTCTTCAATTCATCGAGGCGCCGCTGCATGTCGATCGCCATCTTGAGGCAGGCGCGCGCATCCTCGGCCGGACCCTTGGTTTCCGGGTCGCCGAAGAACACCAGCACCGCATCGCCGATGAACTTGTCGAGCGTGCCGCCATGGCGCTGGGCGATCGCCGACATCTCGGTCAGGTATTCATTGAGCATGTGGGTGAGGGCCTCGGGCTGCAGCCGCTCGGTGGTTGCCGTGAAATCCTTGATGTCGGAAAAGAAAATGGTCAGGCGCTTTCGCTCGGTATGCACCACCACGTCACGCTGCCCGCTGAAGATGCTCTTGTAGATCTGCGGCGACAGATAGCGCGAGATCTTAAGCGAGACGGAGGCCAGGAAGGCGTTGGCCGATTCGAGATCGCGGTTGATGCCGCGGATGGCACGTGCCTGCTGGCGCTGCAGCAGGATGAAGCCCAACCCCGCGGCGCCGACGAAGATGAAGTAGGCAAGGAGGTATTTGAAGGCGAAGATGCTGCCGGCCAGGGATTGCGTGATGATGATTTCCTGGATGCCGCGCACATCGCCGACTTTCCAATCGGTCTTCGGGCTGTCGGGATGGCTGTTATGGCATTTGACGCAGGCAGCACCCATGACGACCGGCGTCACCAGGCGGAATGAATCGTCTAGGCCGCGCCAGGTGAAATCGGTGGCGTTCGCCGCCGTGTTGGCACGGAGTTTCTGGAGGGCATTGCGTTCGAACTCATCCATCGGGTGCTGGGCGCGGCCCTTGAACGGCAGGTCCGAGACGAAGCGATAGGTGATATTGGCCTGCTTCTCGGCGATGACGCGACCCAGTTCCAGCGACAGTGTGGCGGGAATGGGAATAGCGCCGGGAATCGTTTCGTAATTGTGCGCGACCTGGGTGGTGCCGTCCCCGGCCAGCACACGGCCCACAACATTGCTGGCATAATAGCTGCGGATGCTGCTGATGAGCGAACTCAGATCGGCCGCCTGTCGGTTGAGTGACGTCTGCGAGAGCGCCGTGAGGTCGAGCCACACGGCTAGCGGCAATCCCGCCAGCATCACCAGGACGATAAGCGCCAGCCACCCGGCACGAGTCTTTGCCGCATCCGCTGTCACGGTGCCGGTATCGCGCGTCATTTCCGCCTGCCCCCAAACATCGCATGATGCCGCGCCAGCAACCGGCGCCGCCCCGCATCATATCGGTCGGTGACTATAGGATCGCGCGCGGCGCCCCGCCAGTATCTGTGCAGTTGATCTCCGCCAACGATATATGCCTGTTAAGCCATGGGCCGAAAAAAGGGCCCGGCCATTCGGCCGAGCCCTTTATATCGAATGATGTCGCGACGTCAGCTGTCGCTCATCACCTATCACCCATCACCCATCACCCATCAATTGTCACCGCTGCCCTGATCGGGCGTGCCGTCATCGTCACCGGGCATGACCACCGGCGCGTTGGGATCGGCCGGAGCGTCACCGCTGCCCTGGTCGGGCGTGCCGTCATCGTCGCCGGATTCGCCGGACTCCCCGCCATCGTCGCTGCCGCCGGGGCCGCTGGCATTGCTGCCACCGTGTTCGCCGCCATCGTCGCTGCCGCCGCTGTCGCCGCCTTCGCCGCCGCCGCTATTGCCGCCACCACCTTCGCCGCCGCTATCGCCACCGCCGCTATCGCCGCCTTCACCGCCATCGGCATGGGCGCCGGCGGCGCTGATGTTGCCCGTCAGGCTGCGCTCAAAATTGATCGGTGCTGCGGTCAAGGCCGCAACCAGGGCCAGGGTGGCGGCGCTGCCCATCAGCAGGCGCTGGCCGATTTGGCCGATATCGGCTGGGGTGTTCTCTTGGTCGCGAATGATTTTACGCTTCATGATGCATTCCTCCTCAGTTCTGCGGCCGGATCGGCCGCTGTGACTGGGGCAGATTAGAAAGATGTAGCTGACGCCAGGCTGAGCCAGCGTTTAAGCTTGCCTTAAGGTGAAATCGGGCCTGCTACGATGCCGATCACCAGAAACCCCGTCATGAGATTGTCGACCTTGCCGCCCTATGCCGATATCCGGCCTATCAAGCGACCCGCGCGGCGGCGCCTGGCCCTTGCGACCCTGGCTTGCGCCGCCGGCATTGGCTTGCCGTGGGCGGGTGCGCGCGCCGAATGTGCAGCCGCCGCCGGGCCCAGCGGGGCGGCCGGCACCTCGGCCCTTTATGGCGCGCTGGCCAACACCGTCAGCGCCGAGCCGCTCTCGGTCGATATCGCCGCCAAGGCCATTGGCGGCACCTGCACCTGGGTCTATGAGGTGAAGGTGCTGACGGTGCAGGGCAGCGTCGCCATCCTCGATTTCGACCTGGTCGACCTCGGTCTGCGCGGTGTCGAGGGACCGCGCGAGGATCCCGAAGTGGCACGTCTTGCCAGTCGCATCAGCGAAGGGGACAAGGCATCGGATGACGCGGGCGACGATGCGGGAGATGAAGCGGGCGGGAATGCTCCGGGCGATGATTCCGGCCACGATGCCACCGGCGGCGAGGGTGGCGAAGGCGGTGATTCCGGCGGCGATTCCGGCGGCGATTCTGGTGGCGGCTCAGACGGCGGTGATTCCGGTGGGGGCGGCGAGGGCGGCTCCGGCGGTGGTTCGGGTGGTGGTGGCGAAGGTGGTTCCGGCGGTGGCGGTGGTTCTGGCGGCGGCGGTGAAGGCGGCGAGGGCGGCGGCGATGACTGAGGGGGCTCAAGGATGCGTGTCCTGATCGTCGAGGACGATGCTGAGATCCAGCGCCTGCTGGCGGCAGCGATGTCCACGGCCGGCTATGCCGTCGATCGTGCTGGGGGTGGCGAGGACGGCTTGCATCTGGGCGCCACGGAAAGCTACGACGCCATCATCCTCGATCTCGGCCTGCCGCAAATCGACGGCCTCTCCATTCTTGAACGCTGGCGCAAGGACGGCATCACCACCCCGGTCCTCATCCTGACCGCGCGCGATTCATGGACCGAGAAGGTGCGCGGCCTGCGGGCCGGCGCCGACGATTATGTCGCCAAGCCCTTCCAGATGGAGGAGGTGATCGCCCGCATTGAAGCACTCATTCGCCGCGCCAAGGGTGTGGCCTCCGCCGTGGTCAGTATCGGCCCGCTGACCCTCGACACGGCGCAAAGCATGGTCTTTCGCGACGGCCATCCGGTCACCATGACGCCGCTCGAATACCGGCTCACCGCCTATCTGATGATGCGCCGGGGTGCGGTTATTTCAAAGACCGAGATCACCGAGCACATCTACGACCAGAATTTCGACTGCGACAGCAATGTCGTCGAGGTCTTGATCAACCGCCTGCGCAAGAAACTTGGGGCCGACACGATCGAGACCCGGCGCGGGCAAGGCTATGTGTTGGCCTTATGAGACGCTGGATCGGCAACTTCTTCCCGCATTCCCTGAAGCTGCGCCTGATGGCCGCGGCGGCACTCTGGGTGCTGCCCGTCCTGGCACTCGCGGGCTTCCTGCTTGGCTGGGCCTTCCGCACCCATCTTGAAAGCCAGCTCGACGGCAAGCTCGCCGATTACCAACGCGAACTGCTGGCCGCCGCCAGCATCGACGCTGCCGGCAATCTGGTCCTGGATTACATGCCGGCCGATCCGCGCTTCTCGCGCGTCTTCAGCGGCTGGTACTGGCAGGCGGCAATCGACGGCAAGGTCGTCCGCCAATCGACCTCCGCCGGACCGATGGGCGCCGGCGCCCTCGGCCTGCTCTCGCCCGAGGGCGGCATCACCGAGCTCTACGGCCCGGGCGAGCGGGAGTTGCGCGTCTACCGCCGCGATGTAACCTTGCCAGGGAGCAGCGGGCCGGTCGCCATCGTGGTCGCCGCCCCTTGCGACGAGCTCGAAGCGGACATGGCGCAGTTCGCCACCCATATCGTCGTCATCATGGCGACGCTGGGGCTCACATTCCTCTTCGCCATCTATCTGCAGGTCGGCTTCGGCCTGCGCCCGCTCAGTTACCTGCGGCGCGAGATCGCGGCGATCCGCAACGGCCGTGCCGAGCATCTCAGCTCGACCTTCCCCGACGAAATCGCCCCGGTGGTCGCGGAGGTGAACGCCCTTATCGATCACAACCGCCAACTCATCGACCGCGCCCGCAACGAAGCCGGCAATCTCGCCCACGCGCTGAAGAACCCGTTGTCCGTGCTGTCGCATGAAATAGCGGCACTCGAACCGGAACGGCGCGCCGTTCTCAGCGCCCAGATCGATTCGATCAGCGGCCAGGTTGAACGCATCTTGCACCGTATCCGCACCGCCGGACCCTCGGCCGGCAACACCCGCGTCGAGCTCAGCGAAATCGCCGACGACCTCACCTTCTCATTGGGCACCATCTATCGCGAGCGGCGCCTGGACCTGCGCTTCGAGATTGCACCTGGCGCGGTCTTTGCCGGCGACCGGGGTGATCTGGTCGAAATCCTTGGTAATCTCTGCGACAACGCCTGCAAATGGGCGCGTTCACGCGTCACCGTCCATGCGAGCCCGCAGGGCGGCCGCCTCGCCCTGGCGGTGGAAGATGACGGGCCGGGCATCGCAGCCAAGGAGCGCGAAACCGTGCTGGCCCGCGGCCAACGTCTCGACGAGCGGGTCCCCGGTTCCGGCCTCGGCCTCGACATCGTGCGCGAGATCGTCACCCTTTATCGCGGGCAGCTAAACCTCAGCGACAGCACCCTCGGCGGCCTCCGCGTTGAGCTCGACCTCCCGGCCGCCTGAGGTCTGGTCAGCATTTGCCGAGTGTCGGCAAATATAGTGTGTAGATACACATTATAGACTTGGCGCGCGTAACGCGCTGAAACTACCCCATTTGGCCGCCAAGTACCTTGCTTGGACTGAAAAATATCAATTTTCTCAATTTATTATTGCTGCTTTGACGCTGCGGAAAAAAGTAGCGCAAGGGGCGGCCCACAATCGTTCCTCCCGGTGATGGGTCTCGCATTTAGCTTCTGATTACCAACTTTTTATGATGACAGTTGGTCACTATGTGATAACCCTCACAGCCATTCGCGGCCGCCCCGCAGTACCTCTTTCCGGGAAGCCGCCGCGTCGGCAGGCAGCTGGCATCAAAGAGGATCGACGAAAATGGCGCTCACCGCACAAAACGATTACGACCGCGCCCTCGACGGGATCGCCACGGGCAATGTCCTCACCGGTGTCGGCACGCAAGGCGGTGTCAACGGCCGCGACGCTGGCGTGGGGCTCTCGGTTCAATCCATCGCCATCAACGGCAACGGCGTCGATATTCCAGCGGGCGGCAGCCTCACCTTCGGCGGCAATTACGGCACGCTCACCATTTTTGCCAACGGCAATTACAGCTATCAACGCACCGCCCCGAATGTATGGGCCAATGACATCTCCGGCCTCGAAGAACATTTCACCTACACGGTGAAGGATTCGGCCGGAAATACCCTGCCGGTCTCGTTTGATCTGTTCCTGCAATCCGACATCTCGACCGTCTACAACGTGGCGACGCAGACACATAATGGCACCGGCTTCGACGATTTCATCGATGCCGAGGGCCTGGTGGGCAAGGTCGATGGCGGCGCGGGGCAGGACCGCATTTTCGGCGGCGCCGGATCCAACTACCTCCTCGGTGGGGCCGGCAACGACTACCTCCTCGGTGGCGGCTGGGACGATACGCTCGACGGCGGTGCTGGTGCCGATAAGCTCGACGGTGACGTCGGCAACGATACCGCAAGCTATGCCAGCGCAAAGGCTGCCGTCACTGTCAATCTCGCCGATGCGCTGCAGAACACCGGCGATGCCGCCGGTGACACCTATGTCAGCATCGAGAATCTGGACGGCAGTGCCTTCAACGACGTCCTTACCGGCGACGATAAGAACAACACGATTCGCGGCATGGCCGGCAACGACATCCTGGATGGCGGCGCCGGGAATGACGTGCTGGAAGGTGGTGCGGGCGCCGACGATCTGCGCGGTGGCGATAGCGTTTACGATCTCGCCAGCTATGCCGGTTCCAAGGCGGGTGTCGAGGTCAACCTCGGCACGGGTCTGTTCAAGGGCGGCGATGCCGCCGGCGACAAGGCGACCGGCATCGAAGGGCTGATCGGCAGCGACTTCAACGACAAGCTGACCGGCAGCGCCGACTCCAACTACCTCTACGGCGGCAAGGGTGACGATATCCTGCGTGGCGGCGGCGGCACGCTGGACGTGCTCTATGGCGAGGACGGCAACGACCTGATGATGGCCGGCGCTGACCGTGAGCAATTCATCGGTGGCGAGGGCATCGACACCGTGAGCTATGCCGAATACAGCGGCGATATCGAGATCGACCTCACGGACATCAATGGCCTCAAGAGCACCTCCTGGGCGAAATTCGACACCTTTGCCGAGATCGAATGGATCCAGTTCGGTGCCGGTAACGACGTCCTCGTCGGCGATGGCGGCGACAATGGCGTCAAGGGTGGTGCCGGCAATGACAAGCTCTCCGGCGGCATCAACGATGACAAGCTCTATGGTGAGACCGGCAACGACACGCTCAATGGCGATCAAGGCGATGACGTGCTCGATGGCGGCATCGGCAACGATACGCTCTCCGGCGCTACCGGCAATGATCTGCTCTATGGTGGTGATGGCGACGACAAGCTCTCGGGCGGGGACGACAATGACGCGCTCCATGGCGGGGCCGGCAATGACGAGCTCGGCGGCGGCAATGGTGCCGACAACATCTATGGCGATGCCGGGACCGACAAGATCGATGGCGGCGATGGCGACGACACGGTCAATTTCGCGGACTCGACGGCCGCTGTCACGATCGACCTCGTCAACGGCGCTCTTAATGCCGGCGATGCCAAGGGTGATACCTACCTCAATATCGAGCGCTATGTGCTCAGCCGCTTCAATGACAAATTCTACGGCGCCGGCGGCAACGATATCGCCTCGGCGGGCGACGGCAATGATATCATCGACGGCCGCGACGGTGACGACACGCTGGATGGCGGCAATGGCACGGACCAGGTCCTGGGTGGCATCGGCAATGACAGCCTCTATGGCAATAGCGGCAACGATACGCTCGATGGTGGTGCCGGCAACGACACGCTGGAAGGCGGCGATGGCGACGACAAGCTGACGGGTGGCGAGGGCGACGACGCGTTCGGGGGCGGCGACGGTCGAGATACGATCGACGGTGGTGCCGGCAATGATTCGCTTGATGGCGGCCGCGGTGATGACAAGCTGTCCGGCGGTGACGGCGAAGATAGCCTGTTCGGTGGTGAAGACAACGATACGCTGGATGGTGGTGCCGGCAACGACAGGCTGAACGGATTCTACGGCAATGACGTAATCAATGGTGGCGACGGCGATGACAATGCTGCTGGGAACGCAGGCGATGACACCATAAACGGTGATGCCGGCAGCGACTCCTTGTCGGGCGAAAGCGGCAATGATCGGCTGAGCGGCGGGATCGGCGAGGATTACCTCTCTGGCGGCGACGGCAATGACATCATCAATGGCGGCGCCGATAGCGATCACCTCTATGGCGAGGCCAACAACGATCAGTTGAATGGCGGCGCCGGTGACGATTTCATTTATGGCGAGGCCGACAACGACACGCTGCAAGGCGATCTCGGCAATGACGTGCTGGTTGGCGGCAACGGCAACGATAAGCTCGATGGCGGCGACGCCAATGATCAGCTCTATGGCGGACCGGGTGATGACGTGCTTGTTGGCGGTGCCGGTGCCGACCTCCTCTCTGCCGATGCGGAGGGCACCGACACGCTGACCGGCGGCGCCGGCGCGGATACCTTCTCCATCAACACCACGATCTTTGGCGAAGTCGCAACGATCACCGATTACAAGGCCGGCGAGGATTTCATCCTCCTGCCGAATGTCCCCAATGGGCCGGGCGATTTCGCGCAGGATCTCTATGATGCCGGCATTCGCGGCTACACCAGCGGCAACACCCTGACCATGACCTGGGGCATGGGCACCAGTTCGCTCACGGTCAAGAATTGGGCCGGCGCGCAGGTCGACAGTGTCGATTCACTGGCCTGGGCGCTGCAGCATCAGCTCGTCAACACGGGCGCCAATGCCGATTACGACCGCGTGGCAGACGGCGTCGCCGCCGGCAACGTCATCACGGGTGTCGGCACGCAAAGCGGTGCGCAGGGCCGCGATATCGGCACGGGCCTTGCCGTCACCAAGATCGCCTTCGGTGCTACCAGCATCGACGTGCCGGCGGTCGGCAATATCGCGATCGATGGCCAACATGGCACGCTCACCATCTATGCCAATGGCAGCTACAGCTACCTGCGCACCGACCCGGCCGATAGCGGTGAGGAGGATCAGTTCACCTATACGCTGAAGAACAGCGCCGGCACCCTTACCACGGCGACGCTCGATATCGCAATCCTGCCGGAAGTCCGTCTCGGTCAAACGACAACAGATTATACAACCTTCACGGCGACCGCCTTCGACGACTATGTCAACGCCGGCAACGCGCCCGGCAAGGTCGATGGGGGCGCCGGGCAGGACACCATCGTCGGCGGCAATGGCAGCAACCATCTGCTGGGCGGTGCCGGCAATGATCGATTGTTCGGCGATGCCGGCAACGATGTGCTGGATGGCGGGGCAGGTGCTGACTACCTCGATGGCGGCGCCAATATCGACAAAGCGAGCTATCTGTCGGCGAAGGCCGGCGTCACCATCGACCTCGGTAATACAGCCGCCAATACGGGCGACGCCGCTGGCGATGTCTATGTCAGTATCGAGGCGTTTGAAGGGTCGACCTTCAACGATGTTGTGCGGGGTACGGCCGGTACGGATCAGGTATTGGGCAATGCCGGCAACGACACGCTGATCGGCAATGGTGGCTTCGACTATCTCTATGGCGATGCCGGCAATGACATCCTGCAGGGCGGTACCGATAACGACCGCCTGACCGGTGGTGCCGGTGCCGACCAGCTGTTCGGTGGCGATGAAACGCGCGACGAAGCCGAATACACAACGTCGAATGCCGGCGTCACCGTCAATCTCGAAACCAATGTGAATGCCGGCGGCGATGCCGCCGGCGACAAGCTCTTCGGCATCGAATCCCTGATCGGCTCGGCCTTTGGCGACAAGTTGACCGGCAACGCGGTCGAGAACTGGCTCGATGGCGGCGGCGGCAACGACGTGCTCGATGGTGGCGGTGGCAACGATACCCTCATAGGCGGCGCTGGTGACGATCTCCTCATGGCCGGGGCCGATGTTGATGCCCTCTATGGCGGCATTGGCGAAGATACGGTGAGCTATGCCGGTTACACCGGCAACATCATCATCGAACTGTCCGCCCCGATCAAGAATACCGGCTGGGCGATCGGTGACACCATCGGCACGGATGTCGAATGGATCCAGACGGGCAGCGGCAGCGACATGCTGACCGGCAGCGTCAACAATGATGGTTTCAAGGGTGGCGCTGGCATCGACTTTATCGATGGCGCCGGCGGCGACGATCGCCTGTATGGCGAGGACGGGAATGACCGCATCTCCGGTGCTGGCGGCAACGACCTCCTCGTCGGCGGCAATGGCGACGACCTCTTGGAGGGCGGCAGCAGCAACGACTTTCTTTATGGCGATGCCGGCAATGACGAGCTCAAGGGTGGCACCGGCGACGACTGGATCTTCGGCGGTGCCGGCAACGACACGCTGACCGGCGAAGCCGGCGGCGATCTTATCTCCGGCGGTGCCGGCGCCGATGCGATCGACGGCGGTGCCGATTTCGATGAGGTTACATTCGACACGGCCACGGCGGCCGTCACCATCGACCTCAAGAACAATGCGCTCAACACCGGCGACGCCAAGGGCGATACCTATCAGAACGTCGAGTCCTTTTACCTCAGCAAGTTCGCCGACAAATTCTACGGCACCGACCTTGCCGACGCCGTCATAGGCGATGATGGCAACGACATCATCGATGGACGTGGTGGCGATGACGATATTGGCGGCGGCGCCGGTGCCGACCAGCTGACAGGTGGCGACGGCAATGACGAGATCTTCGGCGATGCCGGCAATGACAAGATCGATGGCGGCGCCGGAAACGACATGATCGATGGCGGCGAGGGCGACGATCTGATCGATGGCGGCGCCGGCGAGAACAGGCTCTATGGCAGTTTAGGCAACGACAAGATCACCGGCGGCCTCGACTTCAACTACATCTATGGCGAGTTCGGCAACGACATCCTCACCGGCGGCGGGGGTAACGATTACCTCAATGGTGGTAACGATAACGACCAGATCTTCGGTGGTGGCGGCAACGACACAATCGAGGGTGGCGCCGGCAACGACATCGTCCAGGGTGGCCTCAGCGTTGACACAATCTATGGCGGGTCCGGCACCGATACGCTGTCCGGCAATGAGGGCAACGACACGCTGTGGGGCGATGCCGGCGATGACAAGCTGGATGGCGGTGCCGGCAACGACATCATCCATGGTGGCGATGGCAATGACGTCATCATCGGTGGTGCCGCCAACGAAACTGTCTCCAACGAGCTGCTGGGCGATGAAGGCAACGACACGATCACGGGTGCCGGCGGCAACGATTACATGGTCGGCGGCGACGGCAACGACATGTTGACCGGCAATGCCGGCAATGACGATCTTTATGGCAATGCCGGCATTGACGTGCTGAATGGCGGTGACGGCGACGACGATCTCTATGGCGGTGGCGGCAACGATACGCTCAGCGGCGGGGCCGGCAATGACGTGCTCCAGGGCGAAGGCGGCGGCAACAAGATGGATGGCGGTACCGGCGATGACTATCTCTTCGGCGGCGATGGCAATGACGTCATCATCGGCGGCACCGGCAACGACCTGCTTTATGGCGGCGAAAGCGGAATCGACACGCTGACCGGCGGTGCCGGTGCCGACGATATCTATATCGGCACCAACGACACCGGCACGGTCACGGTCACCGATTTCAAGTTCGGCGAGGACAGCATCGCCTTCTACGATGTGGTGGACGGTGCCGCCGGCGATGACCTCCAGGATTTGATGGAGGCGGGTTTCCACGCCAGTTCCAATGGCACGACCTTGACCATCACCTGGCATGACGGCGAGTCGCAGGCGATCTTCAAGGGGTGGACCGGCGGCCAGGTCGATGGCATCGACTCACTGGGCGCGGCCCTTGGCGATTTTCTCATTGTGCATCCCGCCTGAAGCGGGGTGCGCGCACCCTGCAGGGGCTGGTTCTGCCTATCATCCCAAGGCATTGCCGCCTTTGAGGGCCTGGTCGAGATCGTCATAGAGATCGCCGGCATCCTCAAGCCCCACCGACAGGCGCAAGAGATCGCCGGGAACCGGGCTCCCCGGCCCCTCGATACTGGCGCGGTGTTCGATCAGGCTCTCGGTGCCACCCAGTGATGTCGCGCGCTGCCACAAGCCGACGCGCGCCGCCGTCGCCTTGGCGGCCTCGGTCCCTGCCTTGACGCGCACCGACAGCATGCCGCCGAAGCCGCCCTGCATCTGCGCCTTGGCGATCTCATGGCCAGGAAAGCCGGGCAGGCCCGGATAAAGCACGTCCGATATCGCCGGATGCTGCGCCAGGCGCTGCGCCAGTGTCAGCGCCGTCGCCGCCTGCTGCCGCACCCGGGGAAAGAGCGAGCGCATGCCGCGCAGCAGCAGCCAGGCGTCGACCGATCCCGGGATGGCGCCCAGTTGATAGCGCACCTGGATGATACGCTCCCATGCTGCGTCCTTTTCCTTCGTCACCAAGGCACCGGCGCAAAGGTCGGAATGACCGTTGAGATATTTGGTCGCCGAATGCATGACGATATCGGCACCCAGCTTCAGCGGTTGCGTAAAGACCGGCGTCGCCACGGTGGAATCGACCGCAAGGCGCGCACCGGCTGCGTGGGCAATCCTCGCGGCAGCGGCAATGTCAGTCACCGACCACAGCGGATTGCCCGGCGTCTCGATCCAGACCAGCTGCGTTTTCCCCGGCCGCATTGCCTGGCGCAGTGCCGCAAGATCGCGCATATCCACCAGGGTTACCTCGATGCCCCATTCCGTGGCATAGGTCAAAAGCCAGTTGCGGAGCGACCAATACATCAACTGCGGTGCGACGACATGGTCGCCTGGCTTCAACGCCATGAAGACCGATGTGGCCGCCGCCATGCCGGAGGCGAGGAGCGCCGCTGCCGCCCCACCTTCAAGTTTGGCAAGCAGGGCTTCCGCCTGTTCGAAGGCCGGGTTCTGGTCGCGGATATAGGCGCGCTCCGTGCCATAATCCGGCGTGCGCAGGAAGGTGCTCGACATATGAATGGGCGGGTTGATGGCCTGCGTCGATGCATCGACCCATCCCAACCCTTGCGCCGTCAAGCTCTCCGGCCGCCAGTCCCGCTCCTGCATCGTCCCGCTCCTTCACATGAAATGCGGGCGCAAGAGTGCGGAGTCATCGGCTTGTCCGCAAGTCCTCAAGAGGCCTTAGGCAACGGATACCGGTCATGCGCCTTTCTCAACCGCCTGGGTGCAGGCATCCTGGCGCATAAGCGCATCTTTGCGGGGAATGCCGCGGTTCAGGTTGCTTTCAGCGCCCCTTTCCGGCGCAGGCGCTCCAGCAGGGCCGGCAAGGTGGTACGCGATGCTGCGGCGCGCTCGAAGGTGCCGCGCAACATCGTGCCGGTGCTGGCGATCACCTGCACTTCCAGTGGCGCATCGACGTCCTGGATTTCCAGGCGCACATGTGGCGGCTTGCCCATATCCTCCTTCAGCTCGAAGGCGGCACCGCCGCGCGAGATATTGAGGATCGATGCCTCGATCCACTTGTCGCCCACCATGGCCCGGCCCGGGATCGGGTGTTGCAGCCGGTCATCGGCGCCGCGGTCGACTTCGGTCGTCACCGTGCGGATCGAGTGCACCACGGCGTTCTGCAGCGCATGCACCACCTGCTGGATACGGCCGGAAAGATCGCTCACCTCAAGCGCCCGCTTCTGCGCGTCCTCGGCCTTATCGGAGACTTCCTTCATCTGCTCGGTGACGGTGCCGGTCGAGGTCGCTGTTTCTGCGATATTGCGCGAGATCTCGGCGGTGGCCGCCGCCTGTTCCTCGATTGCCGTGGCGATGCTGGCGGCAAAGCCGTCGACTTGGCGGATCTGATCGCCGATGCCGCGCACCGCTTCGGCCGCGGAATCGGTTGCCTGCAGAACGCGCGCCACGGTGCGGCCGATCTCCTCCGTGCTGCGCGAGGTCTGTGCCGCCAGGTTCTTCACCTCATTCGCCACGACGGCAAAGCCCTTGCCGGCTTCACCAGCCCGCGCCGCCTCGATGGTAGCGTTCAATGCCAGCAGGTTGGTCTGGTTGGCAACGTCCTGGATGATGCTCGCAAATTGCGAAATCTGTTGCACGACGGTGGTCAGTTCGCCGATCGCGGCGGTGGCCTTCTCCGTCGTCTCGACGGCGGTGCGGCTCACGGCGGTGGTTTGCGTCACTTGGCCGCTGATCTCGCGGATCGAGGCGGAGAGTTCCTCGGCCGAAGCGGCGACCAGCTGCGCATTCCCCAGCGCCTGCTGCGAGGCCCCGGACACCGAATGCGACCGGTCTGTGACCGCCAGCGCCGCATCACGCAACACGCCGGCGCCCTGCGTCATCTCACCCACCAGATCGGCCACCGAACGCACGGCGGTACCGGTCTCGCTTTCCACCTTGTTGGCCATGTCGCTCATGGCGACTGTGCGATCGCGATTGGCTCGGACCGAGAATTCCTCGCGCTCCAGATCGGCGAAATGAACCTTGAGGGTAAAGGTCTTGACCGCCTTCGCCATCATGCCGATCTCGTCCTTGCGGTCGATACCGGGAATGACGTCGACCTTCTGCCCGGACGCCGCGCGATCGGTGCTGCGCGCAATCTGTCCGATCACCCGCGCCACATGCCCGACGGCGAGGATGGCCAGGATAAGAGCGAAGACCGCGACCACGATCGGCACCATCGACAGCTTGAAGATCAGCTCAACCAGGTCGGTGCCGCTGACAAGGGCCTTGCCGGCATCGTCGCGCTCGGTGTCGATATAGGTGGTGGTGAGCAGCGACAGCTTGTCGAGGTCGCCGGTGATCTTCTCTGCCGTCGCATCAAAATCACCCATGATCTTGTTGCCGCCAGCCGGACCCTCGGCGATGAAGGCCTGTGCCATGGTGACGCCCATATCGTAATAGGGGCCGCTTGCCGCCAGCACATCGTCGAGCGCCTGGACGATTTCCGTCTGGTTCAGATCGGTGGCGATCTCCTTGGCGCGGGCGACGTCCTTGCCCAGTGCCTCCTTGAAGGCTGCCGCTGTATCAAAGCCGTCGTTGAGCCCATCCTTGCCCTGCGTCGCCGAAATGTCCGTCAGCCATTGCTGGATCTGCACCACATCGAAGCGGATGTCCTTCGTCGCCGCGAGCAGCGGAATGGCCTTGTCGACCAGATGCTGGCTCTCCGCTTTCGCACTCTGCATGGCATCGTCGATGCGGCTCAGCGCCCACAGGCCGCTGCCGATCATCAGCCCCACAGCCACAGCCAGCAGTGCTAGGGCCGAGAACACCTCGATGCGGAAATTCTGCATCTTCTGCCGCAGGCGATGCCACTTGCCGTCCTTGACGACCTGGCCGTCCTCGACGGTCAGGCCCTTGGCCGTACCTGCCTGGAACTGGGCATAGATTTTGCCGGCCGCCGCCACTTCCTCGCGCGTGGGCTTGGTGCGGATGGACAGGTAGCCGCTGATCTTGTCACCGTCATAGATCGGCGAGACATTGGCCCGCACCCAATAGAAATCACCAAGCTTGGTGCGGTTCTTCACCAATCCGGTCCAGCTGTCACCGCGCTTGCAGGCGCGCCACAGATCGGCAAAGGCGCCCTTGGGCATATGCGGATGGCGCACGATGTTATGCGGCTGGCCCATCAACTCGGCTTCCTCGAAGCCGCTGATATCGATGAAGGCCTGGTTGACGAAAGTGATCCGCCCACCCGCATCGGTTTTCGACACGATCGGACGATCGGCATCCAGCAGGATCTCGCGATCGGTGATGGGCTCATTCAAACGCATGTCACTCTCCTCGTCGGCAGGACCTCGTGTAGGACCCGCTCGAACTTTTCAACAATGAGTTCAATGTGCAGAGAAGTGGCGAAAAAACTGTTAAAAGCTTGCCGCCGCGGAACGCGGAAGATGGTGCCACCGATACGCGCGCCCCTCCATCGGGGAACGATATGCGTTCCTAGCGAATGCAGGTTCGCCACCTGGTTTTCGTCTCAATTGACGGCTGATCAAGGTTGCGATTCCTACACGCGCCGATGGAGGGCGCGGCGAGAGGACCGGTCCTGCTCCAAGACCTTTTCGGAGAAAAAGGCGGGTGGGATCACTCCCCCCGCCCGTCCCCTTTGGCATCGAGGTTAGAGGTCGAGGAGCAGCCGCGTCGTCCCTTCCGCCGGCACCGCGCAGCAGACGAGCGCCTCGTCCTTGGTGATCTCCGCGCTGGGTGCGGTGTGATAGGTGACCGCCCCTTCGATGATCTTGGTACGGCAGCTGCCGCAAGTGCCCGATCGGCAGCTGAAGGGCGGCGTGAGGCCGCGCGATTCAGCGAGTTCCAGCAGCGTGCCGCTGGCCGGTGTCCAGCGCGCTTCCTTGGCCGAGGTTGCAAAAGCCACCGGCACGGCTTCCGTCGACGGCGCGCCGAGCACGATGGCAGGCGTGCCGACATCGGCGACGCGCGTCAGCGATGCGGGGCCGAAGGCTTCGGCATGGATGCGCGTGTTCGAAATGTTGAGATCGCGCAGCCCGTCATAGACCGCCTGCATGAACGGCCCCGGGCCGCACAGATAGAAATCATAGTCACCGAAGGGCAGGGTGGCGCTCAGCAGCGCCATGTCGATGCGCCCGGCCACGTCGTAATCCTCCTCGGCGCGCGCATCGCCGGGTTCGCTCAGCACCCGCACCAAGCGGACCAGGCCCTGGCCTTGTGCCAGCAACGCGGCAATCTCGCCGTCGAAGGCACGGTCTTCCTTATTGCGGGCGGCGTAGAACAGCCAGGTGGGGCGAATGCGGCGCTTGCGCCAGCCTTCAAAGACGATGTGGCGCAGCATGGCGAGCATCGGCGTGATGCCAATGCCGGCCGCCATCAACACGGCGGGACGGCGCTCCAAGGCATCAATCGTAAAATTTCCGGCGGGCGCCCGTACCTCCAGCGTGTCGCCGGCCTGCAGCCCATGAAGATGCGTCGACACCTTCCCCAGCCGCTTGACACTGATGCGATAGACACCGTCCGAGGGGGCGGCCGACAGGGTGTAGGTGCGGATGACCGGCTGCTCCGAGTCCGGCAGGGTGACGCGGATCGGCAGATGCTGCCCCGCCTCATGCGCGATGAGGCCGAAGCCATCCAACGGCTCCAGATAGAACGACCGCACGCTGGAACTTTCCGCCTTGATCTCGGCGATGCGGAACGGCCGCCATTGCTTGGCCAGTTCCTGCGCCTTCAGCCGGGCCGCCATCTCGGCCCAATCGCCGGTCATCAGCGAATTGGGCGAGGCGCCTTGGGCCTCATCGGCCCACCGCAACGGCAGACCCGCCGGGCGATAGATGATGCGGGTGGGCGTGAAACGCCAGAAACGCTCGGCACCCTGGAAGGCCGCAATCTCCGGTCCAGCCAGCACCACTTCCGGGACACCGGCAATCTGCAACATGTCGCCGGTCGCAAAATCGACGAAGACCAAGCCGGCCCGCGGATTGACGCTGAAATTCCCCAGCGTGTTGAAAAACAAATTGCCGGCGAAATCCGGCACGGTGAGCACGCCGGTATCGCTCAAATGCACGAAGCCGGGCTTGCCGCCGCGATGCGACACATCCACCTGCCGCCCGCCCTCCGCCAATTCGACATAGGAGGCGACGAAGAACGTGTCGGCCTGTGTGATCATCTCCTTGGCGCGTGCGTTGAGGCCGTCCAGGTGCTGCACCGTCTCGACCGGCTGGAAACGATCCGCGGGGCGCGTGAACTCGAACCGGCGCAACTGGATATATTGCGGGCAATTGCCATAGCTCTGCCCGACCTTGACGGTGAAATGGGCTTCGTCCTGGCGCCGGATGGTGCCGTTCATCCGGTTGCGCCGCCGCGTGTGCAATTCGATGCCGAGCAAGCCGACGGCAGCGCCGTCTTCAAAGCCGGCATCCGCCGGATCGCCCGGATCCCGCGCCAGATTGACGGCGAGACTCTTCGGATCCGGCGATTGCATGAAGCCCGGTGCATTCGCCCGCAACGTTGCCCAGACATCGCCCTGGGCATCGACCGACCCCAGGACGATGAAAGGCAGTTGCGCAAAGAAGTCGCGATGCTGGTCCGGCATATAGTCGCGGATGACCCGCCGACCCACATCCGCCATGCGTTCGGCAACACCGGCGCTGCGCTGCAGGGCGACCTCGCCGTCATGCCAAGGCGAGACCGATGGTGATGCAGTGAGGATCTGGGTGGTGGTCATCTGCCGACTTCCTTCAACTGGAGTAAGATTGACGTCGTCCTGCTCAGGCCGCGAGGCCGACGGGCGTTTTCTGGAAGCCGACGAAGCCGGGCAGGGCTTCGATCCGCTGCAGCCAGGCGCGCACATTGGCATAGGCCGAGAGATCGACATTTCCTTCCGGTGCGCTGGCGATGTAGCTGTAGAGCGCCACATCGGCGATGGTCGGATGGGCAGCGGCGATGAAGTTCTGCTGTTCCAGCGCGGTGTCGATCTGCTTCAACACATTGTGGGCGCGGGTCAGCACTTCCTCGGGGCGGAAGTTGGCCTTGAAGACGGTGATGAGGCGCGCCGCCGCCGGGCCATAGGCGATCTCGCCGGCAGCCACCGACAGCCATTTCTGCACCTTGGCAGCGGCCAGCGGCTCTTCCGGCAGCCAGTCGCTGCGCTTCAGTTTCTTGGCGAGATAGACCAGGATGGCAACGGAATCGGTGACGATCGTGCCGTCGTCATCCAGCACCGGCACCTGGCCAAAGGGGTTAATCTTCAGGAACTCCGGCGCCTTATGCGCACCCTTGGCAAGATCGACCAGCACCATGTCGTGCTGGACGCCCAGCAGCGACAGGAACAGGTGAGCGCGGTGGGAATGGCCGGACAGGGGATGATGATAGAGCTTCATGATAGGAGTCTCCTTGAATGAAGGGGGAAGGGGAAAATCAGGCGGCGTTGCGCAAGGTGACGCGCGGGAAGTCGATATCGGTCTTGAAGACTTCGTTCACGTAATTGGTCCAGGTGTTGAGGGCCACGTGCTGCACGATCTCCAGCAACTGGCCGTCGTCGTAACCGGCAGCCTTCACCGCGGCGATGTCGGCTTCACTGACCTGGCCGCGCGCCCGGGTCACAAGTGCCGCGAATTGGACGGCGGCATCGGCCTTCAAATCATTCGAGCGGCCGCTGCGGTTGGCGGTGATTTCCGCATCATCGAGCTTGGCAAGGTTCTTGCCCGTATAGGTGTGGGCCGAAAGACAGTACGCGCAACCATTGATCTCGGCGACGGCCAGCGCAATGCGCTCGCGGGTCTGCGGCGGCAGAGCGCCATGACCGAGGGCATCGGCAAGGCCGAGGTGACCCTTGAGGGCCGCCGGGCTGTTGCTGATCAGCTTGAAGATGTTCGGCACCATGCCGAACTTCTTCTTGATGGTCTCCAGCAGGGGCCGGGCGGCTTCCGGGGCGTCTTCGATGGTGGCGGGGGTCGGGATGCGTGACATGGGGCTCTCCTGTTTTTCCGATGTGGCGGGGGAGGGGTTCCGGCGCCTCATCTGTCTCAAAGCTATGTCCTCCCGAAAAATTGCGGTAGAATGTGATTTCGGGAGTTATCCTCTCAGATTTTGAGAGGATATAGAGGAGCAAGGCATGGACCGGTTGGAAGCGATGGCGCTCCTCGTCACGGTGACGGAGACCGGCAGTCTGTCGGCCGCCGCCCGGCGATTGGGGGCACCGCTCGCCACGGTCAGCCGCAAGGTGGCCGACCTCGAAGCGCATCTCAACGCGCGCCTCCTTACCCGCACCAACCGTCAGGTGCAGCTCACCGAAGCCGGCCGCGCCTATCTCGCGGCTGCCAAGGAGATCCTGGGCCGCGTCGAGGAGGCCGAGCGCATGGCCTCCGGCGAATATGTGACGCCCAAGGGCGAACTCACGGTGACGGCGCCGCTCGTCTTCGGGCGGCTGCACATCCTCCCCGTTGTCACCGATTTCCTGCAGGTCTTCCCCGACATCACCTTGCGCCTGGTGCTGGGCGACCGCCTATCGAACCTCATTGAGGATCACATCGACGCCGCCTTGCGCATCGGCAATCTGCCGGACAGCAATCTGGTGGCAACGCGCCTCGGCTCGACGCGGCGCTCAGCCTATGCCAGCCCTGACTATCTCAAGCGCCGTGGGCTCCCGACGACGCTTGAAGAACTCATCCACCACGATTGCGTCAGCTTCGAGAACATCGTGCCGTCGAAATTCTGGATCTTCCACGACGGCAAGCAAGACATCTCCACCCCCGTCCGCACGCGCCTCAGCGTCACCACGGCCGAAGCCGCGATCGACGCCGCCGTCGCCGGCACAGGGATAACGCGCGTGCTCTCCTATCAAGCAGCGAAGGCCGTGGCCGCGGGCACGCTGGTCCCAGTCCTCGAAGCATTCGAACCACCCGCCTGGCCCATCCACTTCGTCCACGTCGCCCAAGGCGCCTTGCCCTTAAAGATGCGCGCCTTCCTCGATTTCGCGACGCCGAGAATCCGCGCCAAGTTGGCGTGAGCCGGCACTTCTTCGGCCTCGGCGGCGACGTAAAATCTCAATCAAATGCCTGGGCTTTTTCAGCCACAGCTACGTGCACAAAATACATCTTTGGAATGACAGAGCGGGGAAATTACGCGTTGAAGTAGAAATGGCGCTTGCCCGGGTTAGGAAAGAACAGACATAGTTTTAAGAAACCATGCCTAGCTCACGACAGACCTTCGCACTCAGCAGTCATCAAACGGGGAGACACCAATGACGAATCTCGCGCCGATTTCTCTGGTCGATAATGACGTGACCGCGAACAGTGTCGCGGAAAATGCATCGTCAGGCACAGTCGTCGGCGTGACCGCGCTCGCAAGCGATCCGGACATCGGGGACGCCCTGACTTACGTTCTGAGCGACGATGCCGGCGGTCGCTTCCAGATCGACGCATCGACAGGTGTTGTCACGGTCGCAAACGGTGCATTGCTGGATTACGAGGCGGCGACGAGCCACAGCATAACCGTTGTCGCAACTGACTCCGGTGGCCTCACCACAAGCGATACCTTCAGTATCTCGCTCACCAATATCAACGAAGCGCCAGCGACCATCACGGACGATAACGCTTCAGTGAATGCCGTGTCGGAGAACGCCGGCAATGGCACGGTCGTCGGTGTGACCGCTCTGGCAAGCGATCCGGATGCGGGGGACACGGTGGTTTATTCGCTGAGCGACGACGCTGGCGGGCGCTTTCAAATCGACCCCTTGACCGGCGTGGTAACAGTCGCAAATGGCTCGGCGCTGGACTTCGAGGCCGCAGCGAGCCACAGCGTCACGGTCGTCGCCACGGATGCAGGCGGATTGACGAAGAGCGAGACATTCAACATCACCATAACTGACGTCAATGAGGCGCCGGCATCGCTGATCGATAGTCAGTCGGCAACGAACAGCGTTGACGAAAATGCGGCAACCGGGACGACCGTCGGCATAACCGCTCTGGCAAGCGATCCGGACACCGGTGATACACTGACCTATTTTCTGAGCGATGACGCGGGCGGCCGCTTCCAGATTGATGCTACGACCGGCGCCGTGACGGTCGCCAACGGAACGCTGCTCGATCACGAATCTGCCGCAAGTCACAGCATTACGATCGTGGCGACGGATTCAGGCGGACTAACAAAGAGCGAGACATTTAGTATCGCCGTAACCAATGTCAATGAAACGCCCCTCTCGCTGGTCGATGCCAACGCCGCGCCGAATAGTGTCTCGGAAAATGCGGCGAGTGGCACCGTGGTGGGCATCACGGCTTTGGCGAGCGATCCGGATATCAGCGACACGCTGACCTACAGTTTGAGCGACAATGCCGGTGGGCGCTTCCAAATCAATGCGACGACGGGTGTCGTAACGGTCGCCAACGGCGCGCTGCTCAACTACGAGGCGGCCGGCAGCCACAGCATCACGGTCATCGCGACGGATTCAGGCGGCCTCACCCACAGCGAGACCTTCAATATTGCCGTCACTGACGTTAATGAGGCGCCTGCGTCATTGAGCGACAGCAATCCAGCGGCAAACAGCGTTGCCGAAAACTCGGTGACGGGGACGGTTGTCGGCATCACCGCGCTGGCAAGCGATCCAGATGCCGGTGACAGCGTCACCTACAGCCTCAGCAACAGCGCCGGCGGCCGCTTCCAGATCGACGCGAATACCGGCGTGGTCACCGTCGCGAATGGCGCTTTGCTGAACTATGAAGCCGCCACCAGCTACAACATTACGATCGTCGCGACAGATACGGGCGGGCTGACCAGGAGTCAGACCGTGGCGGTCGGCGTTACCAACGTCAATGAAGCGCCGGTATCCATCATTGATGCCCATAGCAGTCTGAACCATGTAGAGGAATACGCTGAAACTGGAACTATTGTAGGCGTGACGGCGCTGGCGAGCGACCCTGATGCGGGAGATACGCTGAGCTACAGCCTGAGTGACGATGCGGGTGGGCGGTTCCAGATCGATTCCGTCACCGGTGTCGTTACCGTTGCTGACGGCACATTGTTAGACTATCGCGTCAATACGACCCACAGCATAACGGTCGTAGCGACAGATGCTGGCGGATTGAGTAAGAGCCAGTCATTCACAATTGATTTGTTGCCGATGAACAACAAGGTGACGGTGGCGAACGGCGTCCTGAACCCGACAGCGGTAACAAATTCTGCGCAGGGTCTTACTTCGACTATCGTTACTCTGACTACCGAAAATCAGTTGGTAGTGTGGTCGACGCCAACTTCGCTTCTTAAGGGACGTTTTCTCAATCCTGTTGGGCAACCGGAGGGGGGCGAGTTCGACCTGGGATCATCTCCAGGCAATGCCGTCGCTGTGGCAGCTCTATCAGATGGACAGTTTGTCATCGCGCGACAGAGTGGTAGTGGCCTTTCCGTCCAGCGTTACGATGCAGCTGGCGGCGCTCTCGGGACGCCCTGGACACAAACAAATGGCAATCCGCCGTCGATTACTACGCTCGCAGATGGCAGCTATGTCGTGACATGGCATGCAACTGGAATAGATTTGAATGGATATGGAGTTGCGGGTCAGCGCTTTGCTGCAAATGGATCGACAATCGGATCCATTTTTCAGATCAATACGGTCACGAGCGATCATCAATTCCAACCGGATATCGCAGCTCTTTCAGGCGGCGGTTTCGCCATTGCCTGGACTGACAATTCAACAGGGCAAAATGAGATCCGAGGGCGGATTTACAGCGCGTCTGGGTTACCCTTGAGCGGCGCTGATTTTCTGGTCAATTCAGGGCGGAGCGATTCACAAACCTTCCCGTCAGTCGCCGGCCTAATTGATGGTGGTCTGATCGTCGTCTGGGTGTCGGACAATGGACAAGATGGCGATCAAAGGGGCGTCTATGCTCGACGTTACAATTCAGCGGGCGTGGCGGTTGGCGGTGAATTCCTTGTCAATTCGATAACTGCCGGCAGCCAAGATCAATCGCAGGTCGTTGCGCTGACCGATGGGGGGTTTGTCGTTACTTGGCGCAGCGAAAATGCCATCATGGCACGGCGCTATAGTTCCGGTGGCGCGGCTATTGGCGCCGAGTTCGAAGTCACTTCATTTGGTTCTAACCCAACTATTACCGCACTTGCCAATGGCGGGTTCTCGATCAGCTACAAAGGGTCTCTTGATGTTCTCGTCCGGCAGTATGGACCGGTGACGACTGACTACAGCGGCAGGAGCGGATTGGTCGGCGGCGCCGGTGACGATGTGCTTGAAGGAAAAGCCGGCAACGACATCCTAATTGGCGGCCTTGGAAACGATACGTTGAAGGGTGGGCCAGGCTACGATGTCGCCATCTTCTCGGGGCGAGCAATTGATTACAGCATATCCAATCTCGGAAATGGCCATATCCGTGTTACCGATCTTCGAACACTCAACAATGAAGGTTCGGACATTCTGACAAGCATCGATGAAATTCGCTACCTTGGAGATCTGCCGGTGCTTTCGGCGGGAAGCGCGAACATAGTCACCAGCTCTCTAGCGGGTAGCTCATCCTCGATCACGACGCTATCTGACGGACGCCAGTTGGTGGTATGGGGGGCTTACAATTCTCAGCTGCGGGGGCGCTTTCTAAACGCGGCCGGGCAAGGACTTGGTTCCGAATTTGGCCTCGGCGGGGTAGCAAAATTGCCGGTGACCGTCGCGGCGTTGCCGGATGGCGGGTTTCTTATCGTGCGGGAAACTGGGGGAGCTATCTCTGTTCAGAGATATGATTCCGCTGGCCTGACGAGCGGTTCTGCATGGTCCCGTTTGAATGGTAACTTGCCATCGATTGCCGTCCTTTCTGATGGAAGTTACGTTGCCACTTGGCACGCGACTGGGATTGATGTGAGTGGCTATGCGATCGGCGGTCAGCGCTTTGCCGCCGATGGCGCGCCGATTGGCGATATGTTTCGAATAAATACAGCCTCGATCGACCATCAATTTCAGTCGCATGTCGTAGCCTTGGCGAATGGCGGCTTTATGGTGGTGTGGACTGATGTATCTGCGGGGCAGACCGATGTGCGAGGGCAACCCTTCGACACATTGGGAAAGCAACTGGGTGGTGGCGATTTTATAATCAACTCGGGTCGAACGGACGCCCAGGAACGTTCATCGATTGCGGCTCTCTCCGATGGTGGCTTCATTGCGGTGTGGGAATCGAGCCCCGGACAAGACGGCGATGGGGTCGGAGTTTATGGTCGGCGTTTTACCTCGCAAGGGGTGGCTGTTGGATCGGAGTTCATGGTCAATACCGTGGCTTCGAACAGTCAATCTAGACCGCAGGTCGCCGGCCTCGCTGATGGTGGTTATGTGGTGGTGTGGAACAGTGGCACAGGTTCTTCATCTGGGCAGAGGTACGATGCCACTGGTGCTAAGTTAGGTGCTGAATTTCAAATCGCGGCAATCGCTGATGATCCATTCGTAACGGCACTGCCCGGCGGTGGTTTTACAGTGACCTATCGAAGCAGCAGTGTCGAAATCTCATCCATCACGTACAGTGACGGCCAGACTCTCGCCGGCGACGACGCGGGCAATAACCTTGTGGGCTCGGCGGCTAATCAATATCTCTCCGGCGCCGGCGGCAACGACACGCTCGACGGTGCCGGCGGCAACGACATCCTCATCGGCGGTGCTGGCAACGACACGCTGATCGGCGGCGCGGGGGCGGATGAGTTCCGCTTCGGGCGTGGCGGCGAGGCCGATACGATCGATGCCCACGATACCGATGGTGGTGCCGACAAGCTGGCCATTCTTACCGGCGTCAGCGCCGACCAGCTGTGGTTTACGCAATCGGGCAACGATCTCATCGTCTCGATGATCGGCACCAATGACAGGGCGACGATCCAGGGCTGGTATTCCAGCGCCGACAACAAGCTCGATCGGATCCAGTTGGCCGACGGGCGATATGCCAGCGCCAGCGATGTCGAACAGCTTCGGTCGGCGATGGCGGCGTTCAGCCCGCCGCCCCTGGGTCAGCTCAATCTGGATCCGACCACCAAGCAGAGCCTGCAACCGACTCTCGCCGCTGCCTGGCACTGACACGTGCGGACCAACGCCCGGCCTGCGGCACTAGCCGCGGGCCGGCGCCGCGCGAATCGAGCAAAAAATGAGAAAGATGGTGCCCCTGGCCGGACTCGAACCAGCACTCCTTTTGGGAACCTGATTTTGAGTCAGGCGCGTCTACCAATTTCGCCACAGAGGCATCTGTGAAGGCCGGACCCACGGGGTGGGCGGCGCGGGCGGCATATTAGCCAAAGACGTCGGCTTGGCAAGCACTCGCCTTGCGGTGATGCGCTGGGCGTTGGGGGCGCCGGGCGGGGGGAACCTCTGGACTGGCAAGGCATTTGCTTCAGTCCGGGAGAGGCAACGGCGCCCCATTTTGGCACGCCGAGATCACGGTTTGGCCACAGCGCTTTTACGCTAAATTAACTACTTTTTTCACTGTATTTGAGGCAACAAATCCTCACACTATATTGCTGAATTTGCGTGATTTATCCGTGATAACCGGGTTTTTCACGCGATCGCTGCTGGACGTCGCTATGAGGCAAAAACTATTGTTTGAGCGGGTGCAGCGCCGTCTGCCGCGAGTCTCCATCTGGGGAGCGAGGCAGTCACGCGGGGCACCTTCCGGTCACAGCCGGAAGAAATTGTAAACACCGGACGGCGACGCATTTCGCCGTGAGATTGGAAGGGACGAAGTGTGGCAAGGTTGACCCAAGCCGATGTAACTCGCTTGAGCGCAGACCCGACTCCGGCCCGGCGCGCCGCCACCATGCTGGCGGTCGCCAATGTCTATCAGGCGGGGGAACTGTCCGCCGAGGAGCGGGAGATCGCCAATGCGATCATCAACGCCGTCCTGCCCGATGCCGAGCTGGAATACCGCCGGCGCCTCGCTGAAACCCTGAAAAACACCCCCGGCCTCGAGCGGTCGATCGCCCGGCGCCTCGCCGAGGATGTCATGGACGTGGCCCGGCCGATTCTGGCCGAGAGCCTCGCCTTGACCGATGAGGACCTGGTGGCGGTGATCGAGCATCGCGGCCTGGACCACGCCCGCGTCGTGGCGACGCGGCCGCAATTGTCGGCCGCCGTCTCGACCGCCCTCATCAAGACCGATGACGAGACCGTCGTGCTGCGTGTGGCCGCCAATGAGAACGCGGCCATTCCCACACCTGCCTATCACCGTCTGCTCGACCGCTTCGCCGACAACGCCAATGTGACCGATGCCGTGGCCCAGCGCCGGGCGTTGCCCGTGGCGGTCGCCGAGCGCATGACCACCATCGTCACGGGCCGCATCCTCGAGCGCCTCATTGACAAATATAACCTCGAGCCGGCGCGGGTTTCCGCGCTCATCGAGCATGGGCGCGAGAACATCCTCCTGACCTCCTTCGCGCCGGGCCAGCGCGCCGAGGAAATGCGGGCGCTCATCGACGCGCTGCATGAAAACGGCTTGCTCAGCTCGACCCTTGTTTTGCGTGCCTTCTGCCTCGGCAATTTCGCCTTCGTGCTGCCGGCTCTCGCTTTGCGGGCCGGTGTCCAGGTCAGCAATGTGCGGGCCCTCTTGGGCGACGAAGGCGGCCGCGGCCCCACGCAACTCTTCGAGCGCTGCAAGCTCGACGAAGCGCATCGCGAGCTGTTCCTGCAGCTCACCTTGCTCGGCCGCCACGAGCGCGTGCGCCGCTTCGGCTTCGCGCCGGAAGGCTGGCGCAACAATGTGCGCCCGGTCCTCGATGACGTCATTGGCGATGCCAATCCGGAACAGGCCTTCGAACAGCGCATCACCGAGGCGCTGCTCAAGGTCTCGGGCCGCGATCATCACGACAATGGCGAAGCAGGTGGCGGCATCGGCCGCCGCGCCTTGGGCTGATCGCCCAGCCGGCCTTCCAACGTCGGACGTTCCCTCACCGGAAAATGATCGCGGATCTGCCGTGATCATGCCGCAATTCGTCGCCATATGAGCGCCAAGAGGTAAGGGTCGCGGGGGTGCGCCGCGATCTGGTAAAAGGCGCTCATGACCAACGCTGATTCGCGCAAAACGCAGGAAAACCAAGGTAAACCGGCCCGCCGATGGCGCCGCCGGTTGGCCCTGTTTACGCTGAAATGGGGCGTTGTCGGCGCCATCTGGGCGGGCTTCGTCGGCCTTATCTTCATCGCCTGGTGCGCCTACGACCTGCCCGATGTCTCCAAGCTCAACGAGATCAAGCGCCGCGCCTCGGTGAGCCTGGTGGCGAGCGACGGCAGCCTCATCGCTTCTTACGGCGATCTCTATGGCAGCGCCGTGGCCTTGAAGGACCTGCCGGCCTATCTGCCCCAGGCGGTCATCGCCACCGAGGACCGCCGCTTCTACAGCCATTTCGGCCTCGACGTGAAAGGGCTGTTGCGCGCCTTCTATGTCAACTTCACCAGCGGGCGGCTGGTGCAGGGCGGCAGCTCCATCACGCAGCAGCTGGCCAAGAACATCTTCTTGACGCCCGAGCGCTCGATCCACCGCAAGGGCCAGGAAGTGCTGCTGGCCTTGTGGCTGGAGCAGAACTTCACCAAGGACCAGATCCTCGAGCTCTATTTGAACCGCGTCTACTTCGGCGCCGGCACCTATGGCGTCGATGCCGCGTCACGGAAATATTTCGGCCATCCGGCGACCGAGGCGAGCCTCTTTGAATCGGCCATGCTGGCCGGCATGCTGAAGGCGCCCTCGCGCTACAACCCCTTGAACGACAAGACGCTGGCGCGCGACCGCGCGACACTCGTTCTCCAGAACATGGTGGCGACCGAGTTCATCACGGCTGATGTGGCCGATGCCGCCGCCACCATGACGGCACCCTCGGTGAGTGGCGAGGCGCGCGGCCAGATCGGCCAGTTCTATGCCGATTGGGTGCTCGACCAGGTCTCGTCCTTCGTCGGCTTCTCCGACCAGGACCTGGTCGTCGAGACGACGCTGGATCCGCACCAGCAGCGCATCGCCGAAATCGACCTTGCCAAGACCATCGCCGAGATGGGCCCGAAGCAGAACGCCAGCCAGGCGGCCCTCGTCGCCATGACGCCGGAAGGTGCCGTGAAGGCCATGGTGGGCGGCGTCTCCTACCGCGAGAGCCAGTTCAACCGGGCGACACAAGCCCTGCGCCAGCCGGGTTCCGCCTTCAAGACCTTCGTCTTTCTGGCGGCCTTCGAAGCAGGCTTTGGCCCGGGGAGCCGCTTCAACGACGTGCCGATCCGCATCGGCAAATGGCAGCCCGGCAATTACAACGACAAGTTCTATGGCGAGGTGAATTTACGCGAAGCCTTCGCGCGCTCGCTCAATTCCGTGGCGGTGCAGCTCTCCGAACAAATCGGGCGCAAGAACGTGATTGCGGCGGCACAGCGCTTAGGGATAACCACGCCGATCGGCAACGATGCCTCGATCGCCCTCGGCACCTCGGAAACCACGCTCCTTGAGATGACGACGGCCTATGCAGTCTTCGCCAATCAGGGGCTGGGTGTCTGGCCCTATGCCATCAACCGCATCTCGACCCGTGACGGCACCGTGCTCTATGAACGCGGTGGCTCGGGCCCGGGGCGTGTCGCCAGCGGCAATGCCGTGGCCAACATGCTCGACGTCATGGCGGCGGTGGTCGATTGGGGGACAGGCAAGAAGGCCAAACTTGCGGGCTGGCCGGTCTACGGCAAGACCGGCACCAGCCAGAACTTCCGCGATGCCTGGTTCGTCGGCTTGACGGCCGATCTCGTGACCGGCGTCTGGGTCGGCAACGACAATGGCGCCCCCATGGATAAGGTGACCGGCGGCTCGCTGCCCGTCGTCATCTGGCATGATTTCATGAGCACCGCCCTGGAAGGCCAGACGCCCCGCGACGTGCCGCGCGGCGGCGGCGCGTTGGTCGCCAGTGCCGGCGCACCCACCGACCTGGTGCCGGAGATTGCCCAACCGGCAACGCCGCCCAAGGAAGAAGAATCCGGCATCGGCGCGCTCCTCAACACCATCCTGGGCAACGACACCGACAAGGCCGCGGGGACAAAGACCGCACCGGCCGCGCCACAGAAAGAAAAGAAGCCCTTCTACCAGCAGCGCGAAGATCAGGGCCGCGACTGACCTGGGGGATTAGCTTTTCAAGGCTGGGCGGATGACCCAGCAATGGCAGGCCATCTGCGCCACCGCCATCGCTGCGATCATCAGGGTCATCGGCAGCGGCGAAGGCGAACCGATGACGCCGAGAATGGCACCCACACCGGCCGCAACGCCCATCTGCACAAAGCCGAGTAGCGCCGAAGCTGCCCCCGCCGAGCGCGGGAAGGGGCCGATGGCACCGGCTTGCGCCGCCGGCATCGTCATGCCGACCCCGATCATGTAGGGGAGCAATGGCGCCAGCACCGTCCAGACCGAGGCGGTGGCGACGAGATTGACCGCGACCAGGGCGATAGCGCTGAGCAACGCGATCAACGACCCCAGGCCCACCAATTGGGGCGGCGCCATGCGCTTCGACAATTTGCCGCCGCTGGTCGCCCCGATGATATAGCCGATGACGAAGACGCCGAAGCAGAAGCCGAAATATTTCGGCGGCACCCCCAGCACATTGATGAAGACGAAGCTGGAGCCGGAGATGAAGCAGAAGATGCCGCTATAACCGAAGGTCGCCGCCAGCACATAGCCGAAATATTCCCGGTGCCGGACGAGCGATCCATAGATGCGGAACCAGGACAGCGGGTTGGCCGCCGTCATGTCCCGCGTCTGGTTGGTCTCGCGCAAAATCCAGAAGACCGCGACGAGGCCCCCGGCGCCGTAAATGGTCAGCGCCACGAAGGTTGCGCGCCAGCCGAAGGCATCGGTAAGGAAACCGCCGACGATGGGGGCGATGGCCGGCGCCAGCGCCACGGCGGCACTCAAATAGGAAAAGACCCGCGCCGCCCCTTGCGCGCCGACCAGGTCGCGCACCATGGCGCGCGAAATGACCGGCCCGGCACAGGCGCCCAGCGCCTGGACGAAGCGGCAGGCGACCAGCGCCCCGATGCTCTGCGACACGGCACAGCCAAGGCTTGCCAGCGTGAAGATGACAATGCCGCCGGCCAATACGGGCCGCCGGCCGAAGCGATCGGAGAGCGGTCCATAGACCAGAATGGCCGCAGCAAAGCCGATGAGATAAGCCGATAGCGTCGCCTGCGCGCCCGCCTCGTCGACGCCGAAATACCGCGCGATGAGCGGCAGCGCCGGCAGATAGAAATCCGTCGATAACGGCCCCAGCGCCACCAGGGCGGTGAGGGTGAACAGCGTCGTGCGGGTGATGGGGGTGGGTGCGGTCAAGTCTATCTCATATCATCTCGTCATCCCCGGGCTTGACCCGGGGATCCAGTCGATCAACCGCACCAGTGGATCCGCGGGTCCCCGCCGACGCATGTCGGCATGCGCCGACAGGGCCCGGGGATGACGGAAAAATATCCCTCACTGCACCGGCACAGCGCCTTCAAGCCCTTCCGGCTTGCCAGCGACCACGACGGTGAGCGCCTTGTCATTGAGCAGGGTCTTTGCCATGCGCTTCACGTCATCAAGCGTCACGGCTTCGATTTCGGTGCGCCGGCGCTCGATGTAATCGATGCCCAGGCCCTCCATCTGGATGCCCAGCAGCGTTTCAGCGGCCTTCGATGTGGTGGTGAGGTTGCGCGGGTAATAGCCCAGCAGATAGGTCCTTGCGTCGTCGAGCTCCGCCTGGGTCGGCCCCTTTTCCGCCATCCGCTGCCATTCGGCCCGCAACAGGTCCAGCGTCTCCTTCACCTTGGCATTGGGCGTCTCATAGCGCCCGCTTAAGAATCCCACATGATCCAGCGTCACCAGATCGGTGTTGACGCCGTAGGAAAGACCGCGCTTCTCGCGGATCTCGGTCATCAGGCGCGACGAGAATCCGCCGCCGCCCAGCACATAATTCATCAGATAGACGGCAAAGAAATCCTTGTCGGCGCGCTTGATGCCGGGCTGGGCGAAGATCACCGTCGCCTGCGGCACGTTGCGCGTCAGCACGGAGAGCGATCCCGCATCCGCGACTTTGGCTTCCGGCACATTGTCGGCAACGCCCTTCTCGGGCAGGCCGGCAAAGGCGCGGTCGACCAATTTCCCCAGATCTTCGGCATTGATGTCACCGGCGGCTGCCACGAAAAGATGGTCGCGCGTCAGGCGGTCCTTCATGAACTGCCTGAGGTCGTCGGGGGTCAGTGCCGACATGCTTTCCTTGGTGCCGTAATTCGAGCGGGCATAAGGGTGATCGCCCAGCAGCTTCTTCTCCAGGGCCCGGTAGGCGGCGGCATTGGGGTCGCGCTGCTCGCCGTCGATGGCGATGAGGAACTGCCGGCGCATGCGCTCGACCGGCTCGGCGTCGAAGCGCGGCTTGGTCAGCGCCAGAGCGAGGAGATCGACCGCGGCGTCCTTGTTGGCCGTCAGCGTGCGCAAGGAGCCGCTGAAACTGTCGGCACTGGCATCGAAGCCGTAATCGAGGCCGAGATCGGCAATCTTGCGCTGGAAGGTCGCCGAATCGATGTCGCCGGCGCCTTCGTCCATGAGGCCGGAGGCCAGCATGGCGACACCTTCCTTGCCCTTGGGGTCCATGGCAGTGCCGCCATCCCAGCCGAAGGAGAGTGAGATGACCGGCACGGTATGATCCTCGACCAGCCAGACCTCGATACCGGCCGGCGAGACGATTTTCTGGATCTCGGTGGCAGCCGCCAGACGCGGCAGCAGGCTGAGAACGGCGACGGCCAACGCCGTCCGGAGAAAATGCATCATTGCGCGGTATCCGAAGGGGGCGTTTCACTGGCAGGAGCGCCGTCGGCAGGGGCGGCGTCGTCACCGGACGCCTCCGGCAGCAAGGTGGACGTGACGCTGTTCTCGGGCGTCAGCACCGTCTTGGCTGCCGTCATGACATCCTCGACCGTGACGGCGTTGATACGGTCCGGCCAGGCCTGGATGTCGGCCATGCTTTCGCCGCCGGCCAGCGATTCCGCCACCAGCAAGGCCGGGCCGTTGAGGCTGTCGCGCGCCTTGGCCGCTTCCAGCAGCAAGCGGTTCTTGGCCGCCGCCAGCTCATCAGCCGTGATGCCGTCTTTCAGCAGCTTGGCGATTTCCGCATCGATCGCGGCCTCCGCCTTGCCAAGATCGGCCGGGTCGCGGGGGGACGCATAGAAGGTGAAGCTGCCATAGTCGCGGGCATCGCCGCTGAAGCTCGCCCCGGCGCCCAATGCCACATGTTGATCGATGACCAGCGCGCGATAGAGCCGCCCGACGGCACCGCCGCCCATCACTTCCGACAGCACGCTCAGCGCATAGGCGGTATTGTCGCCCTTGGTGAGGCCGGCCGTGCGATAGCTCTCGGTCATGTAGCGCCGCCAGACACTGGGATGCTCGACCTCGGGACTGCTGAGCGACAGGCGCCGCGCCGCTTCCGCCGGCGGCTCCATCAACCGATCGCGCGCCGGGATCTGACGCGCGGCGAGCTTCCCGAAATTCTTCTCGGCGAGCTTCTTCACCTCGGCTGGCGTCACATCACCGGCCACGATCAGGATCGCGTTGTTGGGCGCATACCAGCGCTTATAGAAGTCGACCGCGTCCTTGGTGGTATAGGTCTCCATCTCATGGCGCCAGCCGATGATCGGCAGGCCATAGGGGTGGTTCTGGAAGATGGCGGCGTTCATGGCTTCCGAAAGCCGGCTGCCCGGATCGCTCTCGACCGTCTGCCCGCGTTCGTTGAGGATGACGTCGCGCTCGGGCAGCACCACCTTGTCGTCGAGCTGCAGATTGACCATGCGGTCGGCCTCGGCCGCCATGAATTGCGGCAGGTGCTCGGCGGCGAATTCCTGGTGATAGGCCGTCATGTCCTGGTTGGTGAAGGCATTGTCTGTGCCGCCCACGCGGTCCACATCCTGGCTGAACTGCCCGGCCTTCAATTTCTTGGTCGCCTTGAACATCAGGTGTTCAAGGAAATGGGCGACACCGTTCTTGCCCTTCAGCCCGTCGGCGGCACCGACCTTATAGACCACGACCTGGAACACCACGGGGGCGAGGTGCTTGGGCAGCACCACAACCTCCATCCCGTTCTTCAGCGTAAAGGTCTCAGCCTCGAACAGATCGGCCTGCGCAGTGGCGATGAACAGGGGCGAAAAACTAAGGCCGGCGCATATCGCAGCCGGCCCCAGCAGAACTTTCTTCCAATTCGGCATCAATTTTCCAAGTCGGGTCCTAGAACAGACCTTCGAGGAGGCCCTTCTTTTTGCGCTCAATGATGGGTACGTCGCCGGTGGTGGGCGCGTTGCCGAGTGCGGCATTTTCCTGCAGGCGCTTCTGCTCCTCGTCCGGATTGACGACGGTGCCATAGGGTTCCGGCTTGCGCCAGAAGACGATGCTGTCGATCAGCTGTTTCGAATCCGCTTCGTCCTCATTGGTCTCGGCATCGACGACCTGGCGGATATTCGGATCGACACCCGTGATCCCGGCCGATTGCAGCAACGAGGCCTCGCCGGCCGACTGGGCCGAGGACGCCTCGCCGACGCCGATTTCCGGCAGCTTCGACGGCGTGCCACCGGCGCCCGGATAGCCAAAGACCACCTGCTGCGCCTGGTCGCGCGCGGTGCCTTCCTGCGGCCGGGGCGAACCCGGTGCGGGTGGGCGCAGGTTGTAATCCGGCGGCATGGACAAGGGTGCGTTGGAGACGACCTGGAACTCGTCCGGCGAGCGCTTGGTCAGGCCCAGCGCTTCCTTGGTGCTGTTGGAACAGCCGCCGGCCAGCGCCGGCAATGCCAGCAGGCCAAGGGCGGTGAGGATGTGTTTCGCGCGCATGGTCTAGGGAGCCTCCGATCCGGCGCTATTTTTACCCTTATCCGACGATTGAAACAAGGCGTCGAACAAGAGGAGAACGACACCCACCGTAATGGCGGAATCAGCGAGGTTGAAGGCCGGCCAATGCCAGTCGCCCACAAAGAAATCGATGAAATCGAACACCGCCCCGAATCGCAGGCGGTCGATCACATTCCCCAGCGCCCCGCCGATGATGAGGCCGACCGCATAGCCGGGCAGGCGTGCGTTAAGCCGCATCAGCCAGATGACCAGGCCGATGCTCACCACAATTGCGAGGCCCGAGAGCAGCCACGGCCCGGTATCGCGCAGCATGCTGAACGAGACGCCGGTATTCCAGGCCATCACCAGATTGATGCCCGTTTGGCCCAGCGGAATCACCGGAATGACCCGCGGCGGGTTCATGATTTCGACCATGACCAGCCATTTGGTGAACTGGTCGGCGACGATGATGAGCCCGGCCAGGATGATGGCGTGGCGAAAGAGGGCTGCGGACGCGATGCGCATGGCTCAGGCTCCCTTCCGATCGCGAACCTGGCCGAACCGCCCCCTCTCCCCAACCCTCCCCCACGTAGGGGGGAGGGAGTCCGGGCGAGTTTGTGTTCGGCATCGCGATTGGGCTGGCTGGTATTCCCTCCCCCCCACGTGGGGGAGGGTTAGGGAGAGGGGGCGCTTCCTGGTCATCACGCCGCCCCGACCTTGCCAGAATCAACCGCATCGGCACAGCGGTGGCAGAGGGTCGGGTGGGCCTTGTGCTCACCCACTTCCGGCAGGACCTGCCAGCAGCGATCGCATTTTTCACCGCTTGCCAACTCGACCACCACGGCCACCCCCGCCACATCGTTCTGCGTGAAGGCACCTGCTGGCGCCGGTTCGCTCAGAAGCGCGATATGGGAAGTGATGGCGATCTCGGCAAGGTCGAGACCTTTAAGTTGCGCCTGGCGCTCTGCCGACAGATAGACCTTCGGCTTGGCCTGCAGGCTGGCGCCGATCTTCTTCTCGGCACGGGCAAGCTCCAGGGCGCCGGTGACGACACGCCGGATATCGCGCACCTTGTCCCACTTCTCAGCCAGGGCCGCATCGGCCCAGTTCGTTGGCAGGGTGGGCATCACGCGCAAATGCACGCTGTCCTCACCCTCTTTCCAGGGCCGTGCGCGCCAGGCTTCCTCGGCCGTGAAGCAGAGGATCGGGGCAAGCCAGGCGGTAAGGCAGGAGAACACTTCATAAAGCACCGTGCGTGTCGCACGGCGGCGCACCGAATCCGGCCGGTCGCAATAGAGCGCGTCCTTGCGGATGTCGAAGTAAAACGCCGACAAATCGACCGCGCAGAAGTTATGCAGCTCGATGAAGAGGTCGTGGAACTCGTAGCCGTCGATGCCGGCGCGCACGACCTTATCGAGTTCGCTCAAGCGATGCAGCGCCCAGCGATCGAGCTCCGGCATCTCCGCCGGGCTGATCCGCTCAGCCTCGCTCCACCCGTCCAGCGCACCCAGGATATAGCGGAAGGTGTTGCGCAGACGCCGATAGGCTTCGGCCGAATGCTTCAGGATCTCGTTGCCGATGCGCTGGTCGTCGGCATAGTCGGTCGAGACCACCCACAGCCTGAGGATGTCGGCGCCGTATTGCTCCATCACCTTCTGCGGCGCGATGACGTTGCCCAAGGACTTCGACATCTTGCGGCCCTGCTCGTCGAGCGTGAAGCCATGGGTGAGGACGCCCTTATAAGGCGCCTTGCCCCGTGTACCGACGCTTTCCAGCAGCGAGGAGTGGAACCAACCGCGATGCTGGTCCGAGCCTTCGAGATAAAGGTCGGCGGGGCTCGTCATGTCCCAGCTCGGATCGGCGCGCGTCGCTTCTTCCAGCACGAAGGCATGGGTCGAGCCGGAATCGAACCAGACATCGACGATGTCCTTGATCTGCTCATAGTCATCCGGATTGTAGTCGTTGCCCAAGAAACGCGAGGCATCGCTCGAATACCAGGCATCGGCACCTTCCTTCATGAAGGCCTCGACGATGCGGTCGACGACCTTCTGGTCGCGCAAGGGTTCCTGCGTCTTCTTGTTGACGAAGACGGCGATGGGAACGCCCCAGGCGCGCTGGCGGCTGATGCACCAATCCGGCCGGTTCTCGATCATCGAATAAAGCCGCGTCTTGCCGGCGGCCGGCACGAAGCGCGTCTTGTCGATCTCAGCGAGCGCCGTCTTCCGCAGATCGTTCTTCTCCATCGAGATGAACCATTGCGGCGTGTTCCGGAAGATGATCGGCGCCTTCGACCGCCAGGAATGCGGATAGGAATGCGTGATCTTGCCGCTGGCCACCAGCATGCCGCGCTCGGTCAAGGCGGCGATCACCGAATCGTCGGCATCGCCCTTCTTGCCGTATTGGTTCATCACCCGCTTGCCGGCAAAGAGCGGCACATGGTCGTAATAGGCACCGTCGGCACCGACCGTCTGCGGCACCTCGATGCCATTGGCAAGGCCCAGTTCGTAATCGTCGGCGCCATGGCCGGGCGCGATATGCACGAAGCCGGTACCGGCTTCGGTCGAGACGAAATCGCCGGCGTAAGGCCGCACCTCGAAATCATAGCCGGAACCATGGAACGGGTGGCGCGTGACGCTGCCGGCCAATGCCGCGCCCTGGCCCGACCAGAATTCGGTCGACCCGGTGATCGCGGCCTTCTCCTCGAACGCCGCTTTCAAATCCTTGGCGACGACCAGCTTGTCGCCGGCCTTCACATGGGCGCCTTCACCCACCGCCGTCACTTCCAGGCCGACATAATCGATGTCTTTCCCAAAGGCGATGGCGCGGTTCCCCGGAATGGTCCAGGGCGTCGTTGTCCAGATGACGATGGCCGCCCCTTTGAGACCCTCCGGCCCTTTTTGGATCGGAAACTTCACCCAGATCGTGTTGCTGACATGGTCGTGGTATTCGACTTCGGCCTCGGCCAGCGCCGTCTTCTCAACGACCGACCACATCACCGGCTTCGAGCCGCGGAAGAGGCAGCCATTCATCAGGAACTTGCCGATCTCGCGCGCGATCTGCGCCTCGGCGGGATAGGCCATGGTGGTGTAGGGATGGTCCCAATCGCCGGCAACGCCGAGGCGCTTGAATTCCTCGCGCTGCACGTCGATCCATTTGGCGGCGAAGTCGCGGCACTGGCGGCGGAACTCGTTGATCTCCACCTCGTCCTTGTTCTTGCCGGCCTTCCGATACTGCTCCTCGATCATCCATTCGATGGGCAAGCCATGGCAGTCCCAACCGGGGACGTAATGCGCATCCTTCCCCAGCATCTGCTGCGAACGGTTGATCACGTCCTTCAGAATCTTGTTGAGTGCGTGGCCGATATGGATGTTGCCATTGGCGTAAGGCGGGCCGTCATGGAGGACGAATTTTTCCTTGCCCTTCGACGCCTTCCTCAGCTTGCCGTAAAGGTCTTCCTTCACCCAGGCATCGAGGATCGCCGGCTCCTTCTTCGGCAGGTCGCCGCGCATGGGGAAATCCGTCTTCGGCAGGAAGACGGTGGCCTTGTAATCCGGCGTGGGTTTGTCGGCGCTCATGGTCTTATCAGTTCCAGTCGTCAAAAATCGTCAATCGAGTTTGCCGCTGCCCGGATGTCCACCGGGCTGCGGGCCGTGATAGTCGGCCAAGATCTTGCGGGCGGAATCGCTGTCGGCAGCGATCTGCGCCTTCAAGGCATCGAGCCCGTTGAACTTCATCTCAGGCCGGATGAAATCGATGAGCGCCACGCGCAAATGCTTGCCGTAAAGGTCGCCCGAAAAGTCGAAGAGATGCGCCTCAAGCTGCACGCGGGTGCCACCGACCGTCGGTCGGCGTCCCAGATTGGCGACACCCTTGATCCAGCCGCCACGCTCGTCATCGCCATCGATCGCCATCACGGCATAGACGCCGAGCTTGGGCTCCATGTACTCGCCGATGGCGATATTGGCCGTGGGGAATCCGAGCTGCCGCCCGCGCGCATCGCCATGCTCGACGCGGCCCTCGATCTCCCAAGGTCGGCCAAGTGTGGCGGCAGCGCTCTTGGGGTCGCCCGCCTGCAATTGCTCGCGGATGAGGGTCGATGAATAGGCCGGGCCATCGCCACGCTTGGCCGCCGCCACCGAGGTGACGCCGAAACCATGGCGCCCGCCGAATTCGGTGAGGAGCGCCGCATTGCCCGCACGGCCCTTGCCGAAGCAGAAATCATAGCCCACGACCACATGGGCGATGTGGAGGCCAGCGACCAGGATTTCGCTCACGAAATTCTCGGCACTGCGCGCCATCATGGCGCCGTCAAAGGCGAGTTCGAAGACGAAATCGACACCCAGCGCCTGCAGATGCCGCGTCTTGATGCGGAATGGCGTCAGGCGGAAGGGCGGATCCTGCGGCCGGATGAAGGAGCGCGGATGCGGCTCGAAGGTGAGGATCGCGAGCGGCGCCTTTTTCGACCGCGCGATCTCCGCCGCCTGGCGAATGACCGCCTGGTGCCCCAGATGCACCCCGTCGAAATTCCCCAGCGCGACCACGGCACCTCGGGCCTCGAAGGGCACGTCCTCAAGATGTCGGATCAGGCGCATGAAACGCCCCTCACCCCAACCCTCTCCCCGCTGACGCGGGGCGAGGGAGTCGATCGAGATGCCGTCACCAGCAAAGTCCCCTCGCCCCACATTGTGGGGAGAGGGTTAGGGTGAGGGGTTCTTGGTCGGGTCTCGGCCATCACTGCGTTCAAACTCATTTCGGGCGCTTGGGCACCAGCAGCATGGCCTCGCCCTCCAGCACCACTGTCTCGCCGACCGTGGCGATGGTCGAAAACGTGGCGCGACCTTTTTCCTTGTCGACCTGTGTTGCCGTGCAGCGCGCTACCACCGTGTCGCCAATGCGGACCGGCGCCTTGAACTTCAGGCTCTGCGACAGATAGATGCAGCCCGGCCCCGGCAGTTTGGTGCCGAGCACCGCCGAGATGAAACCGGCGGTGAGCATCCCATGGGCGATGCGGCCCTTGAACATGGTGGGCTTGGCGAAGTCCTCATCGAGATGGACCGGGTTGGTGTCGCCCGAGAGGCCCGCGAACAGCACGATATCGGTCTCCGTCACCGTCTTGGAAAAAACGGCCGACATGCCCGTATCAAGTTCATCGGCATATTTGCCGCGCAACTCATCCGCGTAGGCGACGCTCATTATCCACCTGTTCCAGGAGATCGGGCGGCCGCTGCCAGACATAGCATCGCACCGCACAAAGTGCGCGGCACTATAGCGACCGCCTCCCCCTGCCTCAAGAACAGGCGGCGCAAGATTATGAGCCTGCTTTCGGGCGACCAGTTGCGCTTCCGTCAATCTGATCCTAGATTGCAAGCAGTTTCATCTGAGGCTTCAATGACCCCCGACACGACCCGCTCCGGCTGCCCCATCAACCTGACGCTCGAGGCGCTGGGCGACCGCTGGTCGCTCATCGTCATCCGCGACATGATGTTCGGCAACCGCCGCCATTTCCGTGAATTCCTGACGCAGTCGGAGGAAGGCATCGCCTCCAACATCCTCGCCGACCGCCTGAAGCGCCTCACCGAGGGCGGCTTCCTCACCCGCGCCGACGATCCCAGCCACAAGCAGAAGGCGATCTACAGCCTCACCGAAAAGGCGATCCAGCTGGTGCCGCTTCTGGCCGCCATGGGTGCCTGGGGCCGCCGCCACACGCCGGTCACCAAGACCCTCTCCGTTCGTGCCGAGATCCTCGAAAAGGGCGGACCGACGCTGTGGTCCCAATTCATGGACGAATTGCGCGAGATACATCTCGGCCAACCCCGCCCCAAGACCGGCCCCAAGGCCAGCGACCAGATGCGCGACGCTTATCTGGCGGCGGTGAAAGAAGAGGGTGGAGAGACGTCACAGCCGTAAAGGCCCCTCACCCCGACCCTCTCCCCACTGCGTGGGGCGAGGGAGTTGCTAGCGAGCCTCTGCCATAAGCCCCTCGCCCCGCTTGCGGGGAGAGGGGTTGGGGTGAGGGGCGCCGCAGGCGTCTCACCCCTTCGGGTCGATCGGCACCGCGTCCTTCAGGCCCAGAATGTCTTCGAACAGTGCCGCATGCGACAGCAGTTCCGCTTCGCCACGGGGGCGGCCGACGATCATCAGGCCCATCGGCCGGCCATCGGGTGAGAAGCCGCAAGGCAGCGACAGCGTTGGGCAGGAGGTCATGGTGATGAGGGCCGCGAGCTTCAGCCATTCGACATAATTGTCGAGCGCCTCGCCATTGATCTCGCGCGGCCAGCGCTCCTTGATGTCGCGCGGCAGAATGGGTGCCGCCGGCAGGACCAGCAGGTCATAGTCCTTGAAGAACGCCACCATGTCGGCATAAAGCCGCGAGCGCCTGAGATGCGCCTTGCCGATTTCTTCCGCCGACAGACCCAGGCCCTTCTCGGCGTTCCAGATGACTTCGGCTTTGAGTTTGTCGCGATGCTTGTTGAGGAGCGGCCGCATGGTCGTCGCGTAATCGACCGCCCGCAGCGTCTGGAAGGCATTGCCGACGCCGCTGAAATCCGGCGAGGCTTCCTCGAACGCGATCCCGGCGGCAGCGAGCTTCTCAATGGCCGCACGGCAAATCGACTTCACACCGGCCTCGATCGGCAGCGCCGCCGGATCGAGATAATAGGCAACGCGCCCCGGCTTCAGCTTCTTCTGCGTGGTGGTGAGGAAGGGTTCACTGGGTGCCGGGAACGAAACCGGGATGTCGACATGCCAGCCGGCCATCGCATCCAGGAACAGCGCCGTGTCGGCGACATTGCGCGCCATCGGCCCGTCGACCGCCAGCGTGTCGAAGCGCAACTCGCCAGGACCCGAAGGCACACGGCCGGGCGACGGACGCAAGCCGACGACCGAGCAGAACGCGGCCGGTGTCCGCAACGACCCGCCAAGATCCGATCCCGTCGCCAGCCACACTTCGCCGGCCGCCAAGGCCACGGCCGATCCGCCCGACGAGCCGCCGGCATTCAGCTTCACGTTCCAGGGGTTATAGGTCTCGCCATGCACCTCGTTGAAGGTGTTGCCACCGGCGCCGAATTCCGGGCTGTTGGTCATGCCGAGCACGATGGCGCCATTGCTCTCCAACCGCTCCACCATGATGTCGGATTTCTCCGGCACATTGTCGGCGAAGATCGGCGAGCCATAGGTCGTGCGCACGCCAGCCACGTCGTTGAGTTCCTTGACGCCGATGGGCAGGCCCGCCAGCATCCCGCGCTGCGCGACCGGCTTCGCCATCAGCCGCCTGGCATGATCCCGCGCCCGGTCGGCGCACAGCGTCACCACCGCATTGACCTTGGGGTTCACCGCCTCGATCCGCGCCAGCGCGTCATCGATGAGATCGAGCGGCGTCACCGCCCCGGATTTCAACAGCTCGACCGCCTTGATCGCAGAAAGGCGCCAGTATTCGGTCATGTCTCGTCTCTCCGTTATTCACTCATTGTCATGCCCGGACTTGATCCGGGCATCCACTCTCTCAACTGCACCAGTGGATCCCCGGGTCCCGCCGACGCATGTCGGCATGCGCCGACAGGGCCCGGGGATGACGACCTTAGTATTACGCCGCGACCAGATGTCCGCCGCCGAGATCGCGGAAGGTGACATAGTCGGGCGTGTAATCCACCGGTCGGAAGGGGCTCGGCACCTCGCCCTCGATGCGCTTCCTGTCGCGCTGCCATTCCTCCGAATGCCGGCGGGCAGGATCCGGGATCGGCACGGCCGACAGCAGCTTCTTGGTATAGGCATGCTGCGGGTTGCCCAGCACCGCCCGGGTCGGCCCCATTTCGACGATTTGGCCGAGCTGCATGACCGCCACCCGGTGGCTGATGCGCTCCACCACCGCCATGTCATGCGAGATGAAGAGATAGGCGACACCCAGTTCGTCCTGCAATTCCGTCATCAACTCCAGGATCTGCGCCTGGATCGAGACGTCGAGCGCCGAGACGCATTCATCGGCGACGATGGCCTTGGGATTGAGGGCTAATGCCCGGGCGATGCAGATGCGCTGGCGTTGGCCACCCGAAAATTCATGGGGAAAACGCGCCATCTGCTCCGGCGTCAGGCCGACGCGGCGGAAGAGTTCCGCGGCCTTCTCGCGGCGTGAGGCGGTCGTACCGATATTGTGGATGACCAGCGGCTCCATCACCAGATCGCCCACATTCATGCGCGGATCGAGCGAGGCCAGCGGATCCTGGAAGATCATCTGCACGCGGCGGCGGATGGCCTTGAGTTCCGCGGTCGATTTCTTCCCCTCGGCCTCACCCTCGATATGGATGGCGCCGGAGGACGGCACCAGATGCATCAGCGCCTTCCCCGTCGTCGACTTGCCGCAGCCGGATTCACCGACCAATGCCAAGGTCTCGCCGGGCTTCAGATCGAAGCTCACCTTCTCGACCGCATGCACGCGCTGCTGCACGCGCTGCAGCAGCCCGCCCTTCACGTCGAAGCGGACGATCAGATCCTTCACCTCGATGATCGGTTTGGCGCTGGCGACATCCGGTGCCTTTGGCGCCGCTGCCCCCTGATTGAAGCTCGGCACGGCAGCGAGCAGCGCCTTGGTATAAGGATGTGTCTGGTGGGCAAAGATCGCGGCCGTTTCGCCGCGCTCCACCGCTTCGCCCTTCTTCATCACGACGACGCGGTCGGCGAGCTCGGCCACAACACCCATGTCATGGGTGATCATGATGATGGCCGTGCCTGTCTCGCGCTGCAGGGTCGCCATCAATTCCAGGATCTGCGCCTGGATGGTGACATCAAGTGCCGTCGTCGGTTCGTCGGCGATGAGGATCTTCGGCTTCGCCGCCATCGCCATCGCGATCATCACGCGCTGGCGCATGCCGCCGGAAAGCTCATGCGGATATTGTTTCAGGCGCCGCTGCGGCTCCGACATGCGCACGGCCTCGAGCGCTTCCAACGCCCGCTTCTGCGCGTCTTTCTGTGAAAGGCCCAGATGCCGGACCAAACCTTCCGTCAATTGCGTGCCGATCGAAATGACCGGGTTGAGGCTTGTCATCGGCTCCTGGAAGATCATGCTGATCTCGTTGCCGCGTAAGGCGGACATCGCCGCCTCGTCGAGCTTGAAGAGATCGCGCCCCAGGAACTGCGCCGACCCACCGGCAATGCGCCCGCCGGGCTTGGGCAGCAATCCCATCAGCGACAAGGCTGTCACGGATTTGCCCGATCCGGATTCACCGGCAATGCACAACGTCTCACCCGCGCGCAAATCGAAGCTCAACTTGTCGATCACGCGAATGGCACCTTGCGGCCCCGCGAACTCGACCGACAGATCGCGCACGTCGAGGAGAATGTCGCCGATGGGTTTGGAAGGAGTCATTTCAACTTGGTTCATTTCTATTGCAACAACCCCTCACCCCAACCCCTCTCCCCGCAAGCGGGGCGAGGGACTTAGAGGAAGGGCTCGGTCGGAACTCCCTCGCCCCGCGAGAGCGGGGAGAGGGTCGGGGTGAGGGGTGAAACTCGGTCCATCCTCACTCCAACACCACGCGTGGGAAGTAGAACGACACCACCCAGTTCGGCATGTCGACAATCTCGCTGATCCTCAGATCGCCACAGACCGAGCACAGCATATAGGCCTCGACCGGTGCGATACCGTGGCGCGTTGTCAGCAGCTCGACCATGCCGGCCACCGCTGCCTTGGCGCCTTCCATCAGATCGGTGCCGATGCCGGTGGTGACGTCATAGCCCTTGGCATCGAGATGCTTGGTGACCGGTCCTGCCGTGCGGAAGCGCGGGAATTTCAGATTGGCGCCCTTCACCAGATCGAGCTTCACGGTGACGTCCATCGGGCTTTCGATCGCCGTGCCGCAGACCTCGCCATCGCCCTGCGCCGCATGGGTGTCGCCCAGCGAGAACAGCCCGCCCGCGACCTCAACCGGCAGATAGAGTTCGGTGCCCATCGCCATGTCGCGGATATCCATGTTGCCGCCGACGCGGCGCGGCGGGACCACCGAATGGAGGCCGGCTTCGGCGGGGGCGAGGCCGATCGTGCCGGCAAAGGGTTTCAGCGGCACATTGGCGAGGCCCTTGAACGCCGCCGGGGCCAGCGTGTTGGCGTCGTACTTCCAGATATGGAGCGCCGGTTCCTTGAACTGGTCGGCGAGCAGGCCGAAGCCCGGGATGTTCGCCGTCCAGCCCCAGCCGGAGGGGCGATAGGCCATGAGCGTCACCTTGATCGCATCGCCCGGCTCAGCGCCGTCGATATAGACCGGGCCGGTCGTCGGGTTCACTTTCCCGAAATCGAGCTTGCCCATATCGGCGACGGTCCAGTCCGGCGTGATCTGCCCGCCCGATGAATCGATCGTCTCCAGATCGATCACCGCACCCGGCGCCACCGTCAACACGGGTTTCAGGCTGTTATCCCAGCCGTGATGATGGTGATGACGATGGATGGTGTGATTGGCGTGGCTGTGCGAACCGCTCATGGCCTTACCTCTTGCTTACTGCTTTACCCAGACCGTGTCATAGGGGAAGGGCTGCGTGATGATATCGGTGAAGTAGGAAGGATCGCCGTCGATCTTCGCCGACTTCAACGCATAACGCCGCGCATTGACCAGCGGGACCCAAGGCGCGTCCTTCATGATATCGGCATAGATGCCCTTCCAGGCGTCGAGGCGCTCCTGTGCTTTCGCCGGGTCGGTGATGGCGTCCGCCTCGGCCGCGCGCTTGTCGATATCCTTGTTGCAATAGAACGACCAGTTATAACCGCCCTCGATGGCACCGGCGCAGCCCAGGATCGCCGTGTAGAAGTTGGAGGGGTCCGGGAAATCGGCATACCATTCGGTGAGGCTCATCGGTGCACCGTCCGGCTTCGAGCTCACCCCTACCGACGTGGCGAGATCGAGACCTTTCAGTTCCACCTTGATGCCGATGGCGGCGAGATCCTGCTGGATCGCCTGGCCCATGCGCGGCCACGGATCGGCGTTCTGGAAGTAGAGCTGGGTGGTGAAGCCTTCGCCGACCCCGGCCGCCTTCAGCAATTCCTTGGCCTTCTCCAGATCATGCGGATAGCCCTGATAGGCCTTGTCGTAACCCCCCATGGCCGGCGGCAGCACCTGGTTGGTGGGTGTCGCGCGGTCGTTGAGGATCTTGGCCAGGCGATCCTTGTCGATCGCCATGTTGACGGCCTGGCGCACCTCGACCTTGTCGAAGGGCTTCAGATTGACGTTCATGGCCAGATAATTGGTGTTGAGCTGGTCGGCCGTGATGAAGCGATCCTTCAAAGCCGGATCCTTGCTGACTTCCAGGAACTTCGCCGGCGGGAAGATGTCGCCGGTGATGTCGGCTTCGTTGTTCTGCACCTTCAAGACCTGCACCACCGGCTCGATGCCGAACTGGATGGTGATCTTGTCGGCGAAACCTTCCGCCTTGTTGAAATTATCCTTGAAGCGGTTGAGCACGATGCGCTGGCCGGGCGTGTATTCGGCCAATGAATAGGCGCCGGTGCCGACGATGTGATGCGTGAAATCGGCGCCGTATTTCTCGACTTCCTCTTTCGGCACGACCATGCCGAAATTGAGCCCGAACACGGCCAGCATCGTGGCGTTGGGGGCGCTGAGCTCGAACTTCACGGTCTTGTCGTCCGGCGTGGTGATGCCGGCGATGTCCTTGGCCTTGCCATCGGCAAAATCCTGATAGCCCTTGATGCCGGCGAAATAGCCGGCGCCCGGGCTCTGCGTCTTCGGGTCCGCGACGCGCTCGATCGAATACTTCACATCGGCCGATGTCATCGTGCGGCCGTTGTGGAACTTCACCCCGTCATGCAGCTTGAAGGTGTAGGTGAGGCCATCAGGTGAAATTTCAAAGCTCTCGGCGAGATCGGGTACCAGCTCCGTGGTGCCGGGCTTGTAATCCATCAAGCCGTCGAACACGGCGCGGATCGGCGACCAGCTCTGGAAGGTATAGCCGATGGCAGGATCCATTGAATCAAGATCGTCCTTGAACAGCACCGTGTATTCGCCGCCTTGGCGGGGCGTCGATGCGGCAGGGGCCGCAGCCTCAGACGTCGCGGGAGCAGCAGTGCTCGCTGCCTCGGAGGTCGCTGCCGGCGCTGCCTGGCTCGCAGCCTCTTCCTTCTTCTCCTCGCCACAGGCACCCAGTGCCAGCAGACCGACGAGAGAAACAGTGCTTAAAAGTCGATTCATGATGATGGTCCTTAAGAGATAAGCGCGGGACGCGAATGAGAAATCGGGGGCGGGGCGGCGTCCCTTCCGCCCCGCCCATATCTACGCGTCCGGCCTATTTCCCGTCGGTCGCGTAGACTTCGTCGTAATTGACCGGGATGTGGATCGGGTCGGCGAAGATGCCGTTGGGACCCGCCACGCGCTTGGAATGGATGCCGACCGCCTTCTCGTTGAAGATCGGCGCCCAGGGCGCATCGGTCATCAGATCGGTGAAGATCTTGCCCCAGGCCGCGGCACGCTCATTGGCCTTGGCTGGATCCGTCATCGCATTGGCTTCCGCCGCGCGCTTATCCAGATCCTTGTTGCAATACCACGACCAGTTCCAGCCGCCCTCGACCGCGCCGCCGCAGCCCAGGATGGCGGTGTAGAAGTTGGAAGGATCGGGGAAGTCCGCGATCCAGGCCATGCCGCCCGACCAGATCATCGGCGCCCCGTCCTTCTTGCCGCCGGCGGCAATGACGGTGCCCATATCGAGCGATTTCAGATTCACCTTGATGCCGATATTGCTGAGATCCTGCTGGATCGCCTGGGCGATACGCGGCTGCGGATCGGTGTTCATGACATAGAGGTCGGTTTCGACGCCGCCCTCCAGGCCCGCTTCCTTCATCTTCGCCTTGGCGCCCTCGACATCGAAGGCATAGCCCTTATAGGCCTTGTCGTAACCCGGCATCGCGGGGGGCAGCGGCTGGTTGGCCGGCACCGCGCGGTTGTTGATCAACTGCACGATGCGGTCCTTGTTGATCGCCATGTTGACGGCCTGCCGGACCTCGACCTTGTCGAAGGGCGGGATGTTGACGTTCATGGCGATGTAACCGGTCTGCAGCTGGTCATCCATCGTGACCAGATCCTTCATCGCCGGATCATTCATCACCTCGGTGAATTTCGCGGGCGGCACGTTGTCGCCGGCGATGTCGATCTCACCCTTCTGCAAACGCAGCAGCGCCACCACCGGCTCCTGGCCGATCTCGAACGTAATTTTATCGAGGCGCGGGATGCCTTGGCGGTAATAGTCCGCATTGCGCTCCAGGACGATCTTCTGCCCCGAGGTCCATTCCGTCACCTTGAAGGCGCCGGTACCCACCGGCTTCTTGCCGAAATCGGCGCCGGATTTTTCGACCTCTTCCTTCGGCACGACGAAGGAGAAGTTCAAGGCCATCAGGTGCAGCGTGGTGGCATCGGGGGCGGTGAGCTCGATCTTCACCGTGTAATCGTCCGGCGTGGTGATGCCGGCCACTTCCTTCGCCGACCCGCTTTGGAATTCGGCAAAGCCCTTGATGCCCGAATAATAGCCGGCACCGGGGCTCTGCGTTGCCGGGTTGATCATGCGCTCCAGGCTGTACTTCACATCGGCCGCCTTCATCTCGCGGCCGTTATGGAATTTGACGCCATGGCGCAGCTTGAAGGTGTAGGTGAGGCCGTCGGCCGAGGTCTCGAAGCTCTCGGCCAGGTCCGGCACGATCTCGGTGGTGCCGGGCTTGTAGTCGAGGAGGCCGTCGAACACGCTCTTGATCACCGACCAGTTCTTCCAGTCGTAACCGATGGCGGGGTCGAGGGTTGGGAGATCGTCCTTGAAGGTCACGATCATGCTGCCGCCCTGCTTTGGCTCGCTCGCAGCGGGTGCCGCTGCTTCCGATGTTGCAGCGGGGGCCGCTTCCGATGTCGCGGTCGATGCGGCTTCAGAGGTCGCGGCGGGTGCCGCTTGTGACTGGGCCTCTTCCTTCTTTTCTTCGCCGCAGGCGCCCAGCGCCAACAAGGCGACGATCGATGCAGATGCGAGCAAACGGTTCATCAGATCCTCCTGTCCAAGGGAAAACGAGTCTTCTTCATTTAAGCCGAATTCGGGGGTCGATCAGCGGCGCTGCGAGATCGGCCAGCAGGTTGCCGAGCACGATGGCACAGGCCGAAACCAGCGTCACGCCCATGATGATGGGGATGTCGATCTGCTGGATGGCTTGCCAGGTCAGCTGCCCGATCCCCGGCCAGCCGAAAACGGATTCGACGATGACGATGCCGCTCATGAAGGCGCCGATATCGATGCCGATCATGGCGATGATGGGCAGCACCGCATTGGGCACGATGTGGCGGAAAATGATGCGGCTCTTGCCGAGGCCCTTGGCGCGCGCCGTGCGCACGTAATCCTGCCGCAGCACCTCGATGACGGAGGAGCGCATCATGCGCGCATACCAGCCACCGCCGAGCAAACCGAGGGTCAGCGCCGGCAGCACGATCTGCTTCAGGCTGCCATAGCCGCCGATCGGGAACCAGCCCAGCCACACCGCAAAGACATAGAGCATGGTGTAGCCCAGCAGGAATTGCGGCGCCGATACGAAGACGAAGGCGCCCAGCATCACCACCTGGTCCATCGCGCTGTTGCGGCGGAAGGCGGCATAGGTGCCGATGGAAAGGCCGATGAGGAGCTCAAAGCCAATGGCCGCCAGCATCAGCCACAAGGTGGCCGGCAGGCGCGAGGCGATGAGTTCCGAAACCTGCGTGCGCTGCACGTATGAGCGGCCGAGATCGCCGGTGGCGAGCTTGCCCAGATAGATGCCGTATTGCGCCCAGATCGGCCGGTCGAGGCCCAATTGGTGCCGCACCTGCTCGACCTGGGCGACGCTCGCCGTGCGCCCCGCCACCTGCCGCGCCGGGTCCGCCGGCAAGGCATAGAGAATCACGAAGGTGATGATGCTGATGCCGATGAGGGTGAGCAGCGCCTGGAAAATGCGGCGGATGAGATAGCCGGCCATCAGTGACGCCCCCGCAGCGTGGGGTCGAGGATATCGCGCAGCGCATCGCCGATCAGGTTGAAGGACAGCGCCAGCATGCCGATAGCGACACCGGGAAAGAACACCAGCCAAGGCGCACTTTCGAAATAGGTCTGGTTCTCATTGACCATGTTGCCCCAGGAGGGGGTCGGTGGCTGCACGCCGATGCCAAGATATGAGAGCATCGCCTCAAACAGCGACGTGGTGGCGATGCCGAGCGTTCCCCAGACGATGAGGGTCGGCATCAGATGCGGCAGGATGTGGCGAAAGAGGATGCGCGGCGTCGAGGCGCCGACCGAGCGCACCGCCGTCACATATTCACGTTCCGAGAGCGAAATCGTCTCGGCATAGACCACGCGCGCGATCTGCACCCAGCTCACCAGCGCGATCACCATGACCACGATCCAGATCGAGGGCTGGAACATCGAGGCCAGCAGGATGGCGAGCAGCAGGGCCGGAAACGCCATCATCAGATCGGTAAAGCGCATCAGGCCGCCGCCCACGGCCCCGCGCAGATAGCCCGCGGTGACGCCGATGAAGGCCCCGATGGCGATCGCCACCCCGTTGGCGACCACGCCGACGATCAGCGTCGCCCGCGCCCCATAGATGAGCCGCGACAGCAGATCACGGCCGAGGAGGTCGGTGCCTAACCAGAATTGCGCATTGGGTGGCAGCGGCGCCCCTTCCAGGGTCAGGCCTTCGAAGAATTGCTGCTCGGGGGGATAGGGGGCGATCAGAGGTGCAAAAACGGCCGCCAGAACGAAGACGGTGATGATGACGAGGCCCAGCAGGGCCAATTTGCGCTTCAGCAGCGCGGCAACGATCATGGTTACAAACTTGGAGCTGGTTCAGGATTGGGGCGCACCATAGAACCGCGCCAAAGTCGGATCAAGCACGGTTGTATACAATCGTAAGGCTGGTCGGCGCCTACCCTTGGTCATGGCCCGCGAAGGCACGCCATCCACGGCATGACAGAGGGATGTTAGAAGAAACCGCGAACACCGCCCGCCGATTGTATCGATACGCGCGTCTCAGTGCGCCTTCTCGCCTCTTAAGACATAGAGCCCGGCGCCGATGATGAGGGCGATGCCGCCCAGCGTGGTGGCACTCGGCACCTCGTTCCACAACCACCAGCCGAACAGCGTGCCGAACAGGATCGAGACATATTCGAACGGCGTCACGATATTGGCCTCGGCCAGGCGGTAGGCCTGCGTCAGCAGGAACGAACCGGTGGCACCGATGAGCCCCGTCGAGGCGATCATCAGGAAATCGGTCATGCCCGGCATCACCCAGGGCCGCAGCAAAAAGGTCAGGCTCTTATCCTCGAACCCGGCCGAGAGATCGCCCCCCAAATTGGTGATGAGCGCCGTCACCACCGCACCGGCCAGGAACACCAGGTTCTGATAGCTCGCCATCACCGCGCCGCTTTCGCTATCGGCCAGCTGCCGCGCCATCACCGAAGCCAGGCCATAGAACAGCGGCGAGGCGAGCGCCAGCAGCGATGCGGGCTTCATCAGGCTGTCCACCGCCGCGCCATCCCCGCCCATGACGCTGGGACCGAAGCAGATCACCAGCACGCCGAGGAAGCCGACGATGACGGCTGCCACCTGCGCCCCGCGCACCTTTTCCCCCAGCATCGGGCCGGAGAGCAGCACGATGAACAAGGGGGCTGCGAAAAAGAGCGCCACCGCCACCGCCAGCGGCAGGTTGGCGATGGCGAGGTAATAGGTGGTGTAGGAAACCAGCAGCAGGGCGGCGCGGAAGCTCAACACCTTCCAGCGCGGCGAAAAGACCGCCGTCAAACCCCCGCCGCCGAAATGCAGCAGGAAAGCCAGGGGCACGCAGGCCACCAGCCCACGCACGGTCAGCACTTCTGAGAGCGGATAACCACCCCCGCTCATCAGCTTGATGACCACGTCCTGCAGCGAAAAGACGGCGGCACCCACCACCAGGCAGGTGATCCCCGGCAGCGGCCCACGCTTGGAGAGGGCAGAGTGGGGCTTCGCCGATCCCTGTGGCGGCCCCACGACCTCCGGCCCGGCACCCGCTACCTCACCACCCGTCCCATCCGATGTCGCCAAGATGCACGCCCAAATACGCTGTTCACGCCAAACCCCGCCGCACTCTGCACATCGGCGCGGGATGCGGCAATGTCGTAATGGTGCAAGTTATGGAGCGGGTGGCGTTTGGATGGATCGAGTTTGCCCTGCCCCCTCCTGGCCTCCTCCCTAAAGGTGGAAGGCGTGGAGAGCGCGGCTCGTCGTTCAAGATTGGCTGCGAAGCCCTCCCACCTTTAGGGGGGAGGGTTGGGAGGGGGGGTGGAAGCGACGGCTCTTGTCGCTCTTATCCCTCACCCCACATCGACGAACTTCGCCCCGCGACCCAGCGCCTCATAGAGCTTCAGCAACTGCTTCTCCGACTTGCCGAACGCCTTCTGGAAATGCGGCCGGTCGGGAAAGCTCTTCCAATCGCCGCCCCATTCCCAGCCCAAGCCCTTGGCGATGGGGGCGATCTTCTTCCAGTCGCACTCCCAGATCGCCTCGCGCCCGCGGATCTCGCACACATCCAGCGCCAGGCCATAATTGTGATAGCTCTCGCCGCCCTTGGCATTGGTGACGATCTTGCCCTTCTTGGTGCGCCCCTGCTCATAAAGCGCATCCTGCTCGGCAAAGGAACGGAACCCCTGCGTCACACGCAGCTTGATGCCGGTCTTCTCCTCCACCGTGTTGATCAGCGTCGCCGCATCCTCCCGGATCTTCGGGTGCAGCAAGGCAATCCGCTCATCACTGAACTTGTCCCACGTCTTCGCCACCATAACCGCCTCCCACTTTTAAAAAGGGCACGCCGGCACGACACGCATACATGATCGATGTTGGAATGTTGTGCCGCGATCCTAGAGGGAAGCGCGGCGTAGGGAAAGGTGTGGCACCCTCGAATCCCCTCCCACCTTCAGGGGGGAGGGAGGGGTGGGGGGCGCCAAGTGACGGCTCTCACCCGCTTAACCTCCACCGTCATGGTCGCCCGTCGGCGGATGCCGACTTGCGTCGGCTGGGGCCGACCATCCACGGGTTTTTCGTCAGCCGGGGACGCCTAGATACACACGCCCCAATAGGCACCATCGACGTTGCTGATCGCCCCAAGCTGCTCCATCTTCCAAGAGACCTGCCAGACCAACTTACAAATAAGCCCCCGTTGCTCGAAGCGCGCCATCTTCTGATCGACATCAATGGAGAAACCCTGAGCGCGCAGCGTATCTATCAGCTCGCCTTCAGGCGTCCCGGCCGGAAAGCGCGCCTTGACGCGTTCATTGAAGCTGATACTGCCCTCGACAAACTGCGGCGATAGCCCGTCGGCGATTTCGGGCGGCGTCCCGCCAAATTGGCTTTCCAGCCAGAACGCACCGGCCAGCAACACCACGCCAAGCACCGCGCTCGCGATCAACGAAACTTTGACAGCGCGTTTCACGGCAATTCCCGGCTATGCAGTGTCGCCAATATCTTCACTTCAGCGCCTTCAAATACCTGCGGTCAACCACATTGCGCAGCGAAGCTCGGTACGCCCGCAGGACAAGCACGCATGATCGATGTTGGGATGTTGTGGCGCGATCCTAGATGGGAGGTGAGCGTAGGGGAAGGTGTTGCGCGCTCCAACCTCCTCTTCCTTCGGAAGGAGGTTGGAGAGGCACCGAAGGACCGGGTCGCGCTTATGCGTAACTCAGATTGAACGTGGTCGTTTGTATGGTTCGAAGTTCGACAGTAATTACAAGCCTAACGAAAGACTCATCGGTGGGATCTTCGGTGTCCTTCGCCAATGCTGTATCGGTTTCCACCTCAAGATGGGTAATTAATCGGTCGTCATCCATAAGGACAAAAAATGGATCCTCACCGAAACCCGGCTGCACTGGAGCGCCAGTAAAATCAATTGGAGGTTTTTGAAACGGTGGTAACGCGAGCGCATCAATTAGCGTCTTAACGCGGTTATCAATGTCCCGACCAGCGGCGACAGCATCAGCGGTGTCTCGTCTCAGTATTAAGACTCGCAAGGAGCAGGCAAGATCGGCCTCTTTCCAAATCAGCGGGACGAACCTGAAACCGCTATGTCCATAGACGGTCCCCAAAATATCTGGAAGAGGTAGCCGGTCATGTGGACGACCATCCCACGGTCGCTTCGTGCCGCCAGGAAATAGTCCATGGGCAGCCGAATCCAGCTCACATGAATTTAAGAACCTATTGACCCGCCAAAGCTCCTTTAACTGTGCGTGAAACTTCCGTCTGATATCGTGTTTGTGAGCCACCCTTCTGGCGCTTTCACCAGCGGGCTTGCTAGATAGTAGAGGACCCTCATAGGTGAGCCGGAACCTCAAATAGCCCTCGCTGTCGTGCCAACGTCCCCGTCCATACAGTTACAACTAATTGTATGCCGTGTTTCTTTGGATACCAAGCGCCCATGCTTCTAATTTATGGCTGGATATTTTGTTCCTGTTTTGTTCTTGACTCCGAAATGGGAATTTGCTACTATCAAACTAGCGCGCTTGTTACCCGCAGACCGGGCCTGATCCGCCCATCTGCCATCGCTCGGCTGTCCCCCGGCACAGGCTCAGGAAGACTGGGCGCAGGCTGGTTTCCGATGTCCTTTGGA
>NZ_JAXCLX010000006.1 GCF_034044635.1 Dongia rigui
CCTAATCACCGACGTTAACCAATTGATCCGTCGCAAAACACGTCATCGTCTTACTGCATAGTGGACTTCAAACCACAAACCCAGTCAGCGAACCGACCAAGCCCTAGATCCAAAATCCGAGAAACACGAAACAGCTTTGCAACTTCATCGCTGCAATCAGGCCATTAAGACCCGCCGTCCGCGTATCCCTTCTTCTCGCTAACAATGTCAAATAGCTGCTCGGCACTTTCGCCCAGAACCTCAGGCTTTCGCCGGGGCTCGGTGTCTGCCGGACTTTCATCCGGTGGCCGGTGGGCCGCGTCGAGGGAGCGGCTTATACCCCCCCTTTTCCGACGCTGTCAACGCCCGTCTTAATTATTTTCGTAACATTCCGCAGGAGACGCGGAAAGTGGTGGAAACACTACATAAATTGGGTATCGGCAGGGGTGGAAACAAGGCCAAACCCTGCGTCAGAACGCCTCGAAGCGGCGAAAAATTTTCCTTTTGGTCGATATTTTTTTGGCGGCGCCGCCCCCTGGCCCTCCCGGATCGCACCAACCGGGCGCAAGGCCAGTCCAGAAATCGGCGTCCCGTTCAGAACGAAAGGGGCGGTGCAGCCCTTAGAGGTCCCTCGACCCAGCGCGGAGCGGCCATGTCTTAACGCCCGCAGGCAAAGCCTTAACCATGTTTGCAAAGTTTGCTGCCAATGTGGCGATTAATCACATAATGTTTTGATCCGCTTGGGGAATTCTTGGTTGACAAGACTCCCGGGCCGGGGGCAAGGTCAAAATAGCTTAAGTGTTTGGGGCCCTGTTTCCGGGGGAATCTGTCATTTGCGGCGGAAATTCGGAACAGGCTCCCGCGCAATCAACAAAAGTTCGGGTACTTGGTGACAGTTTTGCAAAAGCCGCACACGCATGTTTGGGGCACCCTTCGGCGCTATCTGACCTACACCACTGCCGGCATCGCCATTATGGGCGGCATCGGCGCGTTTGAAGCCCATCGCCCCAAGAGCGTTCTGCCTGCTTCGGCGTCGGATCTGGTCGCAACCTTCTCCGGCACCCAGGCGGTGAGCCAGGGCTTTGCCAATAGCGGTGCCCTCGGCAGCGACGAAACGCTGCCCGTTTGGGCGCAGCGCATCCCCACCACCAGTGAAAACAACTTCACTGTTGCAGCTGCCGAAAAGGGTTCGGAGCCAACACCTTTCGTGGCGGCACCGGCATTGACGACCTTGATGCCAGGCAGTGCGCTTGAATCCGCGCCGGACAGCGACATCGATACCGAGACGGAAACCGCCGCGGTCGATCCGGTTCCCAGTGCGGCACCTGTCGAACCCGTTTCGATGACACCGCTCGATGCCGTCGCCGCCGAATTCGGCATGGGTGCTGGCCGGCGCGATTGGAATGCCGACGATTCGGTTATTCGCGAAGCCAAGCGCGACATCCAGAAGGTCATCTCCGTGCAGCGTGGCGACACGCTCTATGGCGTGCTGGTCGAAGCGGGCCTCTCCGAGACCGAGGCGAAGAACACCGTCGGCGCGCTCTCGGACGTCTTCTCGCCGCGCGCCCTCAAGGCGGGCCAGGAAATCACGCTCAACCTCACGACCGCCGCTGGTGGTGACACCGTTTCAGCGGCGCCGCAGCCGCAGCTGGTGAGCCTCAGCCTTGAACCTTCGGTCGAGCGTGACGTCACAGTTAGCCGCGATTCGACGGGCGAACTGGTGGCCGAGGCGGTCGACAAGCCGCTCACCGAGACGCGTGCCCGCGCGGCCGGAATCATCACCTTCAGCCTCTATGACGCGGCAATGAAGGCCGGCTTGCCGAGCTCGGTCATCGCCGATGTCATCAAGGCCTATTCCTACGACGTCGACTTCCAGCGCGACATCCAGGAAGGCGACAGTTTCGAAGTCGTCTATGAGCGCCTCGAGAACGACGAGGGCGAACTGGCCCGCACCGGGCAGATGCTCTATGCCGCTTTGACCACCAGCGGCGTCACGCGCCAGATCTATTGGTTCGAGCATGACGGCGACGGCGAGTTCTACAACTCGAAAGGCGAGGCCGTCAGGAAGACGCTGCTGGCGACGCCGATCGATGGCGCGCGAATCACCTCCGGCTTCGGTGCGCGCAAGCATCCGATTCTCGGCTACACCAAAGTGCATAAAGGCGTCGATTTCGGTGCGCCGACCGGCACGCCGATCTATGCCGCCGGCAATGGCGTCATCGTCGAGATGGGCCCGAAGGGTTCCTACGGCAATTACGTCCGCATCAAGCACAACGGCACCTATCAGACCGCCTACGCCCATACCAGCCGCTTTGCCAAGGGCCTGCACAAGGGCGACAAGGTCAAGCAGGGCCAGGTCATCGCCTATGTCGGCACGACAGGCCGCTCGACCGGTCCGCACCTCCATTTCGAAGTGCTGGTCGACGGCGCCCAGGTCAATCCGAAGAACATCAAATCGACCGGCAGCACCAAGCTGGCCGGCAAGGATCTGAAATCCTTCAAGGCTCAGGTGGCCGCCATCGATGCCGACCGCGAGCGCATGCGTGGCGCCGTCGAGATCGCCGAGCGTCCCGATGCCGAGACGCTGGATTGCAGCGATCCGCAGGGCTGCCAGAACTGACGTTCAGCGCCAAAACCAACGAATAAAGCGGCGGCGATCATCCTGATCCCGCCGCTTTTTTTCATGGCGCCGCCTCATAAACGGGGCTGATCAGGCGATCCGATCATTCGATTGGACGCGCGGCACGCCAGGCCGCACATATGCCGGCGATTGATTCCTTTTCGCCTCACAGGTCTGCTTCATGCGTCAACTTGCTCAACTCATCGGCCACCGGCTCCACAATGCCGGGTTGCTGGTGCTGGCGGTCGGCACCCTCGCCCTCATCGCCCATGTCTCGTCGCAGCCCTTGCTGATGGCGCCTTTCGCGCCGAGCATTCTCGTGGTCCTCACTCAGCCGAAGAATCCGGGGGCAGCACCCAATGTGCTGATCGCCGCCTATGTCGTGGCGGCGGTCATTTCCGTGCTGCTGAAAGGCGTGCTGCCACCGGAATGGTGGAGCGTGGCGCTTGCCGCCGGTGCCGTGATGCTGGCCTTGGAAGCGCTCGATATCCTGCATCCGCCGGCCGTGGCGGTGCCGATTCTGGTCATGCTGGGCAATGGCGCGTTTCCGCTGGCACCCTTCACCATCGGCGTGGTGGCGCTGGCGTCGATGTCGCTGCTGGTGCGCACGCTGCCCAGTTGGGCCGCCGCCAAGACGCGCGTGCTACCGGCGGAATGAAAAAGGGCGGCAGGATGATCCTGCCGCCCGATTCTCTTCGCCCCTTGCCTCTGCTTAGGCGGTGCCAGCCGCCGGCATGTTGGCAAAGACGTCGCTGCCATGTGAGCGCGCCAGTTTCTCGCCACCGATGACGAGGCCATCCTCATCGGCGCTGACCTCGATCACATCGCCGGGCTTGAAGCGCCCTTCGAGAATCATCGTCGCCAGCGGGTTCTGCAACTCGCGCTGGATGACCCGCTTCAACGGCCGCGCACCATAGACCGGGTCGTAGCCTGCATCCGCCAGCCACACCTTGGCCTTGTCGTCGAGCGTGATCTCCAACTTGCGGTCGGCGAGCAACGCATCAAGGCGTGTCAGCTGGATGTCGACGATGCCGGTCATGTTCCCCCGGCTCAGGCGATGGAACAGGATCACCTCATCAAGGCGGTTGAGGAATTCCGGGCGGAATGCCTGCCGCACGACGCCCATCACCTGGTCGCGCGCCTTCTCGGAATCCTCGCCCTCTTTCAGCGCCACCAGATAATCGGCACCGAGGTTGGAGGTGAGGATGATGATGGTGTTGCGGAAGTCGACCGTGCGCCCTTGCCCATCGGTCAAACGCCCGTCATCCAGCACCTGCAGCAGCACGTTGAAGACATCCGGGTGCGCCTTCTCGACCTCGTCGAACAGAATCACCTGGTAGGGCCGGCGCCGGACCGATTCGGTCAGCACGCCGCCTTCCTCATAGCCGACATAGCCCGGCGGTGCGCCGATGAGGCGCGACACCGCATGCTTCTCCATGAATTCCGACATGTCGATGCGCACCATCGCCTGGTCGTCATCGAACAGGAACCCGGCCAGCGCCTTGCACAGCTCCGTCTTGCCGACGCCGGTCGGCCCCAGCATGAGGAACGAGCCGATCGGCCGGTTGGGATCCTGCAGGCCCGCACGCGCGCGCCGCACGGCATCGGAGACGGCCTTCACCGCCTCACCCTGCCCGATGACGCGGGCGCCAATCACCTTTTCCATGGTGAGCAACTTGTCACGCTCGCCGGTCAGCATCTTGTCGACCGGGATGCCGGTCCAGCGCGAGACGACGCCGGCCACATCCTCTTCCTTCACCACCTCGTTGAGCATGCGGTGTTCCGCCGCCTGCTCGGCCTCGGCCAGGCGCTTGGTGAGATCGGGGATGACCGAATAGGTGAGCTCGCCGGCGCGGGCGAAATTACCCGCACGCTGCGCCTGCTCGACCTCGTTCTTGGCCTGGTCGATGCGCTCTTTGAGCTTCTGCGCATCGTCGATCTTCTGCTTTTCCGCTTTCCACTGTGTGGTGAGGTTCTGCGACTTCGCTTCCAGCCCCTCGATCTCGTCGACGATCTGCTGCAGGCGTTCCTTGGAGGCGGCGTCCGTCTCTTTTTTCAGCGCCTCGCGCTCGACCTTGAGCTGGATGAGCTTGCGGTCGACCTCGTCGATCTCCTCCGGCTTCGATTCGACCTCCATGCGCAGGCGCGAGGCCGCCTCGTCGATGAGGTCGATCGCCTTGTCCGGCAGGAAGCGGTCGGTGATATAGCGGTTGGAGAGCGTCGCTGCCGCCACGATCGCCGCATCGGTGATGCGGACACCGTGGTGAACCTCGTATTTCTCCTTCAGGCCGCGCAGGATCGAGATCGTGTCGGTGACATTGGGTTCGGCGACGAAGACCGGCTGGAAGCGCCGGGCGAGGGCTGCGTCCTTTTCGATGTATTTCCGGAATTCATCAAGCGTCGTGGCACCCACGCAATGCAGCTCGCCCCGCGCCAGTGCCGGTTTGAGCATGTTGGAAGCATCCATGGCGCCATCCGCCTTGCCGGCGCCGACCAGCGTGTGCAGCTCGTCAATGAAGAGGATGATCTCGCCCGAAGCCGCCGCGATCTCCTGCAGCACGGCTTTCAGGCGTTCCTCGAATTCGCCGCGATACTTGGCACCGGCGATGAGGGCACCGAGATCGAGCGACATCAGCTTGCGATTCTTGAGACCCTCCGGCACGTCACCATTGGCGATGCGCAAGGCAAGGCCCTCGATGATCGCGGTCTTGCCGACGCCGGGCTCGCCGATCAGCACGGGATTGTTCTTGGTCCGGCGCGACAGGACCTGGATGGTGCGGCGGATTTCCTCGTCGCGGCCGATCACGGGATCGAGCTTGCCGTCGCGCGCCAGCTGGGTGAAGTCGCGGGCGTATTTCTTCAGTGCATCATAGCTGTCTTCGGCGCTGGCGCTGTCGGCCTTGCGGCCCTTGCGCAGCTCGTTGATTGCCTGGTTGAGCTTCTGCGGGGCGAGGCCGGCCTCTTTCAGGATCTTGCCGGCCGGCGTTTCGCTGGCCATGGCCAGGGCCAGCAGCAGCCGCTCGACGGTCACGAAGCCATCGCCGGCTTTCTGTGCCACCTCTTCGGCCTGGGCGAGGAGCCGCGCCATCTCGGGCGCCACATAAATCTGACCGGCGCCACTGCCTTCGACGCGCGGCAGCTTGTCGAGCTCGCGCTCCAGGGCCGAGGCGGCGCGGGCGGGATCGGCGCCGGCGGCCGTCATCAGATTGGCCGCCATGCCTTCCTTGTCGTCGAGCAATGTCTTGAGAAGATGCTCGGTGGTCAGGCGCTGATGGCCCGAGCGCAAAGCAAGAGTCTGTGCCGCCTGCAGGAAGCCGCGCGACCGTTCGGTGAATTTTTCCATATCCATGATCTTCTAGCCCTCTTTCGGCCGCGCCCTCTTCGAGGCACGCGGCGCTAGATGCTGGGTGAGAGGAGAGATCGGCCAGGATCAGGCCCGGTTCCAAGCTCCCCCGGTTTCTCCACTGAGATATGGAAAAGGTTAACGCCAAAACAAGGGGCCGCAAAGCAAAAGGGCCGGGGCAAATGATGCCCCGGCCCGATTCTGCGCCAATATGCCGCGAGAGGGCGTTACTCGCTGCCCTCGGTGGCCGGCACGGCTTCCGGGGCGCCCTCGCCCTCACCTTCCGCCGCGCGCGGTCGGCGCGCACGCTGTTGGCGCGGACGCGGTGTCCGGGCGGCACGCGGTGCGTCGGCCGGGGCTTCCGCCGCCGGGGGCAGCAGATGCTCGGGATAATCCGGCTGTTCATCTGTCACTGGGGCTGCCACTGGGGCTGTCACCGGGGCTGCCATCACTGGGGGAGCCACGGGCGCCGGGGTCACCGGCTGATGCTCCGAAACCGCCGGCGGATTGTTGCCGCGATCGCGGGCGTCGCCCTGCCGGTTATCGTTTTGGCGATTATCGTTTTGGCGATTATCGTTTTGGCGCCCATCATTCATGCGACTGTCGCGCTGAGCGTCGTTGCGCCGCCCATCACCTTGGCGACCATCACCCTGCCTGTTATCGCGCTGGCCATCGTTCTGGCGAAAGTCACGCCGCTGGCGATTACGATCGCGGCCCTGATCACGACCCTGGCCTTGATCACGACCCTGACCCTGGTCGCGACCCTGGCCTTGATCGCGACCCTGGCCCTGCTGCGGGCGCTGCTGGTAGTTGCCACCATCACCCTGCTGATGGTCGCCATCCTGATGATCGTCGTCCTGGCCGTCATCGTCCTGGCCGTCACCACCCTGGCCATCATTGCCTTGAGCGTTGCCGCTCGGCGCGCCATTGCCCTGCTGTGCCTGGTTGCCGGCATTGTCGCTCATGCTGGGTTGCGATGGACCGCCGCTATAGAGGGCGGCAGACAGGCCCTGGCTGACATTCTGCACGTTGACGTCGGCCACGGAAATCTCGCGACCGCCGACCCGCGGCCGCTGGCCGTCATTCATCGCCATGACGACGCGGTAATAGTGGTCCGCGTGCTGCAGGAAATTCTCGGCGGCGACACGGTCGCCGGCGACACCGGCGTCGCGCGCCAGCTGCAGATATTTCTCCAGCACCTGATAGACGTTGCCGCGTACCCTGGTCTCGGCACCGCTATCGAAATTCTGGCTCTTGTTGGGCATGCCGCCATGCGGCTTGCGCTGACCACGATTGCGGCCGCGCCGGTTGTTGTTATTGCCTGGTCTCATGCGTCGATCATTCGCTTCTGTTGCGGCGTGGGCATTCCGCAGGGTCCCGTGGTCCAACGGCCATCCTGAACGACATCCATCACGCGATGGACCGCTGATGGCTGGTTCAGACTCCCCGGCTTAAACTTGATGTGCGGAGGCCCGGTGGGGGCGGTTCGACCCTCTCGGTCGTCACCAATTGCTCGCCCCGATGCCGCGCAAACCGTATCCGCTTCGTCCTTCAATTCCAACAACTTTTTTATCTGGACGAGCTTCTGCAACGATCTTGTGATGGTCCTGGACCGCAAGACCTAATCATTTGAGAACAAGCCAGAAATTCAGCCTTTCCGGAACAGCAGGCAACGCTCGCGCTGGGCGAGGTCAAGAGCCGTCCCGGCATCGTCGAGGCCAGCCGCCAGCATCAGCGCACGAACCGACTCGCCTTGCCCCAGCCCGATCTCGATGGCCGCGAGGCCGCCCGGCGCCAGCAGCCGCGCGATCACCGGTGCCAGTGCCCGGTAGGCGGTCAGCCCATCGGCCCCGCCATCCAGCGCCAGATGCGGCTCATAGCGCACGACCTCAGGCTCCAGTCCGGCAATGTCAGCGCTTGGAATATAGGGCGGGTTGCTGACGATGATGTCGAAGCCCGCCGGATCGTCGGCCAGCAAGGCCGCATCCCATGATCCTTGCCGAAACGCCACCCGCGCGCTGAGACCAAGTGACGCAGCATTGCGTTGGGCGATTTTCAAGGCGGCGGGACTGAGATCGACGGCCCAACCGCGCGCCGCCGGCAATTCGGCCAGCAGCGTCAGCAGCAGGCAACCGGACCCGGTACCGAAATCGATGATGCGGTAATCGCGGCGCCGGTCATAAAGCTCGTCGAACACGGCCTGGATCAGGGCCTCGCTGTCTGGCCGAGGGTCGAGCACGTCGCGGCTGACCGCGAAAGGCCGCGACCAGAATTCGCGCATGCCCAGCAGATGGGAAATCGGTTCCCGCGCCACACGGCGCGCCAGCAGGGCGCGAAATTTCTCGGCCGATTCCACATCGACGCTGCGCTCGGGGAAGCCGATCATGATGGTGGGCGTCACCCCGGCTGCAACACCCAGCAGCAGGCGCGCTTCGCGGGCCGGGGCTTCGACACCGGCATTCTTCAGCGCCTTCATGCCGTCGCTCAGCAGATCGGCGATGCGCGTGCTGGCGCTCATTCGACTTCAGCAAGCCGTTCGGCCTGGTCGTGGGCGATCAGCGCCTCGATAATCTCATCGAGCGCCTCGCCCTCGACGATGCGGTCGAGCTTGTAGAGCGTCAAATTGATGCGATGGTCGGTGCAGCGCCCTTGCGGGAAGTTATAGGTGCGGATGCGCTCGGAACGATCGCCAGACCCCACCTGGCTCTTGCGATTGGCCGAACGCTCGGCATCGAGTTTCGATCGCTCCAGGTCATAAAGCCTCGCGCGCAGCACTTTCAACGCCTTGGCCTTGTTCTTGTGCTGCGACTTCTCATCTTGCTGCTGCACGACGAGACCCGTGGGCAAATGGGTGATGCGCACGGCGCTGTCGGTGGTGTTGACCGACTGCCCGCCGGGACCGCTGGAACGGAATACGTCGATCCTTAAATCCTTCTCGTCGATCTTGATATCGACCTCTTCCGCTTCCGGCAGCACAGCGACGGTAGCGGCCGAGGTATGGATGCGCCCCGAAGCTTCCGTCTCTGGCACACGCTGCACGCGGTGGGCGCCGGATTCGAATTTCAGCCGCTCGAACACATTGCGCCCGGTGATGTTGGCCGTCGCATCGCGATAGCCGCCAAGCCCGGTCTCGCTGATATCCATCGGCTCGAAGCGCCAGCCTTTCAACGCCGCATAGCGCGCATACATGCGAAACAGCATCGCCGCGAAAAGCGCCGCTTCCTCGCCACCCGTGCCGGCGCGCACTTCCAGAATCGCGTTGCGCGCATCGGCCTCGTCCTTGGGCAGCAGCGACACCTTCACCTGCTGCTCCAGATCCGGCAGGCGCTTCCTCAGCTCGGCCAGTTCCTCTTCAGCGAGAGCCCTCATCTCGGCATCGGCAGCCGGATCCCCGACCATGGCGGTGAGCTCGGCAATTTCCTTGTCGGTCTTCTGCAGGGCCGTGATCGTCTCGACGATCGGCCCCAGATCCGAATACTCTTTCGAGAGGCGCGCAAAATCCTGCGCGTCCTTCTGCCCGCCGCTTGCCAGCAGCGAGGACAATTCTTCATGCCGCTTGACCACCCGGCCCAGCTTCTCGCGAAACGACATCGTCTCTCAGTCTCTTTCTTTGCAACGCATCGAAAGGCCCCCTCACCCCAACCCCTCTCCCCGCAAGCGGGGCGAGGGGCCCATTGCAAGGGCTCGCTCAGTACTCCCCCGCCCCACGAAGTGGGGAGATGGCTGGGGTGAGGGGTCTTTCCGTGCTCTCCTACCCCTCATCCAAACCGAACAGCCTTCTGGCGGCTGCATCGAGCGAGGTGTCGGGTTGATTCTGTTTCAGCGCCAGGGTCGGCCGGTGCAACAGCCGCGCCACCAGCCGGCGTGTCAGTTCGGCGCCATCCATCTGCGGATTGTCGGCCAGCAGCGCTGCGCGTTCGGCGTCAAAATGCGCGCGCAAGGCTGAAACCGTGTCGGCAGCACCCCGTTCTTCCTGGGCACGCCGGTATTGCGCCAGCTCGCTATCGATCACCGCATAGGCGGCGGCTTGTGCTTCGGCCCGCTCCTTGCGCCCGCTCATGGCCAGGCGCTCAAGATCGTCGAAGCCATAGCGGAAGGCGTCGTCGACCTTGTCGATCGCCGGATCGATGTCACCCGGCACGGCGAGATCAAGCAGCAGGATCGGTCGCCGCCGCCGTTTCTTGAGCGCTGCCTCGACCATCGGCGCGTTGATGATGTAATTGAGACTGTCCAGCGCCGCGATGACGAGATCGGCATCGACCAGCGCTTCGCCCAACTGTTCCGGCGTGAAGGCATGGGCCTGCCGCCGCGCCGCTGCATCGCGCGCGCGTGCTGCCACCTGGTGCACCACGGCCCAGCGCTTGACGCCGGCCTCGGTCAGCTGATCCGCCACCAATTCGCCCAGATCGCCATCACCGACAAGGAGGGCTGCCACCTTGTCGAGCTTGCCGTGAACCTGGCGCCCCAGCTTCACCACGCAGGCCGCCATCGAAACGGATTGCGCCGCGATATCGGTTTCGCTGCGCACGCGCTTGGCCGTGCCAAGTGCCGCCTGCAACACGCCGTCGAGCGTGCTTCCCGACATGCCGGAGCGGGTAGCAAGGCGATAGGCATCCTTCACCTGGCCCAACACCTGCGGCTCGCCAATCACCTGGCTTTCCAATGATGCGGCGACGCCAAAGACATAGCGCAGTGCTGCATCCTCGCTGAGGACGTGAAGCTGCGGCGCCACCTCCGCCACCTCATGACCGGCCGCCTCCGCGATGAGCGCCGTGATGTCGGTGGCGGCGCGCGCGGTATCGCTCACCGCCGCCCAGACTTCGCAGCGGTCACAGGTGGCAAGCACCATGGCCTGGTCGAGACCCATTTCGCGGCAGCGCAGCAGCAGCCGCAGTGAATCGGATTCATCACCCTGCAGATGGTCGCGCAGCAGGACGGGTGCCCGCTTGTGTTCGGCACCGACCACCAGGAATGTGCGCGGCGCTATCCCAAGCAAATCACCGATAGGCGGCGAGCGCCGCCTCCAGATCGGTGAGGCGCACATTCTTCTGCTCACCCGTGTCGAGCAGTTTCAGCGACACCTCGCCCTTGGCCAATTCGTCGTCGCCGAGGATGACGGCAACGATCGCCTCGATCTTGTTGGCGCGCTTCATGCGCTTGCCCATATTGCCGCTATAGCCGAGGTCGACCAGGAAGTCTTGTCGACGCAGCTCGCCAGCCAGCTGGGCTGCCTTGCGCTCGGCGGCCTCGCCCAGCGGCACGATCGCAATCGGCCGCGCCGCTGCCGGCGTTTCATTGAGCAGCATGGAGCAGCGTTCGACGCCGCTCGCCCAGCCCACACCCGCCGTCTCCGGCCCGCCCATCATGCCGACCAGGCCGTCATAGCGGCCACCGGCCAGCACGGTCTTCTGGGCACCGAGATCCGCGCAGGTGATCTCGAAACAGGTGTGGCAGTAATAATCGAGACCGCGCACCAAGCGCGGGTTGATGCGATAGGCGATGCCGAGGTCATCGAGGCCGCTCTTCACGCGGCCGAAGAAATCCTGTGCCTCGGCGCTCAAATAGTCGCTGTAGAGCGGCGCGTCGGCGACGATGCGCTGGTCGTTCTCGTCCTTGGAATCGAGGACGCGCAGCGGGTTCTTCTCCAGGCGATCAAGGCTGTCCTTCGAGAGCCGGTCGCGAAAATCGTTCAGATAGTCGATCAGCACGCGGCGATAGGCCTGGCGGCTCGGCGTGTCGCCCAGCGTGTTGAGTTCCAATTCGCAGCGATCCCAGGCGCCGATGCGGCGCAGGAACTCGACACCGATGGCGATGACTTCGACATCGCCTTGCGGTTCCTTGACACCCAGCAGCTCGACGCCGGTCTGGTGGAACTGCCGCAAGCGTCCCTTCTGCGGCCGTTCATAGCGGAACATCGGGCCGACATAGAAATATTTGAGGGGCAGGTGCTGCGCGAGCCCGCCGGAGATGAGCGCGCGCGCCACACCCGCCGTGCCTTCCGGCCGCAAGGTGACAGTCTCGCCGCCCTTGTCGGTGAAGGTATACATCTCCTTGGTGACGACGTCCGAGGTGTCGCCCAGCGTGCGCTTGAAGACCTCGGTGAATTCGAAGATCGGCGTTGCCACTTCGTGATACCCGAAGCACAAGGCGGCACGGCGCGCCGTATCGGCGACTTCGCGGAAGCGCCGCATATCTTCGGGCAACAGATCGTGGGTGCCGCGCACCGGCTGCAAGGCTGACATTTTTCTGGGTATTCCGGCTGGTCTGGTCTTAAGGACGGTTTGGTCGGGGAATTCGGCGAAGGGTGGAAAGCCTCGATAAGGTGCCCCGCTACTCGGCAGCTTCGGCCTTCTTGGCTTCCTCGATCGCCGCGGCCTTCTGCTCGATGAGCTCGGCCATATGCTCGACGATGTCCTGATCCTTCAACCGGTGATGCTGGTTGCCGGCGATATAGACCATATGCGTGTTGTTGCCGCCGCCGGTGAAACCGATATCGGTTTCGCGCGCTTCGCCCGGGCCATTGACGACGCAGCCGATGATGCTGACCGACATCGGCGTCGTGATATGGGCGACACGCTTCTCCAGCGCCTCGACCGTCTTGATGACGTCGAAGTTCTGGCGCGCGCAAGAGGGGCACGAGATGATGTTGACGCCGCGATGGCGCAAATTCAGCGACTTCAGGATATCGAAGCCGACCTTCACCTCCTCGACCGGATCGGCCGAGAGCGAGACGCGGACCGTATCGCCGATGCCGGCCCACAGCAGCGAGCCGAGGCCGATCGAGGATTTGACCGTGCCGATGCGCGTGCCGCCGGCTTCGGTGATGCCGATATGGAGCGGATAGTCGCAGGCGTCGGCAAGGCCCTGATAGGCTGCCACCGCCAGGAACACGTCCGAGGCCTTGACGCTGATCTTGAACTCGCGGAAATCATGGTCTTCGAGGATGCGGGCGTGGTTGAGGCCGCTTTCCACCATCGCTTCCGGGCAGGGCTCGCCATAGCGTTCCAGCAATTCCCGCTCCAGCGAGCCGGCATTGACGCCGATGCGCATCGAGCAGCCATGATCCTTGGCGGCCTTCACCACTTCACGCACGCGGTCGGCGCTGCCGATATTGCCGGGGTTGATGCGCAGGCACGCAGCCCCCGCTTCGGCCGCTTCGATGCCGCGCTTGTAGTGGAAGTGAATGTCCGCGACGATCGGCACGGAGACCTGTTTGACGATCTCTTTGAGCGCCTTGGTCGAATCCTCATCGGGGCAGGAGACGCGCACGATATCGGCGCCGGCCGCGGCCGCGGCATTCACCTGCGCCACGGTCCCGGCGATGTCGGTCGTCAGCGTGTTGGTCATGGTCTGCACGCTGATCGGGGCATCGCCACCGACCAGGACGTTGCCGACGCGGATCTGGCGGGATTTGCGGCGCTGGATATCGCGATAGGGCCGGACGCTCATGTTTCGTCTTTGCTCACAATTGGCTATGGGGCCTGATCCCGCGGGCTATCCCGCCGGATTTACCGTATCCAGGCTGCCCTGGCGGCTGATTTGGCCTGAACATGCGCCGCCCGGGCCAAAATATCAAGTCCCGGCGGCCCTGTCGGTCAATCTGTCCTGGCGGGAAATACCCCGCGAATTCAGAGGCTTATTGGGAGCCTATTGCGCGCCCAGCGATGCCGGGTCCAGCTTCACGCCGCGCTTCACCACGCCGACCGAACCCAGGGCCGGCCGCGCCTTGCCATCGACCTCGATGACGACGCCACCGGCATTGCCGGTATTCATGATGAGCCCGTCCTGCGACGGCACGGCGAAAGTCTCGCCGGCGCGCAGAATGCGCTGCAGGACGACCTCTTCCTTGGCATCGAAGATCTCGACCCAGGAATCCTTGGTGGCGCGCAGCACGACGCGCTTGGTCGAGACGGCTGCCGGGACCGCGGCAGGCTGTTCGTCGACCGCGGTTGCCGCCGGGGCTTGGACAGCAGGGGCCGCGGGCACGGCGGCGACCTGTGTCTGGCTGGCGGCCGGCTGCGGTTCAACCTGCGTCACGGCCGGGGCCGGCGCGGGTGCCGCGGGCTGCGCCGTTGCGGCAGCTGCGTCGGAGGTTGCCGCAAGCGAGGCAGCTGCGTCGGCCGTGTCGGCTTCGTCACTGGGCGGCGCCGGTTCGGTGGCGGCAGCAGCGGGTTGTTCTTCGGGCAAGGCCGGCGTCGCCGTGCTGGCGGCCGGAACCGTCGCTTCAGCCACCGCCTGCGGTGCTGCGGCAGGTTCGGTCTGCGCCGGCTGCGAAGCCTGCGCGCTCGTCGGCGTACCGCCGGTGTCAGAGGCCGGCGCCTGCGCGCCGGACTGACCCTCGGCTGCCGGGGCCGGTGCATCCGCATCCCCGCCGGTCTGTTTCTTCATGAATTCAGGGACTTGGTCGATCAAATCGATACCCGTCCCACCTGGCTGCGAGGCGAAATACCAGCCGCCATAGATGGCGCCGGCCAGCAGCACGCAGACGACAAGGACGATGCCGCCGGGGAAATGCTTGTGTTCCACCTGGTCGACCGGCCAGATCAGTTGGTTCTGGCGCGAGCGGCGGGCCAGTTCGTCGCGGTAGTCACCCACCACGCTGTTGCCGTCGAGGCCCAGATAATCGGCATAAGCGCGCACGAAGCCGACGGCATAGGCCGTGCCCGGCAGGTCCTGCAGGCGCCCTTCCTCGATCGCGGAGATGTAAACGGCGCGGATGCGGAGCTGGCGCGCCACGGTAGCGATATCCCGGCCTAGCTCCTCGCGGCGCCGGCGCAACAGGGCGGCAACACCGTCCTCGTTGCGATCATCCACAAACTCGTTCGGCTCGACGCCGAACATTCCCACTTTACGACTGGCCATGAACGATCCTGGTTACCGCGCGCGAGGCCGTGGCCGCGTTCAAAAGGCCACGCCGAGTCAACTACTTATATATCTTCGTCGAAGTTCAATCGCAATCGACTTTAACACTCCGACATCAGCTAGATGGTCGAAAACACACACGGCGGTACGATTGACCCGCCCGCCGCCAGCCTAGAGGGCGACGCCGTGGTCGCGGGCAAAAGCCCGCAGGCTCGAGCGCATGTCCGCCCCGCGCTGGGCGCCGAGCGCCGCCATATAGGCCTGCAACTGCCCGAGATCCAGGCTGCGCACCATCGCCCGCAAGGGACCGATGGCCGGCGGCGCCATCGACAATGTCTTCAAGCCCATCGCCATCAGCGCCATGGCATCAAGCGGGTCGCCTGCCATCTCGCCACAGACGCTGACCGGTTTGCCATGCGCCGACCCGGCATCGATGATGCCGCGGATCAGCCGCTGGAAGGCCGGCGACAGCGGATCATAGCGCCCCTGCAATTGCGCGTTGCCGCGATCCGCCGCAAAGACGAATTGCGCCAGGTCATTGCTGCCGACCGAGAGAAAATCGACGCGCGCAAACATCTCGTCCATCTGCCAATAGAGCGCCGGCACTTCGAACATGGCGCCGACGCGCACGGTCTCGGGCAGCACGCTGCCCTTCTCTTCCGCGCGCTGCAATTCGAGATCGAGAATCTCCTTGGCGGCGTCGAACTCGTCGACCAGCGCCACCATCGGGAACATCACGTTGAGCGCGCGACCTGAAGCCGCCAAGATCATGGCGCGCAATTGCTGGCGCAGCATCGCCGGGCGGTCGAGCGAGATGCGGAGCGCGCGCCAGCCCATCGCCGGATTCTCTTCGGCATCCCGCTGCCAATAGGGCAGCACCTTGTCCGACCCGATATCGAGCGTGCGGAAGACGACGGGCTTCCCTTCCGCACCGTCGAGCACGCGCGCATAGACATCGCGCTGGCGCGCCACATCGGGGAAGGAATGCGCCACCATGAACGTGACTTCGGTGCGATAGAGGCCGATGCCGGCGGCGCCGGTGGCGCTCAGCTGCGGCACGTCGATGAGCAGGCCCGCATTCATCATCAACTGGATCTCGACACCGTCCTTGGTGATGGCCGGCAGATCGCGATTGGCGGCATAGCTCACCTGGCGCGCCTGCAGCGCATTCATGCTGATGGCAAAGGCCTGCAGGATGTCTTCCGAGGGACGGATGAACACCTGCTCGTTCTCGCCGTCGAGCACCAGCGGATCACCCGCCTGCACCTTCGCCATCAAGCCGGCGCAATGACCCAGCAGCGGAATATCGAGCGCCCGCGCCACGATGGCGACATGCGAACTGGCGGTCCCTTCTTCCAGCACCACGCCTTTCAAGCGCTTGCGGTCGTAATCGAGCAGCTCCGCCGGCCCCATGTTGCGCGCCACCAGGATCGTGTTCTCCGGCAGGTCGCGCAGTGCCGGCAATTCGTGGATGCCAAGGAGATGCCGCAGCAACCGGTTGTTGAGATCGTCGAGGTCGGAGAGGCGTTCCTTGAGGTATGGGTCCTGAATATCGCGCATCCTCGCGCGCATATCGTTCTGCACCTTCTGCACTGCGGCTTCCGCCGTGAGCCCGCTCTCGATCGCCTCGATGATGCGGTTGGCCCAGCCGCGATCTTCGGCCAGCATGCGGTAGGTCTCCAGCACCTCGCGATGTTCGCCACCGCCCGTGCCGTCGTCTTCGGTCAGCAAATCGTCGAGCGCCAGCTTCATCGAGGTGAAGGCGTCGTCCAGTCGATCGATTTCTTTGAGCGGCTCTTCCGCGACCAGCTGTGTCAGCGTGATGTCTGGCTGGTGCAGTACCGCGACACCCAGCGCCAGCCCCGGGGCCAGCGCCTGCGCGTCCATGCGTTCAGGGAGGACGCCGATGCCGGTGACGGGGGTCAGCTCCTCGCGGGCGATGAGTTCGCCGCCGGCGATGAGCTCCGCCACCACCATGGCGACGGTCTCCAGCGTCTCGACCTCTTCCTCGGTATAGTGCCGGCGCGTCTTGTTCTGGACGACCAGCACACCCAGCACCCGGCCAGAGCGCAGGACGGGGACACCCATCAGCGATTGATAAAGCTCTTCACCCGTTTCCGGACGATAGGCGAATTGCGGGTGATGCTGTGCGTCGGCCAGCGCCAGCGGCCGGGCATGGCTGGCGATATCGCCGACCAGGCCTTCGCCGACTCTGAGGCGCGTCAAGTGGACGGCTTCGGCTTTCAGACCTTCGGTGGCGAACAGCTCGAGGACTTCGCCCGCGCGCAGCACATAGGCCGAGCAGACTTCGGCCACCATGGCGCCGGCGATGGTGCGCACCACCTCGTCCAGCCGGGCTTGCGCCGGCAGGTTGCGCGCCATCGTCGTGCGGATGCGTTTCAGCAACAGCCGAGCGCCCGTCAGATCACCACCCGCGGCGCCGCCCTGCTGCGTCATGCCACCTTATCCCTGAAGGTGGCGCCGGTCCGCCAGAGCGGCCAGGGCACCTTCGATGAAATCGCGGATGATATCGGCGGTGGGTTCTTCCTTGGTCACCATGCCGACCGATTGCCCGGCCATGACCGAGCCGGTTTCGACGTCGCCGTCGATGACGGCGCGGCGCAAGGCACCCGCCCAGAAATGCTCGATCTCGAGCTGTGCGGCCTTCTGGTCGAGCTCACCGGCATTGAACCGGTCGATGACCTGGCGCTGCATGTCCATGAACTTGCGCGTGCCCTCATTGGCCAGCGCCCGCACCGGAATGACCGGAAACCTGGGATCGATCTGGGTCGAGGGCACCGCGTCGCGCGCGGCCCCGCGAATGAAGGCCTTCTTGAAATTAGGGTGCGCAATCGATTCCGTGGCACAGACAAAGCGAGTCCCCAGCTGCACGCCGGAGGCGCCCATCTCGAGATAGCCCAGCATCGCCTGGCCGCGGCCGATGCCGCCCGCCACAAACACCGGCACCTCGGTGATGACGGGCAGAATCTCCTGCGCCAGCACGCTGGTCGAGACCGGGCCGATATGCCCGCCGGCTTCCATGCCCTCGATCACGATCGCATCGGCGCCGGATTTCACCAGCTTCTTGGCAATCGCCACGGCGGGCGCGAAACAGACCGCCTTCGCCCCGCCTTCCTTGATCTTCTTCAAGGCGCCGCCCGGCGGCAAGCCGCCCGCCAGCACGATATGCGTCATTTTAAGGTCGAGGCAGACATCGATCAGCTGATCGAGCTGCGGATGGAGGGTGATGAGATTGACGCCGAAAGGCTGCTGGGTCATCCCCAGCGTCGCCTTCAATTCCGCTTCCAGGATATGCGGCGGCATGGAGCCCGAGGCGATCACGCCGAACCCGCCGGCATTGGAAATCGCCGAGACGAGGTTGCGCTCCGACACCCAGGTCATCGCGCCGCCCATGATGGCGTAGCGCGTGCCAAGGAAATCGCGGCCACGCTGCCACAGGGCGTCGAGATGCCGGGTCGCGTGGTCTCGGTCCATTGGCGGCTCCCCCCGTTTGCTTCAGTTACTCGGCGTCCAGGCCATAGGCCGTATGCAAGGCGCGTACCGCCAGCTCGGTATACTCTTCCGCGACCAGGACGCTGATCTTGATTTCCGAGGTCGAGATGACCTGGATGTTGATGCCCTTCTCGGCCAGCGCCTTGAACATGCGCTGCGCGATGCCGGCGTGGGACCGCATGCCGACGCCGATCACCGAGACCTTCACCACGTTCTTGTCCGAGATGAGGTCCTTGAATTCGAGCGTGTTGCGCGACCCTTCCAGCACCTTGAGCGCCCGGTCGTAATCGCCCTTCGACACGGTAAAGGTCATGTCGGTCGTTTGGCCGTCTTCCGAGATGTTCTGCACGATCATGTCGACATTGATGTTCGCATCCGTGAGCGGACCGAAGATCCCTGCGGCGACGCCCGGCTTGTCGGCCACCCGCGTCAGCGTGATCTTCGCTTCGTCGCGGCTATAGGCGATGCCGCTCACCAATTCCTTTTCCATGATCTCTTCCTCATCCACCACCAGCGTCCCGGGCTTGTCCTCGAAGCTCGAGAGAACCTGCACACGCACGCGATGCTTCATCGCCATTTCCACCGAGCGGGTCTGCAGGACCTTGGCGCCCAGCGACGCCATTTCCAGCATTTCCTCATAGGTGATCTTATCCAGTTTCTGCGCCTTGGCGACGATCCTGGGGTCGGTCGTATAGACACCGTCGACATCGGTGAAGATGTCGCAGCGGTCGGCCTTGATCGCCGCGGCGATGGCCACCGCCGACGTATCCGACCCACCGCGCCCCAGCGTCGTCACCCGGTTATCGGGCCCCACGCCCTGGAAGCCGGCGAAGACCGCGACCTGACCTTGCGCAAAACGCTTGTCCAACTCTTCCCCGGCGATCGAGACGATGCGGGCCTTGCCGTGGGCGTCGTCGGTCACAATGGGCGCCTGCCAACCCAGCCAGGAGCGCGCATTGACGCCCAGCTCCTGGAGGGCGATGGCGGTCAACCCGCACGTCACCTGCTCGCCGGACGCCACCACCGTGTCGTATTCCCGCGCATCGTGCAGCGGGGCGATTTCCTTGCACCAATCGACCAGCTGGTTGGTGACGCCGGACATCGCCGAAACCACCACCGCCACCTCGTGGCCGGCATCAACTTCCCGTTTTACGCGCTGAGCGACCGATTTGATGCGCTCGATATTGGCAACCGAGGTGCCGCCGAATTTCATCACGATCCGGGTCTTCTTGGACCCGCTCTGCAAACCGCTAACGCTCATCGGGAAATGCCCCTAAACCCTTCGAATGGCCGGGAAAATATGACCTCTCCCGCATGTCTTCGGGGAAGCGAAATAATGCAAGGTGAAATCTTGTTTTGCCGGGCGGGCGTATCCATACTCAAGGCAACGCCCGGACGCAAGCTTTCCCGCCCGGGCGGGGCCATGTTTTCTCAATTACTTGAAGGGTATGCACCATGGCTCCGGCACCGGCCGCCAGCACTGCGCCGCACGCAGATCACCACGGCCCCGATGGCGAAAATTCAGGCACTGGCCGCTCAACAATTGACCTTGCCGAGGTCGAGAAGTTCGCCGCCATGGCCGAAAGCTGGTGGGATCCGGTGGGCAAGTTCCGCCCGCTGCACCGCCTCAACCCGGTCCGCGTCGGCTATATCCGTGACAAGGCCATCGCCCATTTCGGCCGCGACGCGGAGGCAGCACTGCCGCTTGCCGACTTGAGCCTCATCGACATCGGCAGCGGCGGCGGCCTCCTCGCCGAACCGCTGGCGCGCCTCGGCGCCAGCGTCACCGGCGTCGATGCCACCCCGCGCAATGTCGAAGTGGCGCGGCTTCATGCCGAACAGGCGGGTGTCAAAATCACCTATCTCAACTGCGCCGCCGAGGATCTGGTGGCGCAAGGGAAACAGTTCGACGTCGTGCTCGCCATGGAAGTCATCGAGCATGTGGCCGATGTCGATGCATTCCTCGGCGCCTGTGCCAAGCTCCTCAAACCCGGCGGCCTCCTCTTCCTCGCCACCATGTCGCGCACCGTGAAAAGCTACGCCATGGCCATTGTCGGCGCCGAATACATCATGCGTTGGCTGCCCCGGGGCACCCATGACTGGAACCGCTTCATCCGCCCCTCCGAAATGGCACGCGGCCTCCGCCGCCACGGCCTCGAACTCGCGGAACTCACCGGCGTCTCCTACAACCCGTTCAAGGACAGCTTCCGCTTAAGCCGCGACCTCGACGTCAACTACATGGCGCTGGCAAAGGGCGCGTAACGCCCGTCACGTCGCGCCCCGCACCCCTGAAGATGGCAGGGCTTTCCGACCGTGTTCATGTCGGCACCTCGCTCTCCTCTCCTCCCCCTTCAGGGGGGAGGCGGGAGGGGGCCGCAAGTGACGGGTCTCGCCACTCCTCAAACCTCCGTGAGCCGCATTGCAGGGCGAGTCCGGCGGGTTTATCTGTGATTGCGAGACATCTCCCGAGTCGCGCGCCGTTAACAGCACCCCGTTAACACCTGTGGCGCCGCCCGCGGGAACCAAACGACCCTGCTCCCGTTCAGAGCAGCCCAATTTACGAGGAGATCAAGGCATGAGTTTTCTGCGCACACCGCTTACCCGCCGCGCCCTTGCGCGCGGCGCCGCAGGCCTGAGCCTCGCCGCAGCCCTTGGCCGCATCAGCCCGGCCGCAGCGCTGACGCCGCAGCAGGAACTGGTCGACAAAGCGCGCATCACTTTTGAAAAGCTGATCGGGTCATTGGAATTCGGTGAGTTGCCCGGCTATCTGAAGCGCGCCAAGGCGGTGATGATCTTCCCCGACATCTTCAAGGCCAGCTTCGTCATCGGCGGCGAAGGCGGCAATGGCGTCCTCATGGTGCGCGACGCCAATCAGGGCTGGAGCCAGCCCGCCTTCTACACGCTGGCGGCGGGCTCCGTGGGCCTCCAGATCGGCGGCCAGTCGTCCGAGACCATCTTCACCATCATGAGCGACAAGGCCCTCCAGGCCGTGCTCAACGACCAGATGAAATTCGGTGGCGACATGTCGGTGGCGGCCGGCCCCATCGGCAAGGGCATCGGCGCCAACACCACCACCAATCTCGACGCCGACGTTTACACCTTCGCCAAGACCGCCGGACTCTATGGTGGCGTCAGCTTCAACGGCGCCGGCATCTTGAGGAAGAACGACTGGAACGCCGTCTATTACGGCGCCGGCACCCTGCCCCAGCACATCGTCATCGACCGCAAGGTCTCCAACCCCAACACCAAGGATCTGGTCAACGCGCTCTCGCCCTATTGATCAGCTCTTTGACCTGAAACACCCAAACGGCCGGCGCCAACACGCCGGCCGTTTTTGTTTGTCTGCCGGCCGTCCCGCAACCTCGTGTCATCCCCCGCCGTCGGCGAATGCCGACATTCGTCGGCTGGGGCGGGGGATCCACGAGTGTGCCAGCAACACGACGAAAACAACGCGTGAACGCCCCGGCCAAGCCGGGGCATGACAGGTGGCGGACGGGGAGCCCAGATAAATGTTCCTATTTTGTTCTTGACTCCGAAATGGGAATTTGATACTATTAAAACTGCGCGCACATCACTTGGCACGACGGGGCCTACTCCGCTCATCTGCCATCGCTCGGCTGTCCCCCGGCACAGGCTCAGGAAGACTGGGCGCAGGCTGGTTTCCGATGTCCTTTGGA
>NZ_JAXCLX010000007.1 GCF_034044635.1 Dongia rigui
TGTGGTTTGAAGTCCACTATGCAGTAAGACGATGACGTGTTTTGCGACGGATCAATTGGTTAACGTCGGTGATTAGGGTTTCGGCCCGAAAGCTTGGCGAGATTAACCTGAGAGTTTGATCCTGGCTCAGAACGAACGCTGGCGGCATGCCTAACACATGCAAGTCGAACGGGATCCTAGCTTGCTAGGTGAGAGTGGCGGACGGGTGAGTAACACGTGGGAACCTGCCTTTTGGTTCGGGATAACCGCGGGAAACTGCGGCTAATACCGAATGCCCTCGCGAGAGGAAAGATTTATCGCCAGAAGAGGGGCCCGCGTCCGATTAGGTAGTTGGTGGGGTAAAGGCCTACCAAGCCGACGATCGGTAGCTGGTCTGAGAGGATGATCAGCCACACTGGGACTGAGATACGGCCCAGACTCCTACGGGAGGCAGCAGTGGGGAATATTGGACAATGGGGGCAACCCTGATCCAGCAATGCCGCGTGAGTGATGAAGGCCTTAGGGTTGTAAAGCTCTTTTGCCAGGGAAGATGATGACTGTACCTGGAGAATAAGCCCCGGCTAACTTCGTGCCAGCAGCCGCGGTAATACGAAGGGGGCTAGCGTTGTTCGGAATTACTGGGCGTAAAGGGCGCGTAGGCGGCCGTTTAAGTTAGGTGTGAAAGTCCTGGGCTCAACCTGGGGACTGCACTTAATACTGGATGGCTTGAATTCGGGAGAGGATAGCGGAATTCCCAGTGTAGAGGTGAAATTCGTAGATATTGGGAAGAACACCGGTGGCGAAGGCGGCTATCTGGACCGACATTGACGCTGAGGCGCGAAAGCGTGGGGAGCAAACAGGATTAGATACCCTGGTAGTCCACGCCGTAAACGATGAGTGCTAGACGTTGGGAAGCTTAGCTTTTCAGTGTCGCAGCTAACGCATTAAGCACTCCGCCTGGGGAGTACGGTCGCAAGATTAAAACTCAAAGGAATTGACGGGGGCCCGCACAAGCGGTGGAGCATGTGGTTTAATTCGAAGCAACGCGCAGAACCTTACCAACCCTTGACATGGAAAGTATGGACTTCAGAGATGAGGTTCTTCAGTTCGGCTGGCTTTCACACAGGTGCTGCATGGCTGTCGTCAGCTCGTGTCGTGAGATGTTGGGTTAAGTCCCGCAACGAGCGCAACCCTCATCTTCAGTTGCCATCATTTAGTTGGGCACTCTGAAGAAACTGCCGGTGACAAGCCGGAGGAAGGCGGGGATGACGTCAAGTCCTCATGGCCCTTACGGGTTGGGCTACACACGTGCTACAATGGTGGTGACAATGGGGAGCGAGGCCGCGAGGCCAAGCCAATCTCAAAAAGCCATCTCAGTTCGGATTGCACTCTGCAACTCGAGTGCATGAAGTTGGAATCGCTAGTAATCGCGCATCAGCATGGCGCGGTGAATACGTTCCCGGGCCTTGTACACACCGCCCGTCACACCATGGGAGTTGGCTTTACCCGAAGCAGGTGTGCTAACCGCAAGGAGGCAGCCTACCACGGTAAGGTCAGTGACTGGGGTGAAGTCGTAACAAGGTAGCCGTAGGGGAACCTGCGGCTGGATCACCTCCTTTCTAAGGAAGCTAAAGGGTAGGGTCTCACAACCTCCTTGGCTTTACTTAACAACTACAAAAACCAATTCGTCTGCTTGATGGTCTGGTGGGGCAACCTACCGGGTCCGCCGTCTGCGTATCCCTTCTCGAGAAACAAGCTTGATAGCGTCAGAGATGACGTTGTCGAGTGGCGGAGTTTGATGCTCCGTTGGGGCCGTAGCTCAGTTGGGAGAGCGCTAGCTTTGCAAGCTTGAGGTCGTCGGTTCGATCCCGATCGGCTCCACCAGGAGCGGTCGTGATTACATGTTTCTCGGAAGTAATGGGCTAGTAGCTCAGCTGGTTAGAGCGCGCGCTTGATAAGCGTGAGGTCGGAAGTTCAAATCTTCCCTGGCCCACCATCGTTTGCGCGAGCCGCTCTAAGCTGGTTCGAGCCGTATAAGTTTGGGGACGAAGCACTGGGTCAAGGCCTGGTGCGTGTCTTTGAAAAGCTGTTTGTCATTGTAGATCTGATGCAAGCGACCACGGGCGGTCTTTCCGTATAAACCGCATGTGGGTGGCTGCGAAACTCACCTAAGCGTTGGCTTTGGCCAATGGTTGGGGGAGATGAGCTGTCATCTACTGAGCCTGTGGTCGTATAGATTACCAACTGAACTGCTGAGTGTGCCGAGGCCTTTGGTCTCAGCTTGTGAGATTGAAGGTTTAAGTATCAAGCGCGTTAAGGGCATTTGGTGGATGCCTTGGCATTGAGAGGCGATGAAGGACGTAGCACGTTGCGATAAGTCACGGGGAGCTGCGAGCAAGCTTTGATCCGTGAATTTCCGAATGGGGAAACCCCACCGCAAGGTGATCCTTATCTGAATCCATAGGGTAAGGAGGCGAACCCAGGGAACTGAAACATCTCAGTACCTGGAGGAAAGGACATCAAACGAGACTCCGTTAGTAGTGGCGAGCGAACGCGGACCAGGCCAGTGGTATTTAGTCTTCGAACCGGAACCGTCTGGAAAGTCGGGCCATAGTGGGTGATAGCCCCGTACGGGTAGGAAGGCTTTATATCCTTGAGTAGGGCGGGACACGTGAAATCCTGTCTGAACATGGGGGGACCACCCTCCAAGCCTAAGTACTCCTCAATGACCGATAGTGAACCAGTACCGTGAGGGAAAGGTGAAAAGCACCCCGATGAGGGGAGTGAAATAGTACCTGAAACCGAATGCCTACAAGCAGTGGGAGCCTCCCCGAGGCAACTTGGGCGTGGTGACCGCGTACCTCTTGTATAATGGGTCAGCGAGTTCGTCTTACGAGCGAGCTTAAGTCGATAGATGAAGGCGTAGCGAAAGCGAGTCTGAATAGGGCGACCATAGTTCGTAGGATGAGACCCGAAACCGGGTGATCTATCCATGGGCAGGCTGAAGGTCGGGTAACACCGACTGGAGGGCCGAACTCGTATCCGTTGAAAAGGATTGGGATGACCTGTGGATAGGGGTGAAAGGCCAATCAAACTCGGAAATAGCTGGTTCTCCGCGAAATCTATTTAGGTAGAGCGCCGGATGTTCACCGTTGGGGGTAGAGCACTGGATGGGCTAGGGGGGAGCGATCCTTACCAAACCTAACCAAACTCCGAATACCAACGGGTTATAGTCCGGCAGACAGACGGCGGGTGCTAAGGTTCGTCGTCGAGAGGGGAAGAGCCCAGACCACCAGCTAAGGTCCCCAAGTCATGGCTAAGTGGGAAAGGATGTGGGAAGGCCAAGACAGCCAGGAGGTTGGCTTAGAAGCAGCCATCCTTTAAAGAAAGCGTAATAGCTCACTGGTCTAGTTAAGCCGTCCTGCGCCGAAAATGTAACGGGGCTAAAGCCATGCACCGAAGCTGTGGGTGTGATGAAGGTAGCGTCCTTCATCACGCAGTAGCGGAGCGTTCCGCAAGCCTGTGAAGGTGTGGCGTGAGCCATGCTGGAGGTAACGGAAGCGAGAATGCTGACATGAGTAGCGATAAACAGTGTGAGAGACACTGTCGCCGTAAGTCCAAGGGTTCCTGCGCAAGGTTAATCCGCGCAGGGTGAGCCGGCCCCTAAGGCGAGGCCGAAAGGCGTAGTCGATGGGAACCTGGTTAATATTCCAGGGCCTGCTGGAAGTGACGAATGCTGTGTGTTGTACCTGCTTATCGGATTGTGGGTGCAGCGAAGGTGTTCCGGGAAATAACTCCAGCGTATAGACCGTACCCTAAACCGACACAGGTGGACTGGTAGAGTATACCAAGGCGCTTGAGAGAATGGTGTTGAAGGAACTCGGCAAATTGCCCTCGTAACTTCGGGAGAAGAGGGCCCCATCTGTAGGCAACTACGGGTGGGGGGCACAGAGCAGGGGGTGGCGACTGTTTAACAAAAACACAGGGCTCTGCGAAGTCTTTAAGACGACGTATAGGGTCTGACGCCTGCCCGGTGCTGGAAGGTTAAGAGGAGGGGTGCAAGCTCTGAATCGAAGCCCCAGTAAACGGCGGCCGTAACTATAACGGTCCTAAGGTAGCGAAATTCCTTGTCGGGTAAGTTCCGACCTGCACGAATGGCGTAACGACTTCCCCACTGTCTCCAACACCAACTCAGCGAAATTGAATTCTCCGTGAAGATGCGGAGTACCCGCGGTTAGACGGAAAGACCCCATGCACCTTTACTATAGCTTTGCAGTGGTATTAGGGAATGAATGTGTAGGATAGGTGGGAGCCTATGAAGCGCTGGCGCCAGTCAGTGTGGAGGCAACGTTGAAATACCACCCTTTGGTTCTCTGATATCTAACCGCGTCCCGTTATCCGGGACCGGGACCCTGCATGGTGGGTAGTTTGACTGGGGCGGTCGCCTCCCAAAGAGTAACGGAGGCGCGCGATGGTGGGCTCAGGCTGGTCGGAAATCAGCTGTCGAGTGCAATGGCATAAGCCCGCCTGACTGCGAGACTGACAAGTCGAGCAGAGACGAAAGTCGGTCATAGTGATCCGGTGGTCCCACGTGGACGGGCCATCGCTCAACGGATAAAAGGTACGCTGGGGATAACAGGCTGATGACTCCCAAGAGTCCATATCGACGGAGTCGTTTGGCACCTCGATGTCGGCTCATCACATCCTGGGGCTGGAGCAGGTCCCAAGGGTATGGCTGTTCGCCATTTAAAGTGGTACGTGAGCTGGGTTCAGAACGTCGTGAGACAGTTCGGTCCCTATCTGCCGTGGGTGTTGGAGTATTGCGAGGATTTGCCCCTAGTACGAGAGGACCGGGGTGAACGTACCTCTGGTGTACCGGTTGTCGTGCCAACGGCATCGCCGGGTAGCTATGTACGGTCGGGATAACCGCTGAAAGCATCTAAGCGGGAAACCCACCTCAAAACGAGTACTCCCTACGAGAGCCGTGAAAGACCATCACGTTGATAGGCCGGGTGTGGACGCACAGTAATGTGCGGAGCTAACCGGTACTAATCGCTCCATTGGCTTGATGCTTTGCCTTCATACTTGCAAAGCAAACCGAATGGCCTCGGCACATTCAGCAGTTCACAGACTTTGCGCGCTAAGCGCATTGTTCTTGTCGCCTTCGCGACAGTGGTAATCTTGCCTCTCGCCGCCTTCGCGGCAGGGGTAATCTATTGCATTCGGCCTTCGATGACCTGGTGGTTATGGCGAGGGGCCTGCACCCGATCCCATCCCGAACTCGGCCGTGAAAACCCTCAGCGCCAATGGTACTTCGTCTCAAGACGCGGGAGAGTAGGTCGCCGCCAGGTCTTCAAAGCCCGAATACAAATTGCATCAGAACTACAATCAAACACTTCAAAGGCGCGCTAAACATTCAGCGCGCCTTTCCTACTTCTGGCTCATACGCCAGACACGCTTAACGCGGGATGGAGCAGCCCGGTAGCTCGTCAGGCTCATAACCTGAAGGTCAGAGGTTCAAATCCTCTTCCCGCAACCAATC
>NZ_JAXCLX010000008.1 GCF_034044635.1 Dongia rigui
ATGGCGAAGGCTAAATTCGAGCGTAACAAGCCGCACTGCAACGTTGGCACGATCGGCCACGTTGACCACGGCAAGACGTCGCTGACGGCGGCGATCACGAAGGTTCTGGCAGAGACGGGCGGCGCCACGTTCACGGCGTACGACCAGATCGACAAGGCGCCGGAAGAGCGGGCGCGCGGCATCACGATCTCGACGGCTCACGTTGAGTACGAGACGAAGAACCGCCACTACGCGCACGTCGATTGCCCGGGCCATGCCGACTACGTGAAGAACATGATCACGGGCGCGGCGCAGATGGACGGTGCGATCCTGGTGGTTTCGGCCGCCGACGGCCCGATGCCGCAGACGCGCGAGCACATCCTGCTGGCCCGCCAGGTCGGCGTGCCGGCGCTGGTGGTGTTCATGAACAAGTGCGACATGGTGGACGACGCGGAACTGCTCGACCTGGTTGAGCTGGAAGTGCGCGAGCTGCTGTCGAAGTACGAATTCCCGGGCGACACGATCCCGATCATCCGTGGTTCGGCGCTGTGCGCGCTGGAGAACAAGAGCCCGGAGCTGGGTCATGACGCGATCCTGAAGCTGATGGAGGCGGTCGATACCGCCATTCCGCAGCCGGAGCGTCCGAAGGATCGTCCGTTCCTGATGCCGGTCGAAGACGTGTTCTCGATCTCGGGCCGTGGCACGGTTGTGACCGGTCGCGTCGAGCGCGGCATCGTGAAGGTCGGCGAGGAAGTCGAGATCGTTGGTCTGAAGGCCACCGTGAAGACGACCGTGACCGGCGTTGAAATGTTTAGGAAGCTGCTCGATAGCGGCGAGGCCGGCGACAACATCGGCGCGCTGCTGCGCGGCACGAAGCGTGAGGACGTCGAGCGTGGCCAGGTTCTGGCGAAGCCCGGTTCGATCACGCCGCACACGAAGTTCAAGGCGGAAGCCTACATTTTGACCAAGGAAGAGGGTGGCCGTCACACGCCGTTCTTCTCCAACTATCGCCCGCAGTTCTACTTCCGCACGACGGACGTGACGGGGACGGTGGAATTGCCGGAAGGCACCGAGATGGTGATGCCCGGCGACAACATCGCGATGACGGTCAATCTGATTGCCCCGATCGCCATGGATGAAGGCCTGCGCTTCGCGATCCGCGAAGGCGGCCGCACCGTCGGCGCCGGCGTCGTCGCCAAGATCGTCGAGTAAG
>NZ_JAXCLX010000009.1 GCF_034044635.1 Dongia rigui
GCCGATTTGACGATCAGCGTGTCCGCGACGGCGCTGCCATTGCCAAGCACCGATCCGCCGACGGCAAGGTCCGCCTGGTCGACGGTGAAGGTCGTCGCGGCGGTCGAGCCAGCCTGCAGAATCTCGACGTCGGTCAGCGTGGTGCTGGTGAGGTTGGCACTGGTGCCCTTGACGATCAGCGTATCGAGGGCCGCCGTCCCGGCGTCACCCTGGACCGTGCCACTCGTTGCCAGATCCGCCTGGTCGACCTTGAAGGTCGTCGCATCGGTCGAACCGGATTGCAGGATTTCGATCTTGTCCAGCGTGGTGCTGGTGGTGTCGAACGTCGTGCCCTTGATGATCAGGGTATCGATCGTCGTCGAGTTGACGCCAACGACACTGCCCCCGGCAACCAGATCCGCACCGGTCGCGCCGATGCCGTCCACGGTGAAGGTCGTACCGCCCGCAGCACCTTTCAGAATTTCGATGCTGTTGAGCGCCGTGCTGGTGAGGTCGAGCGCCGCGTCGGCTGCGGCAACCGTATCAGTGCCGGTGCTGCCGGTAATCGAGATGACGCTGCTGAGATCGCTCTGGTCGACCGTGAAGGTCGTCGCCGACAGCGAGCCCTGCAGCTTTTCGATGCTGGTGAGGTCGGTGCTGGCGAGATTGAGGACCGAGCCCTTGGCGACGATCGTGTCGCTGCCGGAACTGCCGATCACCGAGCCGCCGGTGACAAGATCCGCCTGATCGAGCGTGAAGGTCGTCGCCGAAGCCGAACCGGCCTGCAACACTTCGACGCTCTGGATGCCGGTGCTGGCGAGGTTAAAGGCGGTGCCGAGAATGGTCAGCGTGTCTGTGCCGGTGCTGCCGATAACGCTGCCGCCGCTGGCCAGATCTGCCGCATCGACGGTGAAGGTCGTGTCGGTGCCGAGGCCAGCCGTCAGCTTTTCGATGCTGGTCACAGCCACGCTGGTGAGGTCGAACGCGTTGTCGTTGACGATCAATGTGTCGACGCCGGTGCTGCCGGTAACGCTGGTCACGGCCGCCAAATCGCCGGTATCGACCGTGAAGGCCGTACCCGTAACCGCCGCGCGCAAGGTCTCGATGCTGCTCAGCGTCGTGCTGGTGAGGTTGAGGGCCGCTTCCTTCGTGGTCAGCGTATCGCTGCCCGCGCCGCCGATGATGGTGCCGCC
>NZ_JAXCLX010000010.1 GCF_034044635.1 Dongia rigui
GTCGTGCTGGTGAGGTTGAGGGCCGCTTCCTTCGTGGTCAGCGTATCGCTGCCCGCGCCGCCGATGATGGTGCCGCCCGAGGCGAGGTCCGCCTGGTTGACGGTGAAGGTGGTGGCAGCATTCGATCCGGCCTGCAGCTTTTCGACGCTGGTGACCGACGTGCTGGAGATGTCGAAGCTGGTGCCCGTGATCACCAGGGTGTCGGCGGTGCCGGCGCCGCCAGTGACGCTGCCGCCAGCGGCGAGATCAGCCTGATTGACGGTGAAGGTCGTGTCGCTGCCCGTACCGGCGGCCAGCTTTTCGATGCTGGTCAGCGTGGTGCTGGTCAGATCGAGCGCCGTGTCATTGGTCGTCAGCGTATCGCTGCCGCTGCTGCCGATCACAGAACCGCCCGCGGCGAGATCGAGGGAATCGACGGTGAAATTGGTGGCGGCGCTGAGGCCGGCCTTCAGAATCTCGACGCCCGTCAGGGTCGTGTTGGTCAGATCGATGGTGGCCGATTTGACGATCAGCGTGTCCGCGACGGCGCTGCCATTGCCAAGCACCGATCCGCCGACGGCAAGGTCCGCCTG